>JANWHK010000052.1 GCA_025450395.1 Bacteroidia bacterium
ACCAAGCACGAAAAGCAGGTGATGGCAGTGCCGGTCGGAGCTATCACGATGAAAGAGAAAAAGGATAATTCCGGTGATAAGGAAGAGGTGGTATTTGTAATCAAGGATGGCAAGGCAGAGCGAAGAAAAGTAAAAACAGGCATACAGGATACGAAATATATCAAGATCATAGAGGGTTTAAAACCGGGTGAGGAAGTGATTACTGCGCCTTACGAGGCCATCAACCTGAAGATCAATGAAGGCAGCAAGGTGAATGTGGTCCAGAAAGAGATGCTGTATGAGGTGAAGGACAAATGATGTACGATATACGACATACGACATACGATGTGATGTAAGATGTACAATGTGATATATGATTGGTGTTGCGGTTTGGTGTTCATCACCAACCGGGAATATTTAAACCAAGCGTATTTTGTAAAATAATTGTGTTTCGGCTATAATTTTTTGCATGCATTTGCGTTATAGCTGATACTATGAATATCAAAACTACGCTCTTCATCTTTCTTATTTCCATTGCTTTTGAGCAGCAAGCCCAGGAAAAAGACCGCACTTCTACCAATTTTTCAGACTGCAGTAAAACAGAATATCAAACGGAGGAATTAACGCCGTTTGATTTTAACACGAAATGCAAGACCGAGGCCTATCCTTTTATTACCAGCGATGGGCAAGACCTGTATTATACCAATAACCAGACGCAGGACTGGATTTTCTATACACACAAGGATGCAGGAAAGTGGCGGGTGCCAGTGCCTGTTGTCATTGATAATTTTTCAAGCAGTATCCGCTCCTGTTATTTGACAGCGGATAAAATGACCTTGTATTTTATCAGTGGTACTACGCTTTTTTCCTGTCAGTCACTAAATGGTTCATTGAGCAGGTTCCACCAGTTGCAGAAGATCGAAATCATCAACAATACAGATTTGACCGGTATAGATCCTTTTTCATACCTGAGCTTTACCTCCGATATGCGTATCATGTATGCCTATATTGGCAATTCCAGGGATGTTTCAATGGCTTGTTATACTTTAGTTGCTGAAAACAGGTATGCATTCAAGGAAGTGGTCACTACCACCAACAAGGAGATGGGTTGCATCAGCAAGAATGGCCTGGTTTATTATTTTACGAATAACGAATCGACAAATGAGCTGTTCTGCAAAAAAAGAAATGCAATAACAGAGGATTTTGGCCCAACTGTATATGTGGTGAAAACGTTTGAGGAACACCTTGACGTCAGTCAGGTCAGTTTTGCAGAGGATGGTAAGCTGATGGCGGTAGTCGTGTCAAATAAGACATGGGACAAGAATGACCTGTATTTCCTTGATATGGATTTAACCGATTCAAATATGGTGGTCCACGTACCCCGAAAACAGCCTGCAGGGAATGTCATTGCCACCACGCCAGCCACGGTAACTCCCGTATTGGAAAATAGTGTAACACCCGAAGAAATTGTTTCCAGGACTCCGGTCGTAACTAAGGAAATCAACAATCGCAGCGGAGCCAGTATCTCGAAGATTGAAATTGGCATGGCCTACCCGAACCCGGCCAAACAGGTGTTCTATTTTTATTACAGTGTTCAAGGTGATAAAAGTGACAAACAAGCTCATGTTGTCATGATGGATATTTTTGGCAAGGAGGTTTACTCCTCCACACTTGAAAATTTAAAAGGTGAGGCCAAAATAGAGACAGGGGATATTGCCGCCGGAACCTATTTTATCAGGATAGATTACAATGGCACATCTTCCGCGCTGTGCAAGATCGTGATCATGAATAATTGATTTTATTTCATGCTAATTTCGTGATTCACATTTTTTTGCAACAATTTGATAATATAAAAGATTGTATTATCTTTGCATATACAAATAGTTCCTGTAAACTACTTGTTTACAACTTGTTTGGTGCTGTTTGTCAATTGGATTTGTTGGGTTCCTTTCGGTAAAATCTATTAGCCGCAATGTTTGAATTGCAAAAAAATTGTTTATGATTAATTAAATTCATTACCTATGATTAACGTAAAAAAACTGCTGGAAGGAAAAGAAGCTAACCTCATTTTTTCCCTTGCTCCTGACCAAATGGTTATAGAGGCACTTGAGCTTATGGCTGAGAAAAACACAGGCGCCATACTATTGATGGAAGGAGAACTCCTTGTGGGAATTTTTTCAGAACGGGATTATGCCAGGAAGGGGATCATGCAGGGACGCAAAGCCAAAAGTACACCCTTAAGGGAGGTCATGACGCATGAGGTCTACACCGTCACACCTGAAATGGATATAGAGGATTGTATGCAATTATTCAGGGACAAACGCATCCGGCACCTTCCGGTCATGTCCGGCGGCAAGGTTATTGGAATCCTCAGTATTGGCGATATCGTGAATGCCATCATAGAGGAACAAAAAATACATATCTCGTTCCTCGAACAGTACATTTCCGGGCAAAACGCTTCTGAATCATAATAAACTTATTGGGGATACTTGCTGACCGGAAACCGATGGTCCACATACAGTCCGGGTGATTTGCGCGTAATTAATTCCTTATTAAATTATTGAAGAAAATAACGCTGTTTAAATTGGTGCTGACTTTTTTAAGCTTGATATAAGTCAGGGCATTGTTGCTTAAATTGGATGCTGAAATGTCATTTTTATTGGCGTAATACAAGTTGCCGTTGTAATCTGTAGCTACAATATACTGGCAGGTTGCGGGATCAAATGAAATATTGCCTGCCTGAACCTTGATGACCGTGTTATAACGTGAGTCTACAAGGAATAATTCCTTGATATCTATAGGCAAGCCACTTATGTCAGTATATTGCGCGATCAGGTTGGTGGAGAATGTGGGTTCTGTGTTATACATCAGGCCAAAAGTGCCTAGCTGGTGTATCTTGACCTCGGATAACTGCTTATTCCTTTCGAGATTTTTTGTTTTTTCACTGCTGAAAGTTTTGTATTCCTCATAGCGGGCCATGTTCAAATGGTTAAATTCCATGGTCCTCCTTGCCCTGATTTTCACATATTGTGTATATGCCTTCTGAAATTTCTTCAACTGGCTTTTGATGATCTTCTTGTCATCCGAATCCGTTATAAAGGCCACTAATTTCCTGTATCCATCAGTTGTTTTCAGGAGTATCTCGCAAAAATCCCGGCCTTCCGAATAATGTATCCTTACATCCACATATTTTGTGTGTTTTACAAAGTTTTCACTGAATTCCTTCTTGTTTTCAGGATTGGTCTTCACATTAAAATTGATGCCTTTAAGCGGCTTCAGTTCAGGTATGATCTGTTGTTCCGTTTTATCCAATACTTTAAAATACTGTCTCTCCTTATTCCTGACCTTGGGAATCACTTTTTGTAATTTAACATATGACTTCCCGTTCTTGATCTTTATGCCTTTCAGTTGCCCTGATTTATTATAGTCCTTGGACCAAAACCTGTCGAGATCCGTGTAGAAGGTTTTCTTTTTGAACAACAGTTCATTGCTGTTAAACTTATCGTTCAGGAAATAATGATGAGGGCCGTAAAACCTTGAATTAAACGAACTGGTGTCGAACTGGTAATATGGAATATGCTGGTTGGAAGATTCGATCTTGTAAAAATCTGTTGGTACAAAATTGTTGGCAAACACCTCATTGTAAAAATTCAGGTTTTGCCATGTATTGGACTCATAGTCGAAAAAATAATTGACGGCGGTATCTGCAGCCACAGGCATCAATACCTTAAGCTGGTATCCCTCCTTTAGTTTTGCCGTACTTCTGACGGTTGTAGCCTGTATATTAAAGATAAAAGGGCTGCATAGTTGCTGGTGCCCGTTCTTCAGGTTCAGCCCTGCAAACAGGATATCTGATGGTTGTGTGATCTGCGTGATCTTGATATAGACCGGGTCGAATACCTGCTCTCCAGCCTCATTGATAAAACTATTCGCAGGGATGGTCACTTTCAGTCCGCTATTTGAGTATATCACGCTGCTGCTTGCCGGATTGATGATAAAGATCTCACTGGCAGGGACAATAGAAGGATAGGGTGGGTTAAATTCTGCTGTCTTTGCAAAATCAGGCTGGAATTCCTTCCTGAAAGGAATATTGATCTCGTTTCCTGCAGTTGTTTCTTCTTCGGTGAACTGTTGTGACAACATCTCTCCCTGGTATATCAACTGGAGGTAATCGATCTCAAAATCGCTTAACTTGCCATTGTTTGAAAAATAGGAGATGGCAATGGCGCTCATCATGTCAGAAAAAAGATTAAAGGCAATGCTCAGTTTTTCCTCACTTAATTCATCAATGCCTTTATTGGTATAGACAGAGAGGTTATCATAAAGTATCAGTTTGCCAAGCATCTTGAATTTTGTGATATTCGCCGGCAGATCCGTGACCCTGTCAACACTGAGGCCGAGTATATTGAGTGAAGTCTGCGTTCTCAGGTTTTCTATAGTTGTAGCCAGGTGCTTGGGCAGAAGATCACCTATGATGTGGATCTCCCTCAGTTGTGGGAGGTTTTTCAGGGGCTCCAGGTTTTCAGGTTTACCCTTGATGTACAGGTATAGAGTAGTGAGTTTCTTGCATGAATTGATAAAGCGCAGTTGGTCCAGTTTTTCTTCATTGATGCTTAGGTGCAGGATCTCGATCTCTGCGCATGAATCGAAGGAATGCTCATTAAAATCTCCGGAATAACCTGCCAGGTCGAGTTCTTTCAGGCTGTAACATTTGCTGAGCACTGAAAGTATGCGGTTCAATTGTGGGGTTTCATCCACTTTCAAGGCCTCTATGAAATTATAATCCGACGTGTTTTCTATAAATGTCCTTATATCTCTTTCATTGTTTAATTCAAGGTGTTCAAAGCGGAATGTCCTGACGTCTTTCAGGCTGAAATAATCATTGTTTTGGGCCATCGCGACCGCACTGATACAAAAAAGAAAAATAGCTGCTAATGGTTTTCGAATCATTCTATGCCGGTATATTTAATTGAAACCTGGTAATATGACTTAAGTTGTTGTTTAAAAGCACCTGTTTGCTGCAAAGGTATTTTAATTTCAGCACAAAAGCACTCCTGATTTTGTTTAACGGACAAATTGATATGAAATTGTTTGCAGAGTTTGTAAATGTCTTTTTCAAGTCCGAAAGGGCATGACAATTCGTATTTTTCAACTATCTGGTGTTTTGAGATGCTGCATAAGGAAAGGCATTCCAAGGCAGATTGGCTGTATGCTTCAATCAGGCCCGGCACTCCAAGCAGGGTGCCACCGAAATACCTCACTACCACTACCAGTATATTGGTCAGGTCGTGTTTCTGTATCTGCCGGAGAATAGGTTTACCTGCCGTATTTGATGGCTCTCCGTCATCATTGACCCTGAAAACACTTTTATCATAATGTAAAACATAAGCGTAACAATGATGTGAGGCATCGGGATATCGCTGCCTCAAGCCGTTCAGCTTTTCTTTCACATCTTCTTCGGAATGCACTTTGTAACAAAAAGCATAGAACTTGCTGCCCTTGGATTTGTATAGACATTCTGCATTTTCATTGATGGTGTGGTATGCATCGGAGAATAACATTAGCAGTACAGTATAAGGTAAATGGAAACAATGGATAAAACCAATCCTATGCCTTTTGGCAGGTTGATTTTTTCCCTGAATAACAACAATCCCAGGAGGAAACAAAGCGCCATGATGCCTGTGTTGTTGAGCATGTAAAACTGGTTGGATGAAAATACACCCGAGCCCAGTGCTTTCATCATCACATAAATGGACAGGTAATTCGGGATGCCCAATAATAAACCAAAACCAAGGCTTCTGTAATCCTTGATAAGATGCCTGTTCTTAAATAGTAAAACAAGCAGGGAAAAACACAAGGCACCCGTGAAGATCAATGTGATGCCTGTTTCATTGTCGAGCTGCCTGCTATCAAGTTCCATGCGCAGCAGGTTAATGGCCGTGTCAACGATTCCCGAACCGATAAATATCAGGAATGGTATCAGGAACTGTTTTGCACCGGGTTTATCACCTTGGTTCCACGACATCAGGACAACGGCTGTCAAGGCTGCAATAAGGGCAATTATCCTGGTG
>JANWHK010000053.1 GCA_025450395.1 Bacteroidia bacterium
CATTAAGGACTTTGATGAGATTGTAAAAATATGCCGTGAAAAAAATATCAAACTCTATTTTAACATACTCAGCGAAAATGTACACTGGGCAGACAGCCTGGTAGGGAAGGAGCTTGTCTATTTTATGTATGCAAACAGGGACCTGCTGGTAAAACGTTACAGCCGGATGGGCGTCATCATGATCGACAACCTCGAGGCAGTTCCGGGAGAATGTTTCGGCGAGAAATCATGGACAACAGAACATTACAACCAAAAGGGAAGGATGATAGTCGCGAAGAATGTAGCTATGGCAATAATGAATAATTAACAATGAATAATTGAAAACCAAGAACCATTAAATAATAATATTAACAATTTCTTGTAACTTGTAAATGGTTTCGTCCTTCGTACCTCGTACTTCGTACTTTTCCCCAATTGTAACTTGTAATTTGTAAATTGTCCTCCCGGGCAAAAAAAATGGCAGGCTTTCGCCTACCATGATTTTATATAAAACAATAGTTTAGTTTTTAGTGCTTTTTTTAATAGAAGAATTGTTCCAACACGATTTTGCCGTCCTTTACTTCGTAAACGGCGATTTCGTCCATCATGCTTCTTTCCTGCCCTTTTAAGGTGATATCCATACCCATGGTGCAGGCAAAGAAGTTTCCTGCTATGATGGGCTCATCGCAGTATCCACCATGATTTGCTTCTGTCATTTCCTGCCATTGTTTCGCCTTTTCAATGATGTTGTCAAGACCTTCTGTCAAGGGAAATGGTGAACTGTCAGGCTCAATACTCCTTGCATCGCTGCTGAATAGTTCAGCCTGGATGAGGTCAAAACGGGCTTCCTTGGCCAGTTCATAAAACCTGTCGGCAACTTCCTTGATTTTCAATGATTTTTCCTGTGTTGATTCTTGTTGGGTTGTCATAATGATATGGGTTTAAATTGTTTAAATTTTGATACAAAAGTAGACGTTGACATGGGAAAGCAAAACTGATTTTATGTTATTTTTTTATGATGAAAATGTGAGGAAAAATTACTTATGTAAATAAATCAGTAGTTTGATTTTTGTTAACATGGAAAAGATATAAATCTAAACTACAATTATGTAAGGTATAGAAAATAATTAGGGAACATCTTTGCATTGTTGTTTTATTGGTCTTAAAGCCATGATATAACTAAACTTAAATTAATAAGTAAATAAATCTTAATCATTATGAACACAGAAAGTAAAGTAGTATTGGGCGTCTTGGCAGGAATTGTCGCAGGCGCATTGGCCGGTGTATTATTTGCACCCGCAAAAGGATCAGAAACCCGCAAAAAACTAATCGGCAAGGGAAATGCCTATGTCGATGGTTTGAAAAACAAGTTCAGCGACCTGACAGAAACTGTATTGGACAAACTTGAGTCTGCAGAAAACACAGGCACTGAGTTGTTAGAAAAAGTCAGTACAAAAACGGATGAAGCAAAAAATGCTGTGCGTAACCTTGCATCCAGCGAAAAAAATCACCAGAATTCACAAACGAACCAAAATCGTGTTTGATTGATGAGCAGGGTATTTGACCCTCTTGAAGAAAAGATGCTTACATGAAATCACAAATAGAAAAGGCAGGCGAATTTCGTCTGTTTTTTTATGCGCCAAATTCCTTTTTAAATAAAGCTTTACAATGGTTTAACAAAACTGTCTATCGGTTTCCTGGTGCGGGGTGTCACTTCCCTGGTCCTGAAAGGTTCCTCAAGCTTGTCCGGACTGTCGAGATATCCGAGTGCAATCATGCATATGGATTCCTGGTGTTCATTTAATTCCAGTACCCCTTTTAACTTGTCTTTATCAAAACCCGCCATAGGATGTCCATAAATACCCATTGAAACGGCTTGCAGGAATATATGTGCATTGGCCATACCTGTATCATGTGATGCAAGTGGATTTTCTTTTTGAGTCTTTTCGCTGGTGGTCCGTTTCAACGAGGCCATCAGGACAGCTGCGTTTTTAACCCATAGCTGGTTTCCCACATCCAGGCATTCCCAAAGCCTTGTAAAACTGTTCGTTCCATGAAAAGCATATACATATTGCCAAGGCTGTTCATTGCCGCTGCTCGCCGCCCAGCTGGCCGCCTCAAATAATGTGTTGAGATCATCCTGTGAGATCTTTTTCTCGGAAAATGAGCGGGCACTCCACCTTTTCCGGATAAGTTCTGTGACCGGATAGATTGTTTTGGCTTCTTTTATCATTGGAGTTGTGGGATTAGGTGAATTTGTTTGGGTCATGACTTGATGGATAAATACCTGGCAAAAATAATACAAAGGATGTTGATTTGGCGGATAGTTTTATGAAAAAAGCCTTACTTTAAACTGAGGTAAAAAGTAGGGCTTTTTTGCCCGGGTGGGCGATTCTTAACTAAACTTACACTATATCAATCGAAACACTTTTTCAATTATATGTTCACTTTTCGCATCAATCATTACCCGATCTGTCACTTATCCGTGTATCCACCTTGTTTTTTGTCAATACCATGGTCTGCGTATTCCCAACCCTGTCGGCGGCTTTCCATACCTGGCTGGATGGTGAACTTTCCAATACTGTCCAGGCCTTTGAAAAATAGGAAGTCCCTGAAATGACCACTGTAACAGTATCAGCCAGGATTTTCCATTCAAATGGCTGGTAATCTTCTATAACCCTGTCAATAAGCTTAAAATTAATGGATTTGGTGCCTGTACCATTCGTTTCAAACCTGATTGACCCTATATTTAACACGGAACTTGCTGTTCCTTCCACTGTCTTCTCTTCATAACTGGAAATATTCCATTCGCTTGGCAGGCGTTTTTTAAGTACCATTGCCCTGGAACAAGCGGAAATCGCAATGAAAATACCCATTATTAAAACGGCAAACAGAAAATTTATTTTCATTGCACAAATTTGTATGGATTCAGGCGTAATAGTATTACATAACTTCCGCAATTTGTTACATCATTCATACCCTAAATTCTCCGCCTTAGGCGGATGGGTCACAGATCAATCCTCGTCGGGAGGAGGACCCTGGTTGCCCGGTTTGTGATGTTCCCTGGCCTTTTTAAGTATCTCGCTTTTGAACTCTCTTTCCACCAGTGGCAACATGGCCACTTTTTTCACGGAGATCACCCTCTTGAATTTGGTGACATATTCCTTGAAAAGGTTGTTTTGGTCCTCGTTCAGCTTGATACTGGCATTCAGGAATTCTTCGGCCTGCTTGTCATCCATAAAGATCACGTCATTTGGTTTGTATTTGCTCCTGAATGAATCGCGCAGAGCCTTTTCCTTCTGTTTGTATTCCGTATACAACGGCCAGAATCCTTTTTGTTCGGTTTCCGATAAGGATAACTTTTCATTGAAATACTTCTTTCTTAACTCATTGATTTTTTCTTTTTTCTGAGCCTTTGTTTTTTTGTCTTTACCGTTTTGTGCCATGATTGGGGCACTGTTGTAAAGCATTAAAAAACTTAAAATGAAAATGGATAATTGTCTGATCATGGTTTTGTCATTTTTTAAATTGTTTGTGGTTTTATATCTCTATTTCTTCGTCTAGCGCTGAGTATTCTTCTTCAATATCCTGCAAGTCCTGTTCGTTGAATTCATAGCTGACTGGTAATATTTCAGCATTATAAAGCGAGTCGATGGTATAGGCTGGGATGATATCTTCAAATTCATCTTCGCTGAGTTCAATCTCATTTTCATAAGCTATAAGTTCTTCAGGGTCCAGGTTGTCGAATGATAACTGCTCCTGGTTTGTCACCGGTGCTGTCTGGTATGCAATATAGGCAATCGCCGATATAAGGGCCATACTTGCCGCCACCAGCCATGCCTGTTTCTTCCAAACCCGCAATCCTGGTTTTGGTTTTTCCTGCATTTCCCTGAGCCTTTCCAATACCTTATGGTCAAAATCCTCAAAATAATGTTCGGGAACCTTGAAGCCGTTATCCTGGTATTTTTTATCTAATTCTTCCATTTTCCTGGTGTTTGACGTTTTAATTCTAAAAAAGTTTAATTGAGTTCTAAAAATAATTTGATTTTTTCCACTGCGTGGTGGTAATTGGCTTTTAAAGCGCCCTCGGATGTGCCGGTGATATCGCTGATCTCTTTATAGGGCAGGTCATCATAATACCTGTAGTTAAACACAAGTCGCTGTTTTTCAGGTAATTTCAATAAGGCGTTTTGCAGTTTTAAGGCGATCTCGTTTCCGTCCATCTCACTTCCCTGTGTTATGGACTTGCTGTAATGACCATCACTGTCCAGTAATTCGTCAAAGGAACGAAACCTGTTTTTATGTTTCAGGTATGTAATACTTTCATTATAAGCTATCCTGAAAATAAAGCTGCTCAGGGCGCTGTTGAACTTGAAACTCTCTGCATTCTGCCACAACTTGATGAATACGATCTGGCTGACCTCATCGGCATCGTCGTGCAACAGTAGTATCCTGCGCACCTGCCAATAGACCTTCTGTTTGAACCTGTCCATGATTATCCTGAATAGATTTTCAGGTTTGCCTTCGTCGACAAACCTCTTAAATAATTCCTGGTCAGAAATAGGCTGATTAATTTGCAATGCGTATTTTTGACGAACTTAACATGAAAAAGTTTAATCCTCAAATCATTTTTTTTCATTTTAACCTGATCTGTATTTGTTTTTTATGTTTCTCCTGCCGCCATTCGATTGATTTTACAGTACTTTCAGGAAAGAAGATTAAATTACAGGATTCAACGGCTGTTTTTATTTTCCTGAATGCAGAATGCCCTATATGCAGAAAATACCAGGGGGAATTCTACCGGCTGAAAGCACAGAATCCTCAAACCAATATATATTATGTATTTTGTGGTGATCAGAAACTGGAGGATTTAAATGTTTTTTGTGATTATGATTCCATTCCCGCATCGCGGATTGTCTTGGACAAGCAATATGAACTTGCAAGGAAACTCAATGCAACGGTTACTCCGCAAGCCGTTATCATGAAAGGAAATAAAACCAGGTACCTGGGAAAGATCGACGACCGTTTTGAGAAGCTTGGCAGTTCTAAACCGAGGGCAAGTATAAATTATGTAAATAATGCATTATTTTCGCTGTCTGAAAATGAAGCCGTTCAAATCCCTTTTACTCAGGCAGTGGGTTGTTTTATTGAGCCTAAGTAGTGTTTTTGTGACGTGCGATACCGGTCATGAACTTACATTTTCACACGATATTGCCCCCATCATTCACAAGAACTGTACGCCTTGCCACAGGCCGAACGGGGGTGCACCTTTTGAATTGCTATCATACGAGGATGTGAAGAAAAGGGCAAAGATGATTGTCCATGTAACCTCAACGAAATATATGCCGCCCTGGCCTGCTGACCGCCAGTATTCCAGGTTCATCAATGAAAGGGGACTGACGGATGCGGAAATGGAAACAATAGGTAAATGGTACCGCAAGGGCTGCCAACAAGGTGACAAAAATGAACAGGTGTTTTCATTGCCTTCGGCAGCTTCTCTATACCCAAAGCCTGACATGATCATAAATATTGAACCGGTGAGGATATATAACGATAACAGGGACCGGTTTTATGTGTTGAAAATACCTTATGAAAGACGTAATGAGGCACCGCCTGAAACATTTGTACGTTCAGTTGTTTTTGTTACACAGCAGCCAGGGTATGCCCATCACATGAACGGTCATTATCTCAGTTTTACTGATCAGACCAACCCATTTGACGGCAATCGCTTTGCTGACCTTGAATCCGATTCATTCCAGCAGCAGTTTGAAGAACTCAAATTATATAACCATGATGGAAGCCAGCCTGAGAGAGTGCATTCTGCGGTCAATTACCTCCCGGGTGCCATGGGCACGATCTATCCCAGAGGAATAGGAGGATTTATTATGTCAATGAAAGGCGCTTTTGTAGCCAATGATATCCATTATGGGCCTTCAAGGAAAAACCTGGTAGACAGTCCGAAGCTATATGTTTATTTTTCTGATATACCGCCAGTGAGACCCACATTTGAACTGATGCTGGGGACCAATGGTGTTTCTCCGATTTTACCACCTTTGCAGGTACCTGCCAACAAGGTTACCCGGCATGTGACGCAAGTGACTGTTTACAATGATATTTCTGTCCTGACCATCAATCCACACATGCACCTGATAGGCAAGAAGTTCAAGGCTTATGCACTTAAACCCAATG
>JANWHK010000054.1 GCA_025450395.1 Bacteroidia bacterium
AAGAGCTTTGATATTTCTGCTATTTCCTTTCACAGGCTGATGCAGACGCTCTACAAGAAGGATGCAATGAATGAATGGGGCAGCATACTGGCATTGACTTATATCGCTTCACAGCGGGTATTCCCTGATTACAGCGAAATGGCTGAGGCCAAGGCCCTGTTGGAAAGTTTTGCGCGCAGTTTCGGATATCATTTCGGCAAAGCCAAAAAGGTACGTGTAAACACCATCAGCCAGAGCCCGACTGCTACTACAGCCGGAACCGGTGTAGGCGGGTTTGACGCGTTTTTCACTTATTCCGATAAGATGAGTCCCCTCGGGAATGCAAGTGCGGAAGCTTGCGCACAATATTGTATCAGTTTATTCAGCGATTACACAAGATATGTCACCATGCAGAACTTATTTCATGACGGCGGATTCAGCTTCATGGGTATCAGTAATGATTTAATGGACTTAGTGGGCAAGGCTATCGAATAATAAAACCTTGGATCCCTCTCCGCCTAAGGCGGATGGAAAATTGAGTCTCTCTAATTTTATAAAAAGCAAGGAAACCTGTTCCTTGCTTTTTTTTTGTCCGTCAAAAATAACATTTAATCCTTTTTTTCAAAATTCACCCAACCATTTTTGGGTAAGGTACGTCATTTGATATAAAACATATACAGGGTGTTATGTCTTACCTTCCTGAAATATCAGTCAATATCAACAACGAAGAGTTGTTATCAGCATCGCCGGATCCGGAACTGGCAAAGCTGATAAATGACTGCAGGGCAAATGTGCGCTCTGCACAGGAAATCCTTTACAAGCGGTATTACGGGAAAATGATGGCCATGTGCATGCGCTACACCGGCAACAGGGATGACGCGATGGAAGTGCTGAACTCAGGGTTCCTCAAAGTCTTTAAAAGCCTTGATTCATATCGTTTCAACGGCTCGTTCGACGGCTGGGTTTACAGGATCATCTATCACAGTATCATTGACAGGCTGAGAAGCAGGATGAAGGAAATGAAGACTGTTGAAGTAGATAATGACATGGAGGCCTCCACCATCGACACTTCATCCCTGCAGGAGCTTTATGTACAGGACCTGATGAGCCTGCTCAATGAATTACCTGAAAGTACCAGGGTGGTGTTTAACATGTTTGCCATGGAGGGTTACCAGCATGCTGAAATTGGTGAAATGATGAACATTTCAGAAGGTACCAGCAAATGGCATGTGAACCAGGCGCGCAAAATACTAAAACAAAGGATTGAAAAAAACTACTTGAAATCATGAAAAAGAACACTTCAATATTGCCTGACGAACTTTTTAATGAAGGATTTCTTTCATACAAGGCTGACTATGATGTTGCATCATGGGAGCACATGAAAACACTTTTGGATAAAGACGATTTAAACCCTGTCTTGATTGTTCCTCAACAAAAATTTAACGATTACAAAAAAACCTTATTTATTATGACCATTATGAGTACTTTAAGTATTTTTTCCCTGGCAACATGGATGTTGCTCGGAACCAGTAACAAAACTGCGGCCATGGATGTCTACAAGAACCATCTCGCGACTTCACAAGTTGAACATGCAGTCACTGCCGATGAACCAATATTGAATACTGCCAAGACCGGCATGGGTAAAGCGGAAAAAAAGATTGCCAAAGGCAAAACCAGCTTGCAATCTACTACTGCAGAAGGCTCTTCTGATCCGAATGAGCCTTTTAAGGATTCCGTCAGGATGGTGACCACAGACGGCAAAACTTACAGGGTTTTCACCCGGAAAATATGGGTGAATGAAGAATACGAATATATTGCCAAGGCAAGGGCAAAAACCGTGGAGGATTTCTGGATTGGCATTCATTTTACAGGACAGAGACCTTTAAACAAGGATGTCAGGAGTGGCGGCTTTAACCTGCAATTCATGTCGGGCAACAGGACCAATAACAAGTCCTGGGGATTATACGGGGGACTTGATTGGGGCATGCAATTTTATGGCAAAGGCCAAAAAAGCAATGTCGTATTGAACAACACCACCCAGGATAGCGGATTCACAAGGCTGAGAACTTATTCCATGGATCTCCTCGGCAGGGCGCATCTTGAATATGCTAAATTTCCATTGGTGCCATACGTCAATGTATTTGCAGGACCAAGGATGTATTCCACCGGCCAGACCGTTTCATCCTACCTGGACTTGAAGGAAAGCGAAAGCAGCTCAACCCATAATGCCCACACATCTGTTTCCCTGATGTACGGTTTTGGGGTCGGTGCAAGGTTGCGCTTAAGCCCATCCATTTCTCTCGATGCCAGGTATGAGATGATGTCAGGCACACCTGTTAATCTTGTCGACATGGACCAATCCACTTTTAACGGACTGAACTACAATTTAAAGATCGATAAAGTCACTCCCCGGGTGGAGCAATTCAAGATCGGTGTCATCTTTGATATTTCAGAGCGTGATTATGATAAAAAACTTGTCAAGGAAGGTTATTACAAGGAATACATGTACGACAGTTTGTATGTTGACCCCAAGGATTCCAATAAAGTGTATCTGCCATGCAATTGCACACCATGTCCCGGCAGTACCGGGCAACAAAGCAAGGTCTATAAGGAGAATCCGGTCTATCAACCCAGGAATCCAAGCAATAACAACAACAATAACAGTGGAGGTTCACAGAAAAAATCATTCCCCGGAATAAAACCTTCTTCCAAGCCTGCCGAAAAGATCAGCAAGTGATATGCATAACACTTTTGGAAAATGCAGGGACAGGAGTTCCTGCATTTTTTATTTCCGGTGAATGTGTAAAAATCATGTAAGTACCAACTCTACTATTAATAAGGAATTACATATTTTTGAATCTTCATTTAATTCGCAGAGATGAATAAACACAGAATTTCTCCTGATTTCGAGATCATAAAACGTGGAAGGGTGTCTGATGTTTTTACCGGCCTTGACATCCGATCCTTCATGCAGGCTGCATCATACATTCAGACCCTGCCATACCGGCGCAATGAAGATAAAAATGATCTGAAAACCGTCCTGAGCGATCAGTATGGCACCTGCAGCACCAAACATGCACTGTTAAAATCGCTTGCCGATGAACAAGGTTTTGAAGATATACACCTCACATTGTGCATGTTTAAAATGAGTCCTGGCAACACCCCCAAAGTAAAAAAAGTACTTGATGATCATAAGCTTGAGTATCTCCCTGAAGCACATAATTACCTGAAATATGATGGTCATATCCTTGATTTTACAGGCCCGGGGTTTGACCCCGAAACCTATGGCCCGGATATCCTGGAAGAGATCCGCATTATGCCAGGTCAGATTACGGATTTCAAGGTTGATTTCCATAAAAATTATTTAGAGAAATGGTTGCGTGCCAACCCCAATATCCATCTGACCCACAGCGAATTGTGGAAGGTAAGAGAACAATGTATCCTGGCGCTTTTTACGGATTAAAGGTCAGCTCCCAAAAAATGCCCCTGAACATGAGAATTGGCCCTGCTTTTTCTTTTTTTATTTCAATAAAAATCGTATTTTTGTAAAAGAATTATGACCTATACTTGCATCCGGTATGAACAAAACGGAAATATAACGACCATCACCCTCAACAGGCCTGATGTATTCAACGCGTTTAATGATGAACAAAGCTATGAATTGCAGGATGCATTAAAGACAGCAAGGAAGGATGAAAATACAAGGGTACTGGTGCTGACAGGTGCCGGAAAGGCATTTTGCAGCGGCCAGGACCTGAAAGCTGCAGCCGGTGCCGAAAAACGTTCTTTTATTGACTCATTGCACAAAAGATATAACCCCATCATCCGCGAGATGCGGAATATGCCCAAACCCATCATTTGTAAACTGAATGGTGTAGCTGCAGGGGCGGGTTGTTCGCTGGCCCTCGCCTCCGATTTTATCATTGCATCAGAAAATGCAAGCCTGATTGAAGTATTTATCAATGTGGGACTCGTAATGGACAGCGGCTCCTCATTTTTCCTGCCAAGACTGGTAGGAAGTGCCCGTGCCTTTGAACTGAGTACCATGGGTAACAAGGTGAGCGCCAAACAGGCCCTTGAATGGGGAATGATCAACCGCTGTGTACCTGCTGAAAACCTCGATGCAGAAACACAGGCCATAGCCGACTATTACGCCGCTGCCCCCACTAAGGCCATAGGCCTGATGAAAAAGCTGCTGAACAAGTCATTTAACAGCGACCTGGAAACCATGCTGGAATACGAGGCATTTTGCCAGGAAACCGCCGGAAGCAGTTCAGACAACAAGGAAGGTGTGGCTGCCTTCAACGAAAAACGCAAACCCAGTTTTACAGGAAAATAAATCACCTTAAATGAAAAGAATAATTATTTGTTTTAGCTTCTTACTTCTTGTATTCGTTTTAAAAGCACAAACCCATGAGCATGAAATTTGTGGTTACCAGCACGAAGTGGAAAAGTTACTCAAAAAACAGCCTAACTTCCTTACCTGGCAGAATGCGCTATTCGAACAGGCCATGCTTGAATACAATGATATGCAAGGCGCCAAGAGAAAGATCATACCGGACACACAATATTACCAGATACCTGTTGTTTTCCACGTGCTTTACAACAATTCAAATGAAAATATCAATGAGTCATATATCCAAAGCCAGCTGAACGAGTTGAACCTCGCCTTCCGCAAACTGACGGCGGACACACTGCGTATCAGGGCTATTTTCAAGCCTATTGCCGCAGATGTAAGGATTCAATTTGTACTTGCCACCAAGGATCCGAATGGCAACCCGACAAATGGCATTACCAGGACACAGACATTCAAGACTACATTTGCCACCAGTATTTATGGTGAGTATAATGACGATATGAAATGGACCAACAATGGAGGCAAGGATGCCTGGAACCCGGCCAGGTACCTGAATATCTGGACCTGCAACATGCGTTACCCCAACCAGGTGTCAATGACCCTTGGATTTGCAACACCTCCTACCGGCGCTCCGAACTGGTGGGGCAATGTAACGAAAGATTCGACAGATGTTGAATCTGGTGTGGTCCTGCATTACTCGATTGTGGGAAGGAATAATCCCCTGGCCATTGCCAATAATGTGGAGGCTAAGACAGGTATTCATGAAGTCGGGCATTATCTGGGCCTGAGACATATCTGGGGAGATGGACAAGGCAATAACGGATGTAATGTGGATGACGGCATATTCGACACCCCGAATGCAAAAGACAAGAATTATTCCTGCAGTAAAAGCAATCCGCCGAATACCTGTATCGATGCTACAAATGACTTGCCTGACCAGACAGAGAATTATATGGATTACGCATTGGATGGATGCGCTGCAATGTTTACAAAACAGCAGGCATTCCTGATGCGGTATGTATTGAATAATTTCAGGACCGGATTGCCATACAGGGAAATTACCTTTGATACCACGTACGACCAGACAAAAATTGAAATGTTCCCGAATCCTGCTACAGAGAAAAAAGATGTCAAACTGCAGATCAGTACTTTGGAGAAAGCCACTTTCCATGTGCTGGTCATCGACATGAACGGCAAGCAGGTACTCAGTTTTGATGTGATGTCAAACGAGGTGGCGTCGATTGATATTTCAGGATTTGCCAGGTCCGTCTATTATGTGATCATCAGTGATGCGGATAAGAAAATCGTTGACAGGAAGCCGCTGGTAATTTTCCAATAATGCCTGCATGAAGCAATTCAGGCAAACGGCTTTTTACAGGAATCTACACTATTTTATTTTCATTGCCTTTACTGGGTTTTACCTTGTAAAACTGAATGATGTCTGCACCAGGTACAACCTGTATGGAAAAGTATTAAATGAAGATGCTTTCGGGTATTATGTGATACTCCCTGCCCTGCTCAAATATGACGATCCTCACTTCACATTCCTTGACAGCAGTGTGCGGAAATTACCGGAGAACCAATATATACCTCCGGTAGTCAACCAGGCACCCAATGGCAAACAGGTCTGCAAATATTATGCAGGGGTAGCCCTTCTGCAACTGCCATTTTACCTGGCTGGAAATGTGATGGCCAAAATCAGGGGGCAATCCGTTGGTTTTGAAAACACTTACCAGGTCGCTATTTTATTGTCGGTGGTATTCTATCTCTTCATGGGTCTTTTGCAAACCTTAAAGATACTGATGCGCATAGGGATACAACCAATTGTGGCAGCCTTGCTTGTACCCCTCATCGTATTTGGCACCAACCTTTACTGTTATACAACGCATGATATGGCCTACAGCCATGTTTATTCCTTTTTTGCACTGGTATTTTTTATACATTTCCTGTTACAACTCAAAGCACAATTCAGCACCAGGCATGCCATTTTTTGCGGCCTGTTTTATGGCCTTATTTTATTGATACGTCCACTGAATGGCATCGCCATACTTTTTGTCCCGCTTATCTTTAGCTTGCAGGAATTCCGTTCTTTTTTCAGCCGCCGGCATATCGACAAAACAGTGCTTATTGGTCTCTGTGTTTTATGCATGCTGAGTATACAATCCCTCTTATGGTATTGGCAGACCGGACTGTTTTATGTTTATCCTTATGGCGAAGAAAAACTCAACTTGTTAAATCCGCATCTCATCGAACTGGTTTTTGGTTTTGATTGCGGATGGGCGATTTACACTCCCCTGCCCTTCCTGATGCTGCTGTTTGCCTTATACATGTTATGGAGGAAACGGCAATATAAAAAATTCGTATGGGCTACAGTATGTTCCATCAGCATTTTATACCTGCTTTCATGCTGGTATTACCTGCATTATGGATGCACGGTGGGTTGCAGGCCTATTACAGAATTTTACGGTCCTATCACCATATTATTTGGCTTTGCCTGTGTACACCTGTTCAGGCGAAAATGGTTTAAGCTTGGCTTCTTTTCATTGGCATATCTTTTAGTGTATTACAACCAGGTGATACATTACCAGTTTTACGAAAACATACTGAACTGGTGTCATATGGATAAAACAAAATTCAGGATGGTGTTCATGAAAACAGATCCGGCCTACCAGTTTTCCACGGCGGAATTCTGGGATTTTTCCGGATTTGGAAAAAGCAGGGACACCTTGTTTATCCCTGTAAATAAAACATTACATATCGATCGAGAGAAAACCATTGATACCTTGAATATCCGGTTGCCAGCAATTGGTTTGAATGATTCCGGCCTCTTGCTTAATATTCATTTTAAATGCCGTATGGAAAAAGATATCAATGAATCATTTATAAGGCTTTTGATGACAGAAAACGGAGCATATATCGACCTGCAATATTTCCTTTTGAAACGTAAGGTCAACACATTTGACCAGGTGCAGGACGTCCATTATGAATTCCTTATAACAAAACCATTGCCTTCGTGCACTATGCATTTCAGTTTGGAATCGACGGATGAGAAAGCCATTACGAAAGTGGATGTTGTTGAGATTTTGGTGAACAGAGTTAAAGCCGGTAATCGGTAAACGGTAATCAGTAATCGGTTTAAAAACCGAAAAAACATCCCCGAATTTGGGGGAATGACCTTAAAAAGTTGTATTATTGATATAAAATAACAAAGGTGAAAAAATCCAATCTTCTTATTATTGGTTTTATTGTAGCGATTGTATGTCTTATTTTTTCATGCAAACGGGAGAGAGGTCCGAAAGAGGAGCAACATTATGGACCTTACTATTTCCGGGAATATGCCAATTATTTTTATTTTAAGCCCGGCACTTATTGGATATATGAGAATAACCGCACCGGCGAACTGGATACCTGTACTTTGGTATCCATGAGAAGAGACACGATAACATTGTTTTATGAACATCCGGATTGGAAACGATGGTATACAATGGAAAGGATTGATTATAATATCAATACTAAACATCGTCATGGTATTGTTAATTATCAAACTTTAGGCGGTTGCATTGATTGTCCGCATATAGATACATTTAGAGTAATTAAGAGAAACGGAGAAATGAATGTTTTTGTTATGCCTTGGAATGTTTACCCCCAGTATACAGGATATTATCCTACAATGACTATCGGGTCAAATACTTTTAATGAGATATACAGGTTAGACTTACTCGGAGATGGAGGGCTTCCTTCTTGGGACGATACTAAACTTTTATGGGGAGGGCAAAATGGGTTTGCCCCGTTTTCAAGTTATTATTGGGCTAAGGATATTGGTTTGATACAGATAAAATACAAAAAAACACTTGATACAGGCCTGGATTCTGCTTACTGGAACCTGAAGGAATATAAGATATTGAAGTTTTAGCTTTTCTTATTTCGACTATGGGTCAGCGCCAGGCCAGCCGCACACATCCCCCTACGCCCTCCCGCATGAGATGCGGGACAGGCTCTCCAGGGAGGGGAATTCATTTCGTAGAGTTATGGTCGTAAAATCTACTTTCTACCTTCCCCGAATACATCGTACATCGTATGTCGTACATCGTACATTCCCCGTGTCGTATGTCGTATATCGTAAATTGTTCCCCCACAGTAAATAAACGGTATTGACCCCAAAGCAGAGCTTTGGAAACGATAAAAGGAATCGGAGCAGAGCTCCGAGGTAAAGCCTGAGATCCCTCGCAAAGCCTCGGGATTAGTTCGACTTACAATTTTCAATCCGCTGTGCAGTTTGAAAATTGAGTCTCACTAATTTGTTTATGTCATAAAACTGTACTTATTTGCACATTATAATCCCCCGACACACATTAATAACCTAGCAGCGATATGAAAATACTTGACATAAAAACCATGAACGGCCCCAATTACTGGAGCATCAGGAGGCACAAACTCGTGGTGATGCGCCTTGATCTGGAAGAAATGGAAGAAAGGCCTTCAAATACCATCGATGGTTTCAACGACAGGCTGAAAGCAATGTTCCCGTCGATGTTTGAGCACCGTTGCAGTCCGGGTGTGCCAGGTGGATTTTTCCAAAGGGTGGATGAAGGCACATGGATGGGGCATATCATTGAACATATTGCACTGGAGATCCAGTCACTGGCAGGCATGAACTGCGGTTTCGGCAGGACCAGG
Organism: Bacteroidia bacterium; assembly: GCA_025450395.1. Lineage (GTDB taxonomy): Bacteria > Bacteroidota > Bacteroidia > NS11-12g > UBA955 > JABMMZ01. The sequence goes on from JANWHK010000054.1 coordinate 9,014, forward strand.
CAAACATCCAGTCCCGGCATTTACAATGTCGTGTTCGATTATTTTGAAGCCAAGGCCGGAATATACGCCGCCAAAGCAGCCGTGCTTATTTGCGAGGCACTGATAAAAGGTGAACCCTATAACCTGGAAGACGATATACAACGCCTGAGGGAACTCAGGGAAAGTGAAAGGCTGGGTCCAAGCACCGGCAGCATAGTCGAAGAAGCCATCAAGAGAAATATCCCTTATATCAGGCTGAACAAACGTTCACTCGTACAATTGGGTTACGGCATAAACCAGACAAGGATACAGGCCACCGTCACCAGTTGCACCAGCAGCATCGCAGTTGAAATTGCCTGTGACAAGGAAGACACCAAATTGCTTTTGGAATCCGCACAGATACCAGTTCCCAAAGGCAGGATATGCGTGGATGAAGAGGAACTGCAGCTCGCGGTGTCAAGGATAGGTTACCCTTTGGTGACCAAACCCATCAATGGTAACCACGGCAAAGGCGCCACCACCAACCTGAACAACTGGGAAGAATTAAAGACCGGTTATGAAGCTGCCAAACAATATTCCCGTTCGGTGATCGTAGAAAAATATATTACAGGTCATGACCATAGGATACTGGTGATCAACTACAAATTCGTGGCTGCTGCGAAACGCACCCCTGCCTGTGTAACAGGTGACGGTAAGCATAATATCCAGGAACTGATAGATATTGTTAATTCTGATCCGAGAAGGGGGTACGGACATGAGAAGGTCCTGACCGCTATCAAGGTCGACCGGTTCACCGAGCAGATACTCGAAGACAAGGGCTATACGCTCGAAACCATACTTGTGAAAGGCGAAGAACTGCTTTTGAAACCAACGGCGAATATCAGCACTGGAGGCACCGCCACAGATGTCACTGACCTGGTACATCCGAGCAATATTTTTATGTGCGAGCGCATTGCACGTATCATCGGACTGGATATCTGCGGTGTAGATATCATGGCCCCTGACCTGAGCACACCGGTATCCGAGAATGGTGGTGCTGTACTGGAAGTAAATGCTGCACCGGGTTTCAGGATGCACCTGGAACCGACCGAAGGTCTTGCCCGCAATGTGGCAGAACCGGTTATAGATATGTTATATCCCCATGGAACCACCGCCAGGATACCCATTATCGCTGTTACAGGCACCAACGGAAAAACAACGACTACAAGACTGATGGCCCATATGTGCAAACAGGTCGGTTTCAAGGTTGGTTATACCACCACAGATGGTGTCTATATCCAAAATGAAATGATGATGAAGGGAGATTGCACAGGTCCCATTTCGGCTGAATTTGTGCTCAAGGACCCGACAGTGGATATGGCCGTGCTGGAATGTGCAAGAGGTGGCATACTCAGGGCAGGACTTGGTTTCCACAATTGCGATATAGGTATTGTCACCAATATTGCCGGAGATCATTTGGGTCTGCAGGGCATTGATACGATTGAGCAACTTGCAAAAGTAAAAGCAGTGGTGGTTGAAAGCGTGTTCCCTGAAGGATATGCGATATTGAACGCGGATGACGAACTGGTATACAACATGCGTGATAACCTGTCATGCAAAATTGCCCTGTTCAGTCTCGACGAAAACAATCCGCATATTGTCAAGCATTGCAAAAGAGGTGGTATTGCAGCGGTATATGAAAACGGTTTCCTGACCATTATGAAAGGTACATGGAAGATAAGGGTCGACAAGGTGACGAATATCCCGATGACTTTTGGCGGAAGAGCTGAATTTAATATTGCCAATTGCCTGCCTGTCATACTCGCAACTTTTATTCGCAATTTCAAGATAGAGGATATCAAGGCAGGTTTGCAGACCTTTATCCCCTCACCTGCCCAGACACCAGGCCGGATGAACATGTTCAACTTCAAGAACTTTACCGTGATGGTTGACTACGCACACAATGCAGCAGGCATGATAGCAATCGGGAAATTCCTGTCCAAAACGGAGGCTTCCAAAAAAACCGGTGTTATAGCCGGAGTCGGCGACAGAAGGGATGAAGATACCATCGCCCTGGGAGAAGAAGCCGCCAGGATATTTGACGAGATCGTTATCAGGCAGGACAAGAACCTGAGGGGTAAGACCGAAGATGAGATCATTGACTTAATGGTGACAGGCATCAAGAATGTTGACCCTGATAAAAAGATAACGGTACTTCACCTTGAGAAAGAAGCCATTAATTTTGCCATTACGAATGCGGAGCAAGGCTCCTTTGTTGTGATATGCAGTGATGTGGTTCCGGATGCGCTGGAACAGATCATGGACCTGAAGGCCAAGGAAGAACTCAAGGCTTTGTCTTTATAGGGTTCACGACCTGAAGGTCGTGGAAACTTAAAAAGGAGTTTTGAATTTGGGATTATCCATGAATTCTGTATCAGACAGGGTCTTCAGGAATTCAATGATATCCGTTTTCTGTTGAGCCGTGAGATTCAACTGCTTGTTATGTGAAGCGATATTGATATCAAGATTGGGTGATTGCAATTTGATCTGGTCTGAATAAAAATCAAGCACCTCTTCAAGGTTATCAAACCTGCCGTCGTGCATATAAGGCGCAGTAAATTCAACATTGCGCAGTGAAGGCACCTTGAATTTACCGTTATCCGTTTCATTACCTGTGACATTACCCAGACCCTTGTCAGAAAATGTCATATCAAGTCCGTTATTCGACATGGAACCATTCAGGCTTGTATTGCCAAAGAACGGTACATTGCTGTGGCAGTGAAAACAATCTGCTCCTCCATCTTCAACCTGCTGCATGAAGAGTTTCAATCCCCTCAACGCAGAGGCACTGATCACATTCAGCGTGTCCGTACGGCCATATAACTTGTCGATAGGTGCATTAAACGATACCATTGTTACAAGGAACTGCTCCAGGGCCTTGCTGAGGAACTCAGGTGTCACCTGGTCGGCATTGAATGCCTTCTTGAACGCAGGTTGATATCTCGTAGATTGTTGCAAGCGTTTCATCAGGTCAAACAGGTTCATGCTCATTTCGTTATGGGCCTGTATAGGACCTAAAACCTGCTGCCTGATGCTCAATGCCCTGCCATCCCAGAATAACCTGTTATGCCACATGAGGTTCGCCAGCGCCATCGAATTCCTGGTACCAATCTGGTTCTTTATGCCCTTGCTGAGTTTCAGTCCATCCGTAAATCCCTTTTTCTGTATATGGCATCCCGCGCAACTCAATGTGCTGTCAAGGGAAAGTATGGGATCATGAAATAACATCCTGCCAAGCATTACACCTTCTTCCGTCAGTTGGTTGTCTACAGGCAGCCTGAATGGTGGATACCATGGCTTGTGCTCCAGCACATAAGGTGTTGTCTCGTGGACGCCATCAAGCTTCTCGTCATTGGCCACAGGATCCTTTTTGCAACCCTTGACCAAAAGCCCCAGTAATACAAGTGATATAAGCGCCAGTTTTAATTTCATCCGTTGTTACATTGCAAAAATAATTCCATTGTACTATTGAAAACTTTCTATGTCAAAAAGGCCATTGACATTCTGTATGAACTTATCCATGACAGCATCCATATCACCTGAATGTGAAAAGGCCCCATCGGTTTTCAGGTTGAAATTCACGACATTGTCAAAATATTTGTCAAACCTCACTTCAAAAACAAAGCGTGCGTTTTTTTCAATCTTGTAATCGTAGATAAAACTATGTAAACGCGCATTTTTATCCGATGCGATATGGAAAGAGAAACTGGCTATCGGACCTTTATCCTTGTAATATCCTTCAATGATATTAAAGATATATCC
>JANWHK010000055.1 GCA_025450395.1 Bacteroidia bacterium
ATGAATTGATAGGGAATGTCAGGATTCATCCGGAAACCAAGACATCGAATCTTGAAAAGGTGATGAGGCATGAAAACGGGAATGCTTTTATGACATTGTTACTAAGTGTTGGAGACAAGGTAAACGCAGGTTTTTTCAGGAAACTGGGGTTTGTGAATTATAAACTATATAAAATCAAGGGAACTTTCTCAAAAGCAAGGTTAAAACTAGCAGTACTATTGTATTTAAAAAAAAACATCTGGTATTATTATAACCACAATGACTTCAAAACAGCATTTAAGATGGCGAAAAGGTTAATCCTTATGGAACCAAAGAATATTTTCAATTTAAATTATTTAAAAATTATAAAAGATGGAATGTTTCCAATCACTTTAAAAAAATGAACATATGAATATAAAGAATGCGATAAAAAAATATATTTTTAAAATAGAGCCTTTAAGCTATAAAAAGAAAAATACTTATTTTGATTTTATTGAGCCTGATGCATTTTTTGATGTTGGTGCCAATGTTGGAATGTCAGCTGAGCATTATTTAAGTTTAGGTTATAATGTGCCTGTTTATTCTTTTGAACCAGTTTCGCACTTGTATAAGGAATTGAAATTAAAAGCAGATTCTAATTCGAGGTGGAATACTTTTAATGTTGGAATTGGTGATGTAAAAGATAAATTAAGTATTAATGTTTCGGGAGGACATGGTGGGGCAAGTTCATTTTTGCAAATGACAGATGAATTTAAATCGATTGCTCCAGATCAGGAAGTAGGTAGAACGGAAACAGTAGATATTATTACCCTTTCTGATTTTTATAATGCAAATTCATTAGACCATAAAAGAATCTTTTTGAAAATAGATGTACAGGGTTTTGAATTAAATGTTTTAAAAGGCTCTTCATTAATATTGGATAAAATTGTTGGTTTGAAAGTAGAAACTTCAATAAAAAAACAATATTATAATGAACCTGATGTTTTTGAGATTTTACCATATATTTTAAATTTGGGTTTTTCTGTTTATGGTATTGAAGAAGGGTGGAGGAATCCAGTTAATAAAGAGCTATTACAAATAGATTTGTTTTTGTTTAATCAAAAACTAATTAATTACAATAAATAGATTTAATTTTAATATGCCAGCAAAAAACCTAGATTTTATCGATGCTTTAAGAGGATATGCTATTTTATTGGTTATAATGGTTCATGTTTCACACACAGAATCATTAAATCTATCTGAATCATTAAAGCTGTTTTTTGCTCAAGGAGCTAGAGGTGTTCAGTTATTCTTTTTGGTAAGTGCTTTTACACTTTTTTTGTCATTTAATAATAGATTTAATAATGAAAAAAGGCCAATTAGAAATTTCTTTTTAAGAAGGTTCTTTCGAATTGCTCCAATGTTTTATTTAGCAATATTATATTATGCATTTCAAGATGGTTTTAATGAAAACAGACATACATTTAGTATTTTATCAAATGTTTTCTTTCTTCATGGTTTTACTCCTTATTGGATAAATAGCATTGTTCCTGGTGGTTGGTCCATTGGCATAGAAATGTTGTTTTACTTAATATTACCTTTTTTATTTTTTAGAATTAAAAATATTAATCAGGCATTCAATTTTTTTTTATTCTCAATTATTTTAAAAGGCTTACTCCAGATATTATTTGATAAATTAGATTTAATAGATGATAAAATTGTATCGGCAAATTTTTATTTATTTTATTTTCCTTCACAGCTTCCGATATTTGCTTTAGGAATTGTTTTATATTTTATAATTTATAAAAACGAAACATACAATATATTAAGTTTTTCAAATTCTTTAGTTTTCTTTAGTTTTTTAATATTTGTCTTTGTGTCAACAAATATTGATTATTTTTTTAATACAAATATTGTATATGGCATTTCTTTTTTATTATTTGCTATAGGACTTAGTAAATCAAAAACCAATATTCTTATTAACCCAATTGTTAATTATATTGGTAAAATTAGTTTTAGTATATATTTAGTTCACTTTGCAGTTATTCATTGGCTTACAAAGTTTTATTTTATTTTATATTTTAAAAATAGTTTATTTTATTATTGTTATCGTTATTTCTTAGTAGCTTTTATCTCAGTATTATTATCTACAATGTTTTATAAATTAGTAGAAATACCATGTCAAAAACTTGGAAAAAAAATAATTGACAAAATGGAAAAATTTAAGAATGTTTAAATAGAAATTATATTTATGATAATTTTTTGATAATTTTAGTATAATAGTCTTATTAAGGTAAAATTTCCTGTTAAATCTTAATTCATGTGCGGAATCGCAGGCATATATAATTTAAATGGCTCCAATTTGGAGTTGGCCACTTTAAAGCGTTTTACAGATGCTTTGACTGAAAGGGGGCCTGATGGGTCAGGCTATGAATTATTTGATGGGAATAGCCTTGGTTTAGGCCACAGGAGGTTATCTATTCTTGACCTGACAGAATCGGGAAAACAACCCATGAGTTATGCGGAAAAACGTTATTGGATAACCTATAATGGCGAGATTTTTAATTTTGTAGAGGTAAAGGCAGAACTGCAGGCTAAAGGACATCGTTTTAATTCTGATTCAGATACGGAAGTCATATTAGCCTCTTATCTGCAATGGGGAGATGCCTGCCTTGGAAAATTCAATGGTATGTGGGCCTTTGCAATCTGGGACAATGAGAATAAAGAACTGTTCCTTGCAAGGGACAGGTTCGGAATCAAACCTCTGTATTATGTGTATTTGCCCGGAAAGCTGTTTGCTTTCGCCTCGGAAACCAGGGCGTTTAAATACCTGGATGGTTTCCAGAGGATATTTGATGATACACTTCTCGAATATAACCTTGACGATTCTTATGCGCTTGAAGGCCTCGGATATACACCCTTTAAGAACATAGTGCAAGTATTGCCCGGCCATGTCATGCTGGTAAAAAAAGACAATACGGCCAAACAGAAAAGGTGGTGGCATATCCAGGATCATATAGACACAAATATTCCGGAAACACATGAAAAACAGGTCGAAAAATTCTATGAATTGTTCAGGGACGCATGCCGGATCAGGTTAAGAAGCGATGTACCGGTGGCGACTGCCCTGAGTGGTGGTCTTGATTCAACCGCAGTGTATAATACAGTGTTTGATATCATGCTGAAAGAATCATTAGGCAGGGTTAATCCGGATTCACAAAGAGCATTCACAGCTATATTCCCTGGTTTGCCGCAAAATGAGAAGGAATACGCAGCCAGGGCCGCAGCATACTCCGGCGGTAATATCAGCTATATTGAAGTAGATGTTAACAATCTCGCCAATAAAATATCAAGGGAAACAGAATACGCGGATTTTATCAGCCCGTCGCCGATTGCGTCCATCGCTTCAGTCTATGAGGGGATGCGTAAAAATGGCATAGTTGTCTCCATGGATGGCCATGGTGTGGATGAAATGTTATACGGCTACAGGGATATGGTGTATGGATTATACAACAACGCATTGTGGAACCAAAGGGCGCATGATGTAAAAAATTACGCCCATGTATTGTCCGACCTGTACCATTCTGACCAGCGGGACGATATGTTGACAAGAATGGAAAGTGACTTGCTTGTAAAGCATAAGAGGGAAAAAAATATTGGATACAAGATCAGGAAACTGATAAGGGGTGAGATTAAGTTCCAGGATTACCACGCGTTAAAACTTACTTCACTAAGCGACCAGCCTTACGACTTTTCAGATATGCCGATTGAAAAGCGAATGGTGTATGTGGAATTTTTCCAGCACACCCTGCCTTCATTGTTGCGAAATTTTGACAGGGCGGGCATGATGAACAGTGTGGAAATACGCATGCCATTCATGGATTGGCGCCTGGTGACTTATGTTTTTTCCCTGCCATTAAAGGCTAAGATAGGCGGGGGTTTCACCAAGAAGATTGTGCGTGATGCCATGAAAGGCAGGATGGATGAATCCTTAAGGACAAGAACATACAAGGTGGGGATTTCAAGTCCTGTTGACTATTGGTTTAATCACTATTTGAAGGATTGGGCACTCGATATGTTAAGTGACAGTCCTGAAAAACTGATACTTGAAAAAGCCTATAAAAAGGGCATACTGGATCCGGAAGTGGTTAGAAATGCCTGGCAGGAAATCAATGTAAAATTGATATCGTAACATTTACCCTGAATTCCCCTCCTTGGAGGGGCAGGGGTGGGTCAAACTAGTTAGGTTCCAAATCTTCGGACACCTGTATTGTTGTCACCAACAAGAAAAGTAGTTGGTGGCAGAACACCAACCACGGGAAGTCCGGATATATGTTGTAATTCATGAAACTGCTCTATATTTTCACTTCCGCAAGCATGAATGGCAGTTCAGTTCAAACCAAGGTGATCAACCAGATACAGGCTTTAAATGAAAACGGGGTAGATTGTAAAGGCTTGTTTTTTACTACGGATGAGTTTGATTCAGCGATACGACAAAAACATTACGATTATATAACTGTGCCGAGGATCAAGCAGAAATACTTCAGGTCCTTAAAACAAAGGAATGTATATCACCGGACAGTTTATCAGTATTTTGAAAAGGAAAATCCCGAATTTGATTTTATCTATTTCAGGTACGATAATGCAAGCAGTTTCATTTCAGGATTGACAAAGAAGTATCCCGGAAAGATATTCTTTGAACATGTCACTGCTGAGACGGAGGAAATCAAGCTTTATGGGAATGAAAACCCGTTGCGATTAAATCTTTCTTCTGTTTTGGGCAATCTCGAATTCATGTGGTTGCCATTATGGCGGGAAAAAATATGGGGTAAATCAATGCGCCGGAATGCCGCTTTTGGATTGTGTAATTCAAAGGATATTGCCAATCATGAAATAAAAATGGCAGGCGGTAAATACAAAACCTTGATAGGCGGCGATGCCGTGAAAACTTCGGATTATGTATTAAGGGCGGCAACCCCAGCGCTGGAAAATGAGTTCAGGATGGTTTTCTTGAAAGGTGCCAGTACTTCTGCCGATTTTAACGGACTGGACAGGCTTTTTAAAGGCATTAAAAACTACAAGGGAAAATATAAAATAAAATGGTTCCTGCATGGTAAAAATCTGTCATCAGAGACAAAAATGATAAGAGAGTTAGGACTTGAAGAGCAGGTTGTACCGGGTGCTTATATACAAAGGGAGGAAGCTGAACAACTGATGCAGGTAATGCATTTGGGAATCAGTGCCATGGGTCTGCACCGCAAGGGAATCAAGGGTACAACGACCATTAAGGCCAGGGAATATTTTGCAAGAGGGATACCCTTCATTTTCGGGCATCATGACCCCGATCTTTCGGAATCGCAAACCGCAATGAAATATTGTATGGAATTTGAGGCGAATGATGAACCCATAGATTTTGAAAAAGTCATGAACTGGTATTTAGAGTTGAGCAAGGATACCGGGTATCCATTGCAAATGAGGAAATTTGCGGAAAATAATTTAGACTATTCCGTGAAAATGCACAAATTGAAACTATATCTTGAGCGTAGTTCCAAAACCCTGAATTGATGATTAAAATAGCACATAGGATCAATACTATAGAGCAGCTTAAACACGTGCCTGCTGAATATGGTGTGGAACTGGACCTGAGGCCGGATGGGGAAAAGATCGTGATACACCATGAGCCTTTTCAGGGGGGAGAGGATTTTGAGGAGTGGTTGAATTATTACCATCACCGCCTGATCATTCTTAATACCAAGGCGGAAGGTATGGAGGAACGCCTGGTGCGCTTAATGGAAAAACATGAGATAAAGGATTATTTTTTTCTTGATCTATCTCTTCCATACCTCATCAAATATATGAATAAAGGCATATCCAGGATGGCGGTCCGCTTTTCCGAATATGAACCTCTTGAATTTGTCATGAAGTTTGCCGGCAAGGTCGAATGGGTATGGATAGACTGTTTCAACCACTTACCACTTACTACGGAAAATTATAAAATATTGAAGGCGAATTTCAAGTTGTGCCTGGTTTCACCGGAATTGCAAGGATACGAACTGGACAGGATTTTAGATTTCAAGAAACAGCTGAAGGATATGGAAATTGATGCCGTCTGCACTAAAAGGCCCGATCTATGGTAAAACAGATCTTTGAAAATATCGAGTTGAAGGACCTAAAGGGTATACTGATAGACCTGGATGATACATTGTATCCATATCCCCCTAATCACCACAGGTCAATGGATGTTTGCATAAAAAAATGCGAGCGTGATTACAACATAACAAGGGAACAGTTTGATACGTGTTTTAAGTCGGTGCGGGAAAAAATACACATTGAATTATTCGGGCAGGCTGCATCCCATTCGCGCTTATTGTATTTTCAAAGATTTTCTGAAAAGTATTTTGGCCATACCCTTCCAGCCTTTGCATTGGAAATGGAAGAATTATATTGGTCAGAGTTTTTATCCGGGATGGAGTTTTACCCCGGTGCGGAGGATTTTTTAAAAAGGGTGAAAATGGCGGGAATTAAATCATGTATAGTCACCGACCTGACAGCCCAGATCCAATTTCGTAAATGGCAAAAGCTGGACCTGGGAAGGTATATTGATTTTATGGTCAATTCAGAAGAAGCAGGTATAGAGAAACCGGATGCCTGTATATTTGAACTGGCATTGTCAAAATTGGGATTAAAAACAGGCGAAGTGGCGATGGTAGGTGATAATGAGGAAAAGGATATAAAAGGAGCGGAGGCCATGGGGATCAAGGCGTATTTGATACAGGATACAGGATTTAGGAGCTAGGATTTAGGGGATGTACGATGTACGACATACGATGTACGATGTGGGGGCTAACGAAATGAAATCCCCCTTTGAAGAGCCTGTCCCGCATATCATGCGGGAGGGCGCAGGGGGATGTGGCAGATGATATTATAAGCAAACTGGTAAAAAGACAAAGATGAAGAAATTCTTATATGACAGGCAGGGAAAAAGCAAGATACCGCTTGCAAAATCGCGTCTTTTCTGGATGGGTTTGAGCATTAAGCTTATCCTTTCTGTTTTTTTTGCATCAGGATTCCTGAGGGATTTATTTGTTCCATTCGGAAATTATTTTATTAACAGTGGTTTTGTCGACCCCTATCAATACTTTATGGATCATGGTACAGGAGCGGAATTCCCATACCCTCCACTCATGCTCTGGATATTTTCATTACCAAGAATGATTTTATGGCCTTTGATTCCGGGTAGCCCTGAATTATTTTCCATAGCTGACAGCATTATTTATCGCTTGCCTTTATTGTTTGCTGATTTTGTTATCCTCATAGTTCTGCTCAGGTGGCTTAAGACAAGAACCCGCCAGGTCCTGATATGGTATTGGCTGTCGCCGGTATTGATCTATATCAATTATTTTCACGGCCAGCTGGATGTCATTCCAATGGCTTTACTGGTGGTATCCCTGTATTTCCTTTTCAAGAATAAATGGATTATTTCTTTTTTATTCATTGGATTTGCAATAGGATGTAAAACCAACATGGCATTGGTATTGCCGTTTTATATTATTTTCCTGTTCAGGACACCCCATGTTACATTCGGCGATACGATAAAAGCAATATTGGTGTTCATTGCAACGGTCAGCCTTATCAACCTGCCTTACATGGGTTCAGAAGGGTTTATGCTGATGGTATATAATAATCCTGTTCAACAACATGTTTTTGACCTGTATTACCAGTTCAATGGGAGTTTAAAGATTTATTTTATCCCGGCGATATATTTTGTCCTTGTCCTGTATTATATGAGTTTCCGTTTCGTCAACAGGGATCAGCTGGTATTGTTTCTTGCCTTTACTTTCCTGGCGCTTACATTGATGATAGCGCCGATGCAGGGATGGTATTACTGGATCATGCCCCTCCTTGTATATTTTGTAGTGAAACAGGGCGAGAGGGAAAAATATGTTTTTGCGGTCCTGTCCCTGTTTTATTTTTTGTATTTCGCATGGATTCCCGCCAGCGATTATTTTACTTCCTTTAATTTTTCGGATATTGATATGCAGGGTCCATCTGTCCCTGAAGATCACAAGTTTTTAAGTATTGTTTTTACTTTATTACAGACCACGCTATGCCTTATAGCAGTGATGGTTTTCAGGAAGGGTATTGCCAATAACATACAGGCCAAGTTTCTTTCACAACCTTACATGATAGGCATAGGTGGTGATTCCGCGGCGGGGAAATCGACGCTCACAAATGCCTTGTCTGCAATTTTTGAACCACAGAATACCAGTATCATCCGTGGTGATGACATGCATAAATGGGAACGTGGTGATGAAAACTGGAACCAGTATACGCACCTGGATCCAAAAGCCAACAATTTGCACCGGGACATGGCCCAGGCCATGAGCTTGAAAACAGGAAAAGGGATAAAGCGAAGTTTTTATGACCACAATACTGGGAAGTTCACTTTACCTAAATTCATCAAGGCTAATAAATTAATAGTTTTTGAGGGTTTGCATTCTTTTTACCTGAAAAACCAGAAGGATATATATGACCTGAAAATATTTATGGATCCGGAAGAAAACCTCAGGATGTGGTGGAAAGTACAAAGAGATGTAGCTAAACGGGGCTATGCCCCTGAGCAGGTGCTGGAGCAATTGAAAAAACGCGAAGAGGACTCTGTTAAGTATATTCAGTCACAGGCAGAACATGCGGATATTATTGCTACTTTCTTCAGTGTAAACCATGTTGATCCCCTGAACCAATCAGCAGAACCTGAGTTGGGCTTAAAATTGATATTGCCGAATAATTTGTACCTGGATACCCTGATTGACAGTATATCGTCGGGTGAGGACCTGAAGGTTGAACATATTTATAAAAACGATAAACAGGAATTGATTTTTATTGGGTCAATCGGTAAAGATAAAATTGATAATATAGCCTATCAGTTAATACCTGAATTGGAAGAGGTTGGTGTGTATAATGCGGTATGGAAGGATAATTATGAAGGATTGTTGCAATTGCTTACTGTATATATTGCCTTTAGTAAATTAAAACTGGTCGATGATCATGCAACAACTTAACAATGATCTTCTGGAATTGACCATGCCTTACATCGGTCGGACTGACCAGGTACAGGGCCCCGGAGGCAATACATCTGTAAAAGATGACAATGGGCAAATGATGATCAAGGCTTCAGGGTTCAGGTTTGAGGAAATCAATGCAAGCAAGGGTTTTTCGGTTGTAGATTATAAAAATATCAGGGACTATTTTTATACAGTTGAAATTTCAGATAAGGAAAATGAAGAGAAAGTATCGGTTGCTTTTATTCTTGATAATGTCCGGAAGGATGCGGAAGGTCAGGTGTATCCTAAACCTTCCATGGAAACAGGTTTTCATGCCGTGTTGGATACATACGTGGTCCACACCCATTCCGTTTGGTCCAACCTGGTAAATTGCAGCAACGGAAATGAAGACCTGCTGAGACAGGTCAGAAAGCGCACAGGGATATCTATTGCGTTTATACCATATATCAGTCCGGGATTTGGCTTGTCTTATCTCATTACACAGGTAATAAAGGACTCGATTCAGAGAAATGAAAAACCTCCCATGGTTTTTTTCCTCGCAAATCATGGTATCATTGCCCATGGGGAATCAATCAAGGATGTTCAAAAATACCTGTTGGATATAGACCATGCTATTAAAGATATTTTTTCCACCGGAGAAAATTATCCGGATACGGACTTAGAGGAAAAAGGACCCCGCTTGTATGTTCCATCTCATCCATTTGCAAGCGATAAGATTGCACATTATAAAGCCGATACTGAATTTTTTAATCAGGTATTATTTCCTGACCAGACAGTTTTCTTTAAGGATAACATGTCTTTTGGCGTGATGGATTCCGATAAGAAGATCAGGATAGATAAAGAAGCCCGTATCAGTTATCACACGAACCAAAGGGAAGCTAAGTCTATTCATGAGACCATGACGGCTTATCTGTACATTTATGATACGATTTTAAAGTCGGGACAAAAGCAACAATTCATTCCCGAGGTCGAACTGGATTATATCAATGGTCTGGACATGGAAAAATACCGCAAAAGCTTAATGGAATAACCATGAAAATCATCATTCCCATGTCAGGTTTGGGCAAACGGTTTCAGGATGCCGGGTATAAAGACATCAAGCCTCTTATCAAGGTACAGGGCAAACCTATTATTGAATGGGTGGTAGACATGTTCCCCGGACAGCATGACTTTATATTTATTTGCAGGGAAGAACATTTGGCAAATACAACGCTTGAAAGTGAATTAAAAAGGATAAAACCCGAAGGAACAATCGTTCCGATAGAAGGACATAAATTTGGTCCTGTTTATGCTGTTTCCAAAGTATTTGAAATGATAAGGGATGAGGAAGAAGTAATAACAAATTATTGTGATTTTTTCCAGGACTGGGATTTCAGGCATTTTAGCCGCACCGTTAAAGAAAGGGGATGTGCCGGGGCCATACCTTGTTACACAGGGTTTCATCCGCACCTGTTACACCACGAGAATTTATATGCGAGTTGCAAGAAGGATGAGAACGATGGCCTGCTTGAAATACGTGAAAAATTTTCTTTCGAGGACGATAAGACCAAAGCCTGGCATTCAGGTGGAACTTACTATTTTTCGAAGGGCCTTCATGTCAAAAAATATTTCCAGCAACTGATGGATGAGGATATTGCCTTGAACGGTGAATATTATATCAGCCTGGTATACAATCTTCTTGTAAGGGATGGGTTGGATGTACTGGTATACGACCAGGTTCCACATTTTTGTCAATGGGGAACTCCAAAGGATCTTGAAGAATACCTGACATGGATGGATATCATGAAATACTACAAGAGGGAGGTGGCTGCCAAATGATAGCACTTATTCCAATGGCAGGTGCAGGAAGTCGTTTTGCGGAGGCCGGATATACAATACCTAAACCTTTATTGCCGATTCTTGGGAAACCAATGGTGGTAAGCGCTGCTGACGCCCTGCCAAAAAGCGATCAATATATATTTATTGTCAGGGATTTTCAAATCCGGGAATACCAGGTGGATGAACATTTAAGAAAACACTTTCCGGATTGTGAAATTGTCATACTCGATCATTTAACCGAAGGGCAGGCAGTTACCTGTCTTCATGCAAAAGAGCATATCAACAACGATCTGGAACTTGTCATAGGCGCCAGTGATAATGGCATGATATATTCTAAAGAAGCTTTTGAAAATGCAAAACAGGATGCAGATGCCCTGGTGTTTTCATTCAGGAATAATCCTTCCGTGAATGAGAAGCCGCAAGCTTATGGCTGGATGAAGACAAAGGATGGGGATCATATTGAAAGAATGAGTGTCAAGGTGCCGATCAGCAAGTCTCCCATGAATGATCATGCCGTTGTGGGCACTTTCTGGTTTAAAAAGGGCAGCATGTTTGTAGAGGCGGCGGAGCGCATGATGGCACTTGACAGGAGGATCAACAATGAATTTTATGTGGATGAATGTATCAACGACCTCATTGACCTTGGATATAAGGTAAAAGTGTTTGAAATCGATCATTATGTATGCTGGGGAACTCCAAATGATTATAAGACCTTTAATTATTGGGAATCCTATTATGAAAAGATAAGTCCCCAAATGATGAATACACGATGATGTTATCTCTCATACTTCCATGTTATAACGAACAGGATAATTTGCCCGACCTCTTTAAAAGACTGGATGCAGTGGCGGCGGCGAATGAGCAGCTGGAGATCATACTGGTCAATAATGGCTCGACAGATCATTCCGCCCGGGTATTAAATGAAGAATTAGGCAGGCGCAACCAGGCAGTTTTTAAAGTTGTAACTGTAGAAAAGAATATTGGTTATGGTTATGGCATACTCACGGGTTTAAGGGCCGCAAATGGAAACATCCTGTCCATAACACACGCTGACAGGCAAACAGATCCCATGGATGTATTAAAAGCTTTATCCATCTACAGTGAGCACAACAATGAAGACCTCCTGGTGAAGGGTTTCAGGAAAAACCGTAAAATTTCGGAAGCGGTTTTTTCATACGGGATGGGATTATTGGCTACCCTGGCATTGGGGACCAGGTTAACAGAAATCAATGCCCAGCCTAAATTATTCAGCAAGTCATTTTTCGATAAGGTTGAAAAGGATGCACCGCTTGATTTTTCACTGGACCTTTACCTTTTATTCAAGGCCAAAAGGACAGGCAGGATTATCGACTTTCCGGTGACTTTTGAAAAAAGGGTAGCAGGCGAAGCTAAAGGAGGAAGCGGAAGCAGCATGAAGGTGAGATGGAAATTAATACGCAGAAGCTTTAATTATATTTTTGAGTTAAGGAAAAAAGTAAGGTGATAGATCAGGACAGGGGTATAAAGAGTTTTATGACAAGGTATGTGGTGGAAATTACTTTCACCGTCCTGTATCTCGCAATGGCTTCAATACTGAATTTGCAATTCCTGGAAGGATCAAATATTAATACAGTAATCGCGGGACATGATGAATATATTACCGTAAAGGAGGTATATTCCATACTTCATCCGCTTTCGTGGAAACACTTTTTTCTCGCGCTTATTGCAGGAGATGTCATATTTTACGGAAGGATCATGTTCTATCTCGATGCCGCTTTTGCATGGCTGCCATTCAGGATATGGGGGGTTGAAGGAATGGTCTATACCATCCGCATGGTACATTCAGTTTTTCTGGTAGCAGGCCTGCTTTTACTGGCTCATACTTTTTTGAAGTCAAGATTCCATAAGGCCTTGTTTTTAACAGGTTCCGGCGCCATATTTTATTCCCTGTATTTCGTCATGATGCCCAAGCCGGAACCTATACAGTTGTTTTTTCTGGCGTTATTCTTATTCTATTTTAAAAGGAAAAACTGGTCATTCGGGTGGCATTTTATATTAATGGGTATTGCATTTGGACTTAAGTTCAATGTCTTGCTTTTGTTACCCATTGTTTTTTTAATACCATTTTTGAAAAAGGGGGTTCATGCGTGGCAGGAAATTGTAATAAAGTCGCTTAAATCATTTGGTTTTTTCATTGCGGGTTTGATCATTGCCATACCTTGTTTGCTCCTTAGCCCTATTAAGCCTGTATACCTGCAAGCCTATATCCATGAAATCAAGGCGGGTATAGGGAAATCGTATGATGATTTATCGCTCACGGTTTTTGATTGGCTTCAACGGGGATTCGGGGGCTATTACCTGGGTCATTGGATCATGGGTTTTATATTCATGGCTTTAATCCTGTTGGCGACTGTCCTTCAATTGCGGAAAGTGAGATATAACAATGATGTCTCGGCCTTGATATTGCTGGTATTCGGGCTTGTCATGACATGGTCCGTCATGTTCACTACAAAACGCCTCTGGCCACATTATATATGGACAGGTTTTATTTTTATGTTATTGGGTTTAATTGTATTTGCTGCACAACAGACCTCTATGAAACAGCGCAGGGTTTATCTTGCGTTCATCAGCATGTTCTCGCTCGTTTCATTTATTTTCTTTTTAAACAGGGATTTACCAATGTATGCCAACCTGGATAAAAATAAGGAAGTGATCAGGGATTCAGCAGAAAGTAAAATGGCCATTGATTATATCAGGTACAGGTATCCCGGGGCTCAGGTAGTAACAGATGGGTCATTGCTCTATCCTTTTTCGGATTTTGTAAAAGCAAAACCCTATCACCCTTTTGCATCCCTATTGCCTTTGCCAGCCGGAACCACGTTCAACTGGAGTGGCGACCATCCTGAAAAAATATGGAACCATCCTGCGGATATCGTGGTTTTTTGTAAACGACACCCTGAACGGATGATGCGGGAACATCCAAATGTTTATGCAGGCCAGCATGAAGATTTATACGATCTGTACAAACGCATGACCAAGGCAGATTTTGTGAGGGATACCTCATTTGGAGAGGTGATCGTATACGGTAAAAGATAATGGGAAAAACCTTATTTTATTTTGTTGATGATATTGGTATTTCTTTCGTTATAAAAGACATCAGGATGCTTTCCGCTCAATATGAAAAAGTTCTTTTGTTCTCAACTGAAATACTTGATGATAAAGAGAATCTTCCCCACAATGTCGAAACAGTTGAGGAATTTATGGATTGGTCGAAGTACAACAGGAAACAGGTGCTTATTTCAAATATTTTCAGGATATTCTCCATCTATTCCCGGGAAGTCATGAAATCGCAGAAGTTGTTTCCATTGAGGAAATCTATTGCAGTGCTGTGTTCAAACATATTTAAGGCAGAGGAGATATCAAGACATCTGAGGAACAGGGATATGGAAAACGGCAGGGATAACCTGTTCTATTCATTCTGGTTCTACGACTGTTTGTATTTAGCCTGGTTAAAGCAGGGTGGAAATGCAAAGACCATTATCAGCAGGGCACATGGAGGTGATGTTTTCGAGGAAAGAAGTTCACTGGCCGGAAATATCCTGTTCAGAAACTACCAGTTAAGGCATTTCAACAAGGTGTTTTCAGTATCTGAAACAGGCAGCCGCTACCTTCAGGAGAAATATCAGCGCTATAAAGACAAAATAGAGACTTCTTATCTTGGATCGCATGACCATGCGGACGAATCTCCTTTCAATGCAAGTGATTTTGTATTGGTCAGTTGTGCAAAAATCAGGGATATCAAACGTATACACATGATCGCAGAGGCATTGATGTATATTGATTTTCCATTAACCTGGTACCACCTGGGCGATGAAAATCTTTCAGCTGAGAATGACCCCACTATTCCCTTGTATTTAGAAAATAAGGAAAAATTAAAGTCAAAAGCCAATATTCATTTTGTCAATAAAGGTCAACTTGGAAATGAGGAGATATATGATTTTTATGCGCGAAACAACGTCAGTCTTTTCATAAGCCTGTCTGCTTCAGAAGGTATTCCGGTCAGCATGATGGAAGCCATTAGTTATGGAATACCTCTTTTGTCAACCGATGTGGGTGGATGCAGGGAGATTGTCAATGAGCAAACCGGTATCCTCATACCATTGGAGTCCGGCCCTGTTGATGTGGCAAATACGATTTCAGGTTTTCGCCACTCCGAAAAGAATACTGTATCGTTCAGGAAAGGTGTGAGGCAATTCTGGGAAAGGAACTTTAATGAACTCACAAATTACAGGAAGTTTTTCAAAAGACTGCATGAATCGGAATAGTTGTTAAAATGTAGTTATTGTGTACACTTGTCCATATCTTAAATGCTTTTATTTACAATTTTGCTATAGTATTGCACTTAACACGTAAATAAATATATATGACGATACAAGTACAAGATGATTTTGCCCTCCTTGATCTGATGAATGAAGACATGGAAAAGGCTCCGGCACTATACAAACCCACAAATTATTGGGAATACAAGGCAAATTTTCTTTTACCTGCACTCAAGGAGGAAGGACTCAGGGATTTCAGGAGAAAGGCAATTTCAGTATATGCCTCCATCGGCGGGGTGGACGTACTTCCAAAAAACCTGCTAGATGTGTACAAGAGCAGAATTTTAAATAACAGGATTCTCAGGTCTCTTCCATTCTGGAATAGGACCCTTGATTCGATGAACGGCGTGATCAATAAAGTGGCTGGTTTATTTCCAGGTTATGTTGAATTCCTTAAAAAGAAACCATACAGGTATGCCCTGCAGGTGCAAAAGGAGACAGGAGCGTCCCCGGTGGAACAGTTTGAAGCCTCGCTGGCCGGAAACCCGGAATATGTGTTCAAGGTAAATGGTAAAAACTATACCAATAACATCTTTGATTATTACCTGAGGTATGCCTATTGCTGCAGATTTGTCAATTTCAAGGATGTCAGGGTGATTGTTGAATTGGGTAGTGGTTCATGTAAATTGACTGAAGTCGTGAAAAAACTACATCCACATATCACGTTTTTATTATTTGATATTTCGCCTCAGCTATATGTTGGGGAACAATACCTGTCTACCGTATTCCCGAACGATGTTGTTTCTTACAATAAAAACAGGTCGCTGAATACATTGCCGGAACTTGAAGCGGGTAAGATCTACTTGTTTGGAAGCTGGCAGTTTCCGATGATTGAAAAATTCAGGTTTGATCTCTTTTTTAACCTGACAAGTTTCCAGGAAATGGAACCGTTTGTCGTTGCAAATTACCTGAAGTTTGTGAATGGAAATGCACAATATGTCTATTTACATTCTAAAATGGATGGTAAGGAGGTTGCAGTTAAGGAAGGCGAGTTTGGCGTCATGGAACCCACCAAGCTTGTACATTTTGAACAAGGCCTGACCGAATATAAGTTAAAGGATATGCAAGCTTCCAGGAAGGAAACCGGAGAACTTAAATGGAATGGCCACATGGATTCCTTTTGGGTGAAGAAGTAATACCTGGTCCTATTCAGGTTCTTTTTCAAATTATGAATACCTGGGTTCTTCCACGGTATAGATGAAGTTATGAATTATGAGTGATGGAAGCACCGAAGTAATTTGACAGGAAAAAAACATATTCAGGGTTTAAACAAATAATATGCAATCAGTTGAAATTATAGCAGAAATTGCCCAGGCTCACGATGGCAGTCTGGGTCTTGCCCATTCGTATATAGATGCTTTGGTGGGTTCAGGTGTGGATACGGTTAAATTCCAGATGCATATTGCTGAAGCAGAGAGCAGTGAATTTGAGCAATTCAGGGTCAACTTCAGTTACGAAGACAAGACCCGTTACGATTACTGGAAAAGAATGGGTTTTACGCTGGAGCAATGGCAGGGATTAAAACAGCATTGTGAAGATAAAGGGTTTCAGTTTATATGCTCGCCTTTCTCCATGATGGCTGTCGACTGGCTTGAAAAACTAAATGTAAAGCGGTACAAGATTGCCAGCGGCGAAACAAATAATTTACTGATGCTGGATAAGATCTGCAGGACCGGCAAACCGATTCTTTTGTCGACTGGCATGAGCAGTTACGACGACATTCAGCAAGCCGTTACTTTTATACAAGAACATAAGGGTATTTTTGATGGTGTCTTTCAATGTACAACCGCCTATCCTACGCCCGCTGAAAAATATGGCTTGAATGTCATACCTGAGTTGAAAGCACGCTTGAATTGCAAGGTGGGGTTAAGCGACCATTCAGGCGAAATATATGCAGGATTGGCAGCCGTGGCATTAGGTGCTGAGATGCTTGAGATGCATGTGGTCTTCGATAAACACATGTTTGGTCCCGATGCGAAATCTTCGCTGACCATACAGGAATTCAAATTGCTGGTGGAAGGTACGAGGAAAATAGAAACAGCTTTGAAAAATCCGGTGGATAAAAACCGGACTGAAGGCTTTTCTGAATTAAAGGTCATGTTTGGCAAATCCCTGGCAATAAATAAGGAACTGCATGCCGGCCATATCATTTCAATGGATGACCTGGAAACAAAAAAACCCGGTAATTTAGGTATTCCAGCCAGCGAATACCAAAGGATATTAGGCCGGAAATTGAATAAAAACATTCAGGCGGCATCATTCCTGAATGAGTCTGATTTTGAATAAATTTAATATTAAACACCCATGACAAAACGCAAAATATGTGTTGTAATAACGGCACGACCAAGTTATAGCAGGATTCGTACCGCCCTGAAAGCCATACAGGATCATCCTGAACTGGA
The DNA here is from genome assembly GCA_025450395.1 of Bacteroidia bacterium. Classification (GTDB taxonomy): domain Bacteria; phylum Bacteroidota; class Bacteroidia; order NS11-12g; family UBA955; genus JABMMZ01. Next base: position 17,602 of record JANWHK010000055.1, read on the forward strand.
ATTGCAACTGGTGGTGGCAGCTTCCGCCTTATTGGACAGGTATGGTTCTACCGTGGATTATATCGAACGCGATGGATTTAAGATTACTGAAAAGGTGTATATGGTGATAGAAGGCGCTACTCTTACCACTTCAGCTAAAACAACCGGTATCGGCATCATGGAATTATCAACTACATTTGATAATCTCAAGCCCGACATGGTCTGTACCATCGGCGACAGGTATGAAACGATTGCTACTGCAATAGCCGCCAGTTACATGAACATTCCCCTTGTACACATGCAGGGTGGTGAAGTCACCGGGAATATTGATGAGAAAGTGAGGCATGCCATTACAAAACTTTCTGATTTGCACCTGGTGTCGAACGATGATGCGAAGACCAGGTTGTTAAAAATGGGGGAATACGGTGAAAAGATATTTATTACCGGATGTCCAAGCATAGATATTGCAAAAGAGGTGTTGGACAACCGGGAGCTGGATTTTGATCCGTGTGAAAAATATGGTGGGGTAGGCAAATATATTGATCCGAAAGCGGATTACCTGGTGGTGATGCAACATCCTGTAACGACTGAATATGAAAAAAGCAGGCAGCAGGCGGAAGCCTTGCTGAAAGCTGTGCATGAGGCTAAACTGCCAACGTTCTGGTTCTGGCCAAATCCCGATGCAGGCAGTGATGGAACAAGCAGTGTCCTGAGGTCTTACAGGGAGGAACATCCGGAAAATAATTTCAGGTTTTTCAAGAACATGGAAGGACATGATTTCCTTAAATTATTATTATACAGTAAATGCCTGGTGGGAAACAGTAGCGTAGGTATCCGTGAATGTGCATACCTGGGCGTACCTGTGGTCAATATCGGGAGCAGGCAGAACAGGAGGTTGAGGGGCCACAATGTAATAGACACGGATTATAACAGCGACAATATATTAAAGGCGATATTACACCAGGTGGACCACCTGAGTTATCCTGTAGATTTAATTTACGGGGATGGTACAGCTGCACAACAGATAGCGGATGTGATAGCGAAATCAAGACCGGATATAAGAAAAGTAATCAGCTATTAACAATTAGATAAATCAAACAATGAGTACAATAAAAGTTTTACACGGCTTACCTGAAGAGGTTATTTTTTGCAAAAAATGTTGCATTTCAAATCAAAGACCAAGCACCAAGCGGGAGTTCTCGAAGAAAACAACTTCGGATACGGAAACTGTGGGTTTTGGTGCGGATGGTATTTGTGATACCTGCAAATGGTTTGAATTCAAGCAAACCATTAACTGGGATGAAAGAGAGAAACAGTTGGAAGCGTTATGTAACAAGTTCAGGAGAAATGATGGCACATATGATGTAATTGTTCCATCGAGTGGTGGCAAGGATAGTTTTTATGTCGCGCACCAGTTGAAATACAAATATGGCATGAATCCGCTCACGGTGACATGGGCGCCACATAAATATACGGAAATAGGCTGGGAGAATTTCCAGAGCATGATAGATGCGGGTTTTGATAACATCCTGGTGACACCAAACGGGAAGGTACACAGGATACTTACAAGACTTGCCTTCGAGAACCTTGTCAATCCATTCCAGCCATTTATTATCGGGCAGAAGAATGTTGCGCCCAGGGCGGCTTTACAATATGGCGTGGAGTTGATCATATACGGTGAAAACCAGGCGGAGGCACATAATAAATTTGATGAGAATCTGAGTCCCCTGATGGATATCTCGCATTTCTGCAAAAAGGAAAATGAGGAAATGTATTTCGGGGGTGTCCATATCAATGATCTGAAAAACTACGGGATCGATGATAATGACCTGTTTTTGTATAAACCGCTGAAGGAAGAAGATATAAAAAATTCCGGAATGGAAGTGCATTTTTATAGTTATTACAAGAACTGGTCGCCTCAGGAAAACTATTATTATGCCATGGAACATTCAGGTTTCGTTTCAAACCCGGATGGAAGGAGCGAAGGAACCTATACAAAATTTGCGAGCCTGGACGATAAGATAGACGGGCAGCATTATTACACCATGTATATCAAATTCGGTCAGGGCAGGGCCATGAATGATGTCAATAGGGATATAAGGGATGGTTTTATCAGCAGGGAGGAAGGCATTGAGCTTATTAATAAATACGATGGTGAATTCCCTGCAAAATACTTTAAGGAAGTGCTGGAATACATGGGAATTTCTGAAGAAAGATACTGGGAAGTGATAGACAAAGCCAGGTCTCCACACCTTTGGGAAAAGAAGGATGGAGAATGGAAGTTAATACACAAGGTGAGTTGATATGTCCCCGAAACGTTTAATTGCGCGTTTGGATATCAAGGGCCACCGCCTCGTTAAAGGTATACATCTGGAGGGTTGGCGCTTTTTGCCTAAACATCCTAATGCGTACTGTTATGATTATTATTTGCAGGGAATAGATGAAATTATCTATGTAGATGCCGTTGCCAGCTTATACGGCAGGGATTCCCTGAAGGAAATCATAAGGAAAACAACCGAAAATGTATTTATTCCGATAACGGTTGGAGGGGGTATTCGTACCATAGATGATGCGCATGACATACTCAGGAGCGGGGCTGATAAAGTGGCCATTTGTTCACAGGCTGTCAAGACTCCCGAACTGATCTCTGAAGTGGCAAACAAGTTTGGCAACCAATGCATGGTGCTTTCTATACAGGCTAAAAAAAATACAAGTGGAAGGTTTGAGGTATGGTATGATGTGGCAAGGGAGAAAACAGAAATGGATGTGATGGAATGGGCCAGGAAAGGAGAGGCATTGGGTGCAGGTGAAATACTCCTGACTTCGGTGGATATGGAAGGTATGGAAAAGGGAATGGACCTTGAATTGATCAGGCAGGTGTCACAGGTTGTTTCTATCCCTGTGATTGCGAGTGGCGGCTTATCCAATGCCGGTGATTTTGTGAAGGCGGTTGGCGAGGGTGCAGATGCAGTGGCTGTTGCCAAAGCATTTCATTATGGCAGGGTAACGGTTGAACAAATAAAACGAGAAGCGGCGGAACAGGGAATTAATGTCAGGTAAGATGTCAAAAACAGTTTCAATTATCGATTACGGGATGAGCAATTTATTGAGCATTTGCAGGGCGTTTGAGCATATCGGGGCCATGGTGCAGGTGATTGACAAGGCAGAGGATGTTTTAAAGTCGGATTATCTCATCCTACCCGGCGTCGGTGCTTTTCCCGATGGCATGAAAGAATTGGCGAAAAGAGGACTGGTTGAACACATTCAACAGTTTGCAGGCTCCGGAAAGCCTTTATTGGGGATATGCCTGGGCATGCAAATGCTATTGAGCAAGGGGCATGAACACACAGTGACTGATGGACTAAATATCATTGAAGGCGAAGTATTGGCGTTGCCAAAGGATATGAAGGGATATAAGGTGCCCAATATCAATTGGCACAGTGCAGATGAGAATGCACCAGGTAATTGGAAAGGCTCTGTTTTTGAAAATACAAAAAACGGGACTTGTTTCTATTTTGTCCATTCATATTACGCCCACCCTGCGGATGAAAAACATCTTTTAGCAACATCCCAATTCGGCGACTTGAAATTTGCAGCTGCTGTAAAAAGGGAAAATGTGACAGGCACCCAATTCCATCCTGAAAAAAGTGGCGAGGATGGACTTGAACTGTTAAGGAGGTTTATTAGAGATTAATCAAAGAAATTTAAGAACAAGGATTAACAATTTTAGATTTCTGATTTTATTACTTCTAAAATCAAAAATCAACATTCCTTGTTCTTAAATCATATCGCTTATAGAAACACAAATAATGAGGCTCAAATAAAGAAAGCCAATCAGGAAACAATGAAGATACTCACCATCATACCAGCACGCGGAGGTTCCAAGGGCATACCAAAAAAGAATATCATTGATGTCAATGGCAAACCCTTGATTGCCTATACGATTGAACCGGCATTGGAAGCGTTAAGATCAGGCGCAGTGGATAAGGTCATCGTTTCTACTGACTCACAGGAGATTGCAGATGTGGCTGTCAGGTTGGGTGCTGAAGTGCCTTTCCTGAGACCTGAATCCATTTCCGGTGACAAGGCGAAATCCATTGAATTCATCCAGCATGCACTTGAATATTATGCAGCCCGGGATTTAATATTTGACGCGGTCCTATTGCTTCAACCTACATCCCCATTGCGAACACCAGAAAATATCAGCGAGGCGATTAAACTTTTCAGGGAAAGTGATAATGACAGCCTGATATCCTGTTATGAAGAAGAATATATCAACGACCTGGTCATTTATAAGCTATCAGCTGACGGCAAAACCTCCATACCTGTTAACCCATTACACAATAAGGGTGTCAGAAGGCAGGAGCATGGATCCTTATATGTCCGCAATGGATGTATTTATATTTCAGGTGCTGACATTATAAAGCAAGGCCTGGTCATTGGTGAGCAACCCCTCATGTATATTATGGACAAAAACAGGTCTGTCAACGTGGATACCATGGAAGACCTGGAATTATTAAGAAAACTGCTATGATAACAGGAATATTGGAGCCGTCACATTTTTCTGATTCTGCATTGGCGCAGTTGAAAAAAATTGGCAAGGTAAAATTGTTTGACGGGGATAACCTGAAATCATTTTTAAAGGACGTTTCAATTCTTTTTGTCAGGTTGAACCACCGGATAGATGCTTCAATCCTGGACCATGCGAAAAACCTGGAAATTATATGTACACCTACTACGGGCCTGAATCATATTGACCTGGACTATTGTAAAAAAAGACATATTAAGATATTGTCCTTAAAGGGCGAAACCGCTTTTTTAAAGACCATACGGGCTACTCCGGAGCATACATTGGGACTTATATTGGCCTTGTACAGGAATTATCACAGTGCATTTTTAACGCTTCAGAACAATGAATGGAACAGGGAAAACCACAAGGGATATGAAATTTTCAACAGCAATATCGGTATTATAGGCCTTGGAAGGGTGGGAACCATATTATCAGGTTATCTTCTGAAAATGGGCGCTCATGTGGGATATTATGATATTGCAGATAAAAGGGCAGCTGCAAAACTCAGGAAATACCGCTCTGTAGCTGACCTGATAAAACATTCCGATACCATTGTATTGTGCAGCAGTTATGATGCAAACGTCGGCAGTATCATCAGGCAAAAGGAAATTGATTTAATGAATGGAAAATACTTCGTCAATACCGCCCGGGCAGAGTTAACAGATGAGGAATACCTGGTTCAAATGGCTGGAAAAGATCATTTTAAGGGAATTGCAATAGATGTCATTTCAGAAGAACAGACCACGCAAAGAACACTTAAACAATGGTTGACGCTTGGCCTGAACAGGAACATAATTGTTACCCCGCATATCGGCGGAGCTACCTATACATCAATGTGCAGGACAGAGGAATTTATAGTTGGCAAATTAAAATCTGAAATTGGGAAAAAATAGGATTTTCGCAGTGGATATTTTGGGTCAAAAGGCATTGGAAAAGGCAATGACTTTAAATGCAGATACAATTGTAAGCAATGAAAAGGTAATTGATGTATCGGGGCATACCAACCTGAATTTTATAAATTCTGAAGTATACCGGATACCTGGAACCCACAAGGCATATGGTTACAACAGGAAGATTATAGATAAGCTCTATGCAAAATATGCTCGTAAATTTGTCATAAACGGAATCAATATCAGGAAGGCTATTCCCAAAATGGTGTACTGGACCAATTATAAGATTGGATACTTGCATGCCTGTATAGACAAGCTTTTGGATCCGGTGGATATTGTATATATAACACCCTATTTGCCCAGTAATAAATTAAGGGAAACCATCAAGTACCTTAAATATTATACGGCAAATAATATTAAAAGCCTTTTACATAAAAACAAGGGTTTCCCACCTGAAGTCAGGAATAAAAAAATCGGCTTACTGGTGAATGATGAATTTGAAATGGGCGTTTTTGAATATCTCA
>JANWHK010000056.1 GCA_025450395.1 Bacteroidia bacterium
CTGTTTATTATCCAGACCAGGACCAGCACACTCGGCGGCACTATCACTTCCAAAAGCTGGGATATGGGTGATGGAAGTCCGTTAAAAACAAATATTGATTCCTTCTCACATAAGTACACATTAGCCGGAACTTATAACGTACGACAGATCAACCAGCATTCCAGCGGTTGTATCGATACGGGGTTCTTAGCCAATCTTGTCAATGTGCATCCAAAGGCAAAAATCGGGACCAATGATACAGACCAGTGTTTTGTAGGCAATTTATTCATCTACCAGTCGCAGTCTACTATTACCAATGGTCTCCCTATTTTAAATTCCTGGAACATTGGGGATGGTATTATCAAGGACTTGCAGGATTCAGTACATCATAAATATCTCACCTCAGGAAACAGGACTGTCAGGCTGATCACAACAAGTGACGACGGCGTAGACGGCTGTTCGGACACAGTTTACCAGAAAATACTGGTGACCCCGATGCCCAAAGCCATCATGGACAATCTTGACATAGAAAAATGCCTGAATTATAATAAATTCAGGTTCAAGGCAAAATCAACAATAAGCAGCGGAACCATTACCCATAACTGGAATTTTGGCGACCTTGGCACAGCGACCAACATGGATTCCGTATCCCATACATATCTTGCAGATGGCAATTATACGGTCAAATTATGGGCTATTTCCAATAAAGGCTGTATGGATTCCATCACCAGCACAGTAACGGTAAGGCCCTCCCCGGTTCCTTCATTTACTATTAACAAGGATACCCAGTGTTTTAAATTCAATCAGTTTAAGGCCTACTCCACTTCTGGAATTTCATCCGGCACATATACCAAATTATGGTTGATAAGTGATGGCAATGATTTTACAGATGTAGACAGTTTTACACACCATTTCATAACCGATGGTAAATTTGAAATCCAGCTGATCTTAAAGTCCACCTTTAACTGCTCCGATACCGCTTTTGATTCTGTGGTGGTACGACCAATGCCGGTTTCATCTTTTATCATTGATGATGCGGATCAGTGTTTTGAAGGCAACCTCTACACATTTACAGATAATTCGTTTTTTACCGGAGGTACCATGACAGGTAATAAATGGCTTTACGGAGACGGAAATACAGCCAGCAATATCAGCCCGACAACTCACTCCTACCTGGCTGAAGGTGATTATATTTCGGGATTGATAGTCTATGGTGACAACAGTTGTTTTGACACCAGTTTCCAGAATTTGAAAGTGTACCCTCACCCTGCCTCGGACTTCCTGATCAATGACACAGGTCAGTGCGTGAACAACAACAATTTTGTATTTACAAACAATACGTTTATTTCTGAAGGTTCATTTACCAACAGGTGGTTCTTCGGCGACGGAAGCGCTTATGTAGATGGTATTAACGCCTCAAAAAAATACACAAAAGACAGTTCATATACCGTAAGGATTATTTCATTCAGTGATCAGAATTGTACGGATACTGCTTCACATACCCTGACTGTTTTCCCGAAAGCCAAGACAAATTACACGATTGACAATCCGCAACAATGCAAACTTGGCAACGTATTTAATTTCAATTCTACTACCACGCTCAAGAAAGGAACGTTCACACTTGGCTGGAATTTTGGAGATGGCAATCTTGCAGGCAACCAGAGTAGTGTTCAACACATTTACACTGGTGTCCAGACCTATACTGTCAGGTTGGTCAGCACCACCAATGAAGGTTGTAATGACACTATCAACAAAACTGTTAAGACCCTGGGTATGCCTGTCGCAGGATTCAATTTTAATTACGACAAGAGCTGCCTGGATGGAAATGATTTCCAGTTCAATGCAACCAGCACTCCTGTTAGTACTCCAATGACGCATCGCTGGAATTTTGGTGATAATGACAGTGCAACCAGTACGTTTTCTCAGCACACTTATAAAAATGATGGCAGCTTCACGGTTACTCTGATTTCCAGCACCAATGTTGGCAATTGCAGGGATACAACCAAGAAAACAATGACAGTCTTCCCAATGCCTGTCAGCTCATTTACGATAGACGATGACCAGCAGTGTTTCCTCAACAATAATTTCAATTTCACCTCAACATCCAGTATTTCCAGTGGCACTATTGATTTCACAAACTGGACTCTTGGTGACAAAACCACATCTTCAGTTGCCAATCCAGGTAAATCGTATGCCAAGGTAGATTCATTCCGGGTGACCTTAACAACTATCAGTGATAACGGTTGTCTTGATTCCAGTGCTAAACAGGTATATGTTTGGCCTATGCCTGTCGCTGATTTTGCGGTTACGCCTAAAAACAGCTGCCTGCAAGACAATAAATTCAAAATCACCAATAAATCCAAGATTACCAACGGTTTTATCTCCCAATACCAGTTTTATTATGATTATGGCAATGCCAACAGCGATTCATCGCTGCTGCAAAGCCCTCCGGATTATTCATATACCGTCAGTGGAGACTATACGATTTTATTAAGGGCCACTACTGACAAGGGATGTTGGGATACAGCCACTGCCCTGGTCTCCGTAAATCCCACTCCTTTCCTTGATTTCCAGGTGGATCCGGTATGCCTCGATGATTCATCTTATTTTATCAACAAAAGCACAATCGCAGGTGGAGGCTCCATTATAAGCTGGAAATGGCTGTTTGGCAATGGAAAATCATCTACCCTTGAATTCCCTGTGCACAAATACAAGGCTGTGGGCAACTACAATGTTACACTTGAGGCTATAACAGACAAGGGATGTAAGGCGGATACGATGATTCCGGGTGCGGCCATTGTGAATCCGAACCCTAAAGCCAAATTCATTTACCAGAAATTACGTTCATGGGAAAATGAGGTAGACATACAATACATTGACTCTTCGCAAGGTGCTATTTCATGGAAATGGAATTTCGCAAGCATGGGTACTTCCACAGACCAGAATCCTAAACTATTCTATGTAGATACGCTTCTACAGCTTACCACGCTTATTGTAACGAATATATACGGTTGTAATGACACCACAATCCAATTGCTGTTCATTGCACCTGATGTGATATATTACTTGCCGAATGCCTTTACGCCAAACGATGACAATATCAATGAATCATTTAAGCCGACAGGACTTGCATACGCTGTCAATTACAAATTTGTGGTATTCAACCGTTGGGGGGAGATCCTGTTTAAGACAGACAATCCACAACTGGGATGGGATGGCAAATATGACGGCGAAGTAGTGGAGCAGGGACTTTATTTCTACAGGCTTGAATTTGTTGGCGCGGACGAATTAAGGCATGAGGAAAAAGGCAATGTGATGATACTTCGATAAGATTCATATCCCCCATTTATCCGGGATTTAGTTGAAAAACGATTCGAGGCATAATTTTTGATTTACGATACAGAATATGAAACATTTCCTTTTCATTGCTTTTTTATGTCTTGCTTCAGGGGTTTTTGCACAGGATAATAACCTTGTCGTTTTAGGCAATAAGGAAATGAATGATGGCAATTACAGGCTTGCACAGGACTATTACCAGGCTGCATTGGAAAAAGAGCCTCAGAACTGGAACCTGTATACCCTTCTTGGATTCTGTTACCATAAACAAAGGCGTTACAGGCCTGCTGATTCTTTATTCAGGATTGCGGTACAGAATGATTCCACCAACAGCAAACCATTCTGGTACAAGGGATTGAATCACCTTTCCATGAGGCAGGACAGCCTGTCAATAGTAAATTTCAAGAAATTCATTTCCATTGAGAAAAACAGGAATGGAAGTTTGGTGCAGGCCTATCGGTATATCGGCCAGTCATACGAGCGTATACTCAGGAAGGATGGCTTATTCAGTTGGGAAATCGATGACATGCTCTACCATTACGAGCAGGTTGAACGTGCAGACCCATCATATGTTGAAGTGCCACAGATAAGAAATTTCATTGAACTTGTAAATTCCAAAAGACCCGCTAACCAGGTAGGTAAATGGAAATTGGAATAATCTCTTATAGATTGTTTAATGCCGTACTATAATATTTTAAGCCAATGCATATTGGATTACAATATTTTAAGTACTGGTATTATTTAACTGCCAACCTATTTTCTTTCTCCCCTTGGGATAAAGTTCCTGGGCGCAGGACCAGTATAAATCTGCCTTGGCCTGCCTATTGGCTGGTTTTCCTGTATCATTTCCTGCCACTGAGCAATCCAGCCGGGCAACCTGCCGAGTGCAAACAGGGCTGTGAACATTTCTGTAGGGAAACCCATGGCCCTGTATATGATACCGGAATAGAAATCCACATTGGGATATAGTTTACGCTCTACAAAATACGAATCGGTTAAAGCGGTTTCCTCCATTTTTTTGGCGATCTCGAGCACCGGGTCATTAATTCCCAGCTTATTCAGCACGTCATCACATGTTTTCTTGATGATCTTCGCCCTTGGGTCAAAGTTCTTGTATACACGGTGACCAAATCCCATCAACCTGAACGAATCATTCTTGTCCTTGGCTTTATCCACCCATTTCTGAACATTACCTCCATCACCCTTTATCAGTTCCAGCATCTCCAGTACTTCCTGGTTGGCTCCTCCGTGCAATGGTCCCCACAAGGCAGCAATACCAGCTGCAATCGTCGCATACAGGTTAGCCTGTGATGAACCTACCAGCCTTACGGTGCTGGCTGAACAGTTCTGTTCGTGATCGGCATGCAGGATCAACAATTTGTTCATGGCATCCACTATAACGGGATCAGGCTGGTAATCTGCATCACTGACATGTTTGAAAGTCATATTCAGGAAATTACTCACGTAATCCAGGTTGTTGCTTGGATATACTACCGGGTGACCTAATCTTTTCTTATAGATCATGGCGCAGATGGTCGGCATTTTTGCCAGCAGGCGCAGGATTGTCCGGTTCTTTGACTCGACACTCCTGTTCGGGTCAAGGGCTTTTGGATAATATGCGGACAGGGATGAGATCATGGCAATCAGCTGCCCCATCGGATGTGATCCTGTCGGAAAGGTCTTGAAAATGTTCTGCAGGTCTTCATTCACCAATGTATGGTGCCTGACTGAATCATCAAAATCATCAAATTGTTCTTTGTTTGGTAGTTCTCCTTTTAATAAAAGGTATCCCACTTCCAGGAAATTGGCCTTTTCTGCAAGGTCTTCAATGGAATAGCCCCTGTGCCTCAATATACCAAGTTCACCGTCAAGAAAAGTGATGGCACTTTTAGTGGCTCCGGTGTTTTTATAGCCAATATCAAGAGTGACATACCCTGTGGTATCGCGCAATTTGGAAATATCTATCGCTTTTTCTCCTTCGGTCCCTGTAATAATCGGGAACTCATAATTATTTCCATCGAGGGTGATTGTACAGTTTTGAGCTTTTGTGTCTGGCATTTTCCTGGTATTAATTAACTAAGCAAATAAAAATTTATATTGTTGCGAAGGTATTAATTAAAAAATTAATGAACAAAAGTTAATGGAAAAATATTTAAGATTTATTAAACCCCGTAAAAATCAGGGTCTCACGGTTAGCGTATGACTGTTACGGTGCCGGAATAATCCCTGCTTATACCTTCGAAATCCGTTGTAACGATCTTGTAAAAATAGACGCCTTGTATGCAGGTTTGGTTCATATAGGTGCCATCCCAGGCAGCATTCATGTCATTTGACATATATACTTTCTGGCCAAACCTGTTATAGATCTCAATTTCATATATCCTCATCTGCGGTCCAATTACCTTGAACACGTTGTTTTCTGCAGGACCTTTTGTGTCAGGAGAGAAAGCATCAGGAATGTATAACTGGTTGTTCGGGATAAAAACAAACAAGCGGCTAAGTGAATCTGAACACCCACCCTTGTTGCTCATTGCCACCAATTTAATATAAAATGAATCCTTGGTTTCGTTTACCCTGTAATAGAATTCCCTGTCGTCACTTATCCATTGGTTGTTCATATACCATTTGGCAGTATGACCATACCTTGTATATGAAATATCCTTCAGGAAAAGACGGGGGTATTCCCTTGATAATTTCACCACAGGATTGGTGATCATTTTAACAGTGGGTTTCGGCAACACTGTGATGGTCTCCGAGATTGCAAGCGCCTCACATGAATTGTTATACACTTTTGTCTTCACAACATAATCACCTGCTTTCAACACGGCGTAATACTCAAAATTATAATCGTACTCCTCTACAAGACTGTCGTTGATATACCAGTATTGTTTATCTATATCCTTGAAAGTGGATTTGAATGTGATACGGGCGGGTTCACAAGCATTGTTGACATAGTTGTTTACTATGACGCCGGTCGGCCCGTCAATAATCTTCACATAAGTTTCAGCAGATATATTACCACATACGCCATTGGTCTGTATCGTATAGATAAACTTCACCTTGTCCTTTTGTATATCATTGATATTAGGCTGGTAGTTTGTGATGACATGATTCAGGTTGTCAAAATGCCCTTCACCGTCTGTATACCAGTATCCATTACCTGTATATGAAGTCTGGGCCTGCAAACCGAGAATACTTCCGACACAGATGATAGTCTTGTCGGGCTTCACGTGAAGTGTAGGCATTGAATCAACAAAAATACTGACATGGTCCCTGGAATAACAGTTATTCGAATTCCGCAACGTGTAGGTGAGGATGCTGTTTTTTCCGACTGCCGGGCCTGTATAGAATATATTGTTTGTTATATTTGACCCTGACCATGAGCCGCCTGAAGGCAACCCTTGCAAAGCATAAGAAACCGCATTTTCACACAATATGATATTTTTATCATGTCCGAATGTTATACCTGTGGTGTCCATCACGGCTATATTAAAGGTCCTTGAATTCTTGCACAGTTTTACTTCCGAATAAACAAGGTTTAAAGGACTGTTGTTGGTTTTGTCAAGAGTGAGGGTATTGTCTTTTAGAAGTTCGGGATAATTTACACAGGTCCAGAATCCGTTATTCTTTGTCTGAAGCTTGATGGGAGCTGAGTTGATACATAATTTATCAGGGGCAGTAACCAGGATCGGATCAGGTTCAATGATGCTGACGCTAAAGGTATCAAGGTAAATGCACATGTATTTGTCCTGCATCACTGAATTGATTACGATCTTATTGCCTACAGGGTTGATAAGATCGAGTTTCCAGTCTGTCTTGTTTATATTGATCAGGGTGGAATTAGGATTATTGCTAGCCAGGTCTATATAGTTAATCTCTGTTTTATTGACCCTGATGTTTTTTAATTCTATCGGGAATTGCCCATTCAGGCACATTGTATCACTAACGACCCTGTAATTCAGTGTCGGAAAAACCTGTATGACTAAATTGTCTTCTGCAACACAACCATCCTCCTGCACTACCTTGAACTTTATATTTTTAGCCCCATTTATTTTTAGCTGGTATGGAAATGTGATGGTGCTGCCATCTGCCATTATGGTATAATTATCATAAGTCTTCAGTATTTCCGGCTGTATGCTGGCAAATGTATTTGGACAGACCGAATAATCAAATCCCATATTGATGACAGGTAGCGTAAAATTCTTTACAGTGATGGTATCAATCTCATTCACCTCACAATAATCGGGTTCGGCGGGAATGAAGGCTTGAATTATATATTTTCCACCTGCCGGCAATTGGGTACTTATTTTTTTGCTAAACTGTTGTTTAATTATTGCCTTGTTGATATCCCTTACAGTCCAGTATATATTCCTGTTTGGGACACCTGATGAACCTACGTCAAGGACACCGCAATTTTTCACGGTTGACATCATCTTGAGTTCCCTCATCTTCTTAATGTTGACGACGAATGTCCTGGAACTTTTGCCTCTCAGGGGACAATTATTATCTTCAGCGTTTACAGTGATAAAGTACTTTCCCGACAATCCGATGGTATTACTGATATTGATTTTGTAAATATTATAAGGAGCCAGGTTACTTGGCAACCCTATCAATGTAGCCGCCTTCAATGTGGTTTTCATATCAAGTGTCACCACATCAAATTGTATCCCACTATATGGCAGGTCTTCAAGGTCGATATCGATATTCAGGTTCTCACCTTCACAGATGTTGAATTCATAAATCTTGTTTTTAATCCTGGGTACATGATTATTCAGGTTGATCACTTCAGAATAAACATCCCTTCTTGTTATACCTGCCAGGTAATATTTTCCGCTTGCATTCTTTTTCCATTCCTCACATTCCACCACGATTACACCACCCTGGTTAATGAGTAAAGGTGTAAACGCAACATCCCCTGTACTTTTTGATATGTAAAAACCTTCCACGAGCGGGCCGGTGATATTAGCTGCACAAGTGGCGCCCGATGTACAATAATATGTAAAGGGTTCCTCAAAACTCTGTCCTCCTGAATAATTGATACTTGTGATCCTGTTTGCCATGGCCGGTCTTAAATTAAACGACAGGGAATCCTTGTCTGAATTAATGACCCCCAATGACTGGAATTGTGATTCGTTAATGAGATGTACAAAATTGGGAGCGCTCTGGAATTCCGGTGAACTGTTGGCTATTCCTTCACACAAATTGATGCAGGCAAAATTGTAGAAATTATTGCTATTGATCCTGGAATACATGGTAATAGAAACGTCCAGTTTACAATATCCCTCATTTATCAGGCTTGAAAAATCAAATATCCCTTCAAAAACATGTTCCTCATATCCCAATGGAATATTTGAGCCGGTCCTGCATTTGCTTATGGAAGTATTACATGCCGAACTCAGGTCGTTGATACTTTTTCTTTGTATCTCAACGGTGCCGAGACTCGTAAAATGCGAATAAGTCGTACCAAGCGAACCCGTAATATTCAGGTTAGGCACTTCATTGCAATTGGTCATGTTGTCACCACCGCCAATATTGTTGAATTTACATTCCCTGCAATCCCTGTAAACCTTTAACTTAAACTGGTATGTATTTCCAAATAAATGCTTGTAACTGATTTCGGACCCGGAAATATGAGACGCATAAATCCCTTCTGCGAAGAAAAAAAACAATAAAATCCACAATATTGATTTCTTGCCTACGATCATATTTTCCGTTGTTTTTTCATTTTATTTTTAAACAACAAATTCCCCGGATAATTCCGGAGAACCTTGTTGTTTAATTTTATTGATCATTTATAATTATTTCAATACTATCTCAAAAGTGTTACAGTTCCTTCATATTGGTATTCCTCTCCATCGTATGCGGTGACCTTGATGACCCAGGCGTACACATCCTGCTGTGCATTTTCACCCTTGTATTTGCCATCCCATCCCGCCAGCTTGTCATCTGTTTCCCAGAGCCTCTCTCCCCATCGGTTGTAGAGCTCTATATGGAAGGTCTTCTCACCGTTGACTACTGCCCTGAAGAAGTTGTTGGCATTTGGTCCGGTACCTTCAGGACTGAAAGCTGTCGGAACAAAGACCGTCACATCCGGACCTATCTTCCTTGGCTGTCCTGTGGAATCCCAGCAAACAAACTGCTGCTGTGTCATGTCATCGGTATAGCTGTATGTAGATACCAGGTTCACCCAGTATTTCATGGTATCAGCCTTGTAGCTGTGGATCGGGTTGATCTTGCTGCTGGTATCGTCCTGGTCAGGCCAGTTGAAACTCCACACATATTTCATGGAATCGTGTCCCCACCTGAGTTTGGTTTCGTTAA
>JANWHK010000057.1 GCA_025450395.1 Bacteroidia bacterium
AAAAATTAGATAAGCTGCAAATTTGGTAAAAATTGGTGATATATCTTTAGGAAATTTTCCTTTATTACTTGCACCCATGGAAGACGTGAGCGATCCGCCTTTCAGGTATCTCTGCAAACAACACGGGGCAGACCTGATGTATACAGAGTTCATCAGTTCCGAGGGATTGATCAGGGATGCGGTAAAAAGCATGAAAAAACTCGACATCTTTGATTATGAACGCCCTATAGGCATTCAGATATTCGGGGGTGATGAGGAAGCCATGGCTATGGCAACCCGTATAGTAGACGCCACTCAACCCGATATTGTAGATATCAATTTCGGCTGCCCGGTAAAAAAGGTAGTCTGCAAAGGTGCCGGTGCCGCTGTACTGAAGGACCTTCCACTGATGGTAAGGCTGACAGAGGCGGTCATAAAATCCACCAGTTTACCCGTGACTGTCAAGACCCGCCTGGGTTGGGACGAACAGAGCAAGAACATTGAAGAAGTGGCTGAACGCATGCAGGACATTGGGGTACAGGCATTGTCCATACACGGCAGGACACGCACACAATTATATAAAGGAGATGCCAACTGGGACCTGATCGGCAAGATCAAGGAAAACCCGAGAATTCATATCCCTATCTTTGGCAATGGTGATATTGATACGCCTGAAAAAGCAGTGGAATATAAAAACCGCTATGGCGTGGATGGTATCATGATTGGCAGGGCCAGTATCGGATATCCCTGGATATTCAGGGAGATCAAGCATTTCATGGCTACAGGCGAGCATCTTGCACCGCCTACCTTTGAAGAACGAGTGGACGCCTGTTCAATACACCTGAGAAAATCTGTGGAATGGAAAAGCGAGATTCAGGCCATCAATGAAATGAAAAGACATTACGCCAGCTATTTCAAGGGTATCCCCAACTTTAAAGCCTATCGCACCGCTTTGGTAATGAGCAATGAGCTCGAGGAGATCTTTGGTATACTCGAACAGCTGAAGGAAATTAATCTTGTGGAAGCCTAAATCTTTTGTATCATCATGATGCCATCCCTTATAGGCATCAGGACATTAAAAACCCTTTCATCATTCATGACCTTCATGTTAAATTCATGGAGTTTTTTTGTATCCAGATCCTTGTCAAGTGCTTTCTCGTCCATCACCTTGCCGCTCCACAGCACATTATCCGCCATTAAAACACCCCCTTTGCGGAGTTTGTCAATACACAGGTCGTAATATGTCATGTACTCAGCTTTATCAGCATCTATCCATATAAGGTCCCAATGTGGAACCATGCCGTTCAGGCGTTTTATCTCTGTAATGGCATCTCCAAGCTCGAGAGATACCTGGTGTTGGAAGGGAGATTTATTTATGAATCTTTTTGCGACCTCGGTCACTTCTGCATTATTGTCAATGGTATACACCACACCTTCAGGGCTCAGGCCCTCAGCCAGGCACAGGGCTGAATAACCGGTATAAGTGCCAATATCCAGCACATATTGCGGTTGCAGCATCCGGCTGCACATCGACAGGAACCTGCCTTGCAAATGTCCGCTGAGCATTCTGGGCATCAATACATTCGTGTGGGTATACCTGTTCAATTCCAGTAAATATGCCGGTTCGTGCACTGTATGGGTTTCTGCGTAATGCTGGATTTTTGGGTCGATAAATTCCATGCCTGCAAATTAATGGCTTTTATATCTACCGGAATGAATTATTTTTGTTAAAAATATGGATCAATTCTTAAAGGGTATCCGGCACTTTATCTCGGCAACAGGCTTTTTGTCGAGGAACGGACTTTTATATTTTTACCTTTTCCCGCTTGTTCTCAGCATCCTCTATTATATAGGCCTGATTGTGGTCATCAAATCCTTTTCAGGTGACCTTACCGAATGGCTGATTGGCCCATACCTTCCTAAACAGGACCCTAAATTTGAGGGTATATGGAGTTTTTTCAATTTCCTTACAGCTTTTGCCATGAGGGGCATTTTAACCATTATGATGGGTATTGTCATCTACCTTTTATCTGCCAGGTTTACCAAATATATTGTGTTGATACTGCTGTCACCGGTATTTTCCATACTCAGTGAAAAGACCGATGAGATCATTACAGGCAGAAACTATCCCTTTAGTCCGGTCCAGCTGCTGAAAGATGTCATAAGGGGAATTGTGATGGCCATCCGGAACTTGTTTATCGAACTAAGCCTGGTAGCCCTGTTTACCATTGCCGGATTTTTTGCCGGACCATTTGCCATCCTGGTAGTGCCGGTTTTATGGTTGGTAAGTGCCTACTTTTATGGATTCAGCATGATAGATTACACCTGTGAAAGGCAAAAAAAGGGAATTGGAGCCAGTGTCAGGTTTATACGGCAGAACCGTAATTTTGCTCTCGGAAATGGCTTGATGTACGCACTTTTGGATACCCTTCCTTTTATAGGCCTGGTGATAGCGCCTGTAAACGCAGTGGTTGGAGCCACTACCGGTATACTTGAAACCGAAAAAGAGGTCAAGGTTAATTTTAACAAAAATTAAATCGGTTAAATACCTTGCTATACAACAAATAATTGAGAAAAACAAGCGTTATTTTTATAGTCATTGGATGTAAAATGAGGTATAATTGATTTTATTGTTTTTTTACAATTAAACAAGTCCTAATTAGGCAAAACAAACCTTATTAAAAAATTTATTCCCTAACATTTCATTATTTAAGAAAAAATTGTATTATCTTTGTAATCCCATCAACCAAAACGCCCGTTCTATTAACTAACAAATCATCAACACACATGAGTAACATAAAAAAGAGAGTCCTATTCGTGTCATCAGAAATGACACCATTCCTGAATGAGTCCCCGGTTTCAACCGTAGCTCGTTTCCTCCCACAGGCGATCCAGGAAAAAGACAACGAAATACGTGTCCTGGTGCCGAGATTTGGAGTGATCAATGAAAGACGTAACCGTCTGCACGAAGTAGTCCGATTATCGGGTATCAATATTTCAATTGACGATAAGGACAATCCATTGATGATTAAGGTCGCTTCAATACCTGAAGCAAGAATGCAGGTTTACTTCCTGGACAATGAGGATTATTTTCACCGCAAGTTTGTATTCACTGATGAGAAGAATAAATTCTTTGACGACAACGATGAGCGTGTGATCTTCTTTTGCAAAGGTGTATTGGAGACTGTCAAGAAACTTGGCTGGGCTCCGGATATTATCCATTGCCAGGGCTGGATGACCAGCTTGATTCCTGTGTACCTGAAAACCATATATAAAGACGAGCCTGTATTTAAGAATGCCAAAATCGTGTATTCCATATTTGAAAATGAGTTCAAGGAAAATCTTGGAAAAGATTTCAGTCGCAAGGCTTCCCTGAATGAAATTGAAGACAAACACCTCGAAGCCTATTCCAATGGCGATAACAGGAGTTTGCACATGGGCGGCATGAAGAATGCTGATGCCGTTGTGGATTGTACCTCAAGCCTGGATCCTGAATTTGCAAAAATTCTGAAGGCAAAACCACACATGACGCATGACAGCGAAAATTTGGGCGAAAAATACGTTGCTTTCTACGATCAGGTGATGACTTCTGCGAAATAAGTCGTTATTTTGCATCCGTGAATTCCAGGTTTGTTTTTTCTCTTCTATTTTGTTTTATAGCTATTTCTTCGTGTAAGAAGCGTAATGATAATGTTTACCTAGCCAATGAAGGTACTATTGGTTTCGACGGCTACAGCTATGCTGATACTTTTTTTAAACTGCTTACCTGCACCATCAGGGAAGACTCCATCAAGACTGACAGCCTGAGCCACAACCTGGTCGGGGTCATCAACGATGCCGTCTTTGGAAAGTATGAAGCTGCGTCCTTCTTCCAGTTTAAACTGCCGCAATTGAATAATGTCATCAGCAACCTTCAACTGGATTCGGCTGTGTTGATCATGCAGTACACATCTCCTACAGCTTATTACGGCGACCTGAATTCCAATATGGCATTTGACATCGTTGAAGTGAACGAGATGATGAGCAGTTCTGTTTCCCATTCCACTCAAAACTACAATTATGATGTCACACCTATTGGTTCATTTTCCGGAAAATTCAGGCCCAGCGACAGCATTTATATCCGTGAACTGGGCAAAATGGTAAGGATAGCGCCTTCCATCTCCATAAAATTAAGCACTGCTTTTGCTACCAAGCTTTTCAATGCTGGAAGTTCAGACCTGAGCACACAGGAAAATTTTGTTCAGTATTTTAAAGGCCTCGGCATGGTGCCGACTGCAAATCCTTCCTTCGGCAGTGGGGTCATCGCCGCATTTAACATGTATGGCGTCTTTTCAAAAATAAGGATCTATTATGATGACACCATGCAAAGTGATTTCCTGGTCCATAATGATTCCAGGCGTTTTACCCAATACAAGGTAAGCAACCAAAGCCCTGAAATCACCAAACAAAAATCTGCCTCCTCATCTTCATTGGCAAATTTTGACACGACATACGCCCAGGCAATGACAGGAGCCAAGACCCGCATCATGATCCCCAACCTGTTCGGTCTTATCGACAAAAAAACCAACAAGAAAATATCCATTGGCAAGGCGGAGATCATCATCAGGCCTATGGCTGGAACCTTTGCTTCACCATTTACAGTACCCACCAGGATGCTGATATTGCAACCCGACGCAATCACCAACCGAAATGCGGGTATATTCGACTTATTTGAACCATTTTACGGGGGAGATTACAATGCCTCCAAAAATGAATACAGGTTTAACATCACGCGTCATATCCAGAGCCTTTTTACCGATTACCAGCTCAGGGGGAAAGACAACAACAGGGGTTTATTCCTGACCATCCCAACCGATTTCCCCATTGCCCCTTCACGCATCATGGTGGATATGCGAAAAGGCATACCGAATACCGGAATAGAATTTAAATTGACTTATATTGAACTTTAATTCATAAACTGTTATACTACAATGGAAAGAACAGAAAATAAAAGAACACCATATCAATTAGTTTCAAGAGAATGGAAAAAAGAAAATACAG
>JANWHK010000058.1 GCA_025450395.1 Bacteroidia bacterium
GTTCGATCACACAAATTTATAGGTATGGGAGATCAAAAACAACAATAATCATTGTTATGACCGACTGATGACCAAATAATTACATGTAGATGACAATCCTTCGACAGGCTCAGGATGACAACTTCGAGAGCCTCAGGGTGACATTTCTCGAACCATTCAACCTCTCAGCTTGATATTCAACTCCCCGAGTTGCTGTTCACTGATGGCGGATGGTGCATCTATCATCACATCCCTACCCTGGTTGTTCTTTGGGAAAGCCATAAAGTCGCGTATGCCGTCTGAACCTCCAAAAAGGCTGCAGAGGCGGTCGAAACCGAAGGCTAAGCCTCCATGCGGAGGAGCCCCATATTCAAAGGCATTCATCAGGAAACCGAACTGGCTTCTTGCCTCTTCGTCCGTAAAACCGAGTACCTTGAACATGCGACCCTGCAATTCCTTATTGTGTATACGAATGGATCCGCCGCCAACTTCCACACCATTGATCACCATGTCGTATGCATTGGCCCTGATGGCTCCGGGATCGGTTTCAAGTTTATCCATATCCTCAGATTTAGGACTGGTGAACGGGTGGTGCATGGCGTGCCATTTTTTAGTTTCCTCATCCTGTTCGAGCAAAGGGAAATCGAGCACCCACAATGCCTTGAAATTATTCTTGTCCCTATACCCCAAACGCTGCCCCATCTCAAGACGCAATTCACTCATCTGTTTCTGGACGGTCCTGGTCTCACCACTCAAAACTAGCACAAGGTCACCTTTTTCAGCACCACAAAGCTTGGCCCATTTTTCAAGGTCATCCTGCGTGTAGAATTTGTCAACTGAAGATTTATAAGTGCCATCTGCATTGCAAAACATATAGATCAACCCTTTGGCGCCGATCTGCGGGCGTTTGACCCATTCGGTGAGTTCATCGAGTTGTTTGCGGGTGTAATTGCCGCAACCCGGCGCACAGATAGCCAACACGCAAGGGGCTGTATCAAAAACGTTAAAATTCCTGCCTTCTGTCAATGGTTTCAAATACTGGAACTCCATACCGAAGCGGATATCCGGCTTGTCATTGCCGTATTTGTGCATGGCTTCCTCATACGTCATCCTCGGCAAAGTGCCGATATCCAGGCCTTTTACTTCCTTAAAAAGATGCTGTATCATACCCTCGAAAAGATTCAGTATATCTTCCTGTTCAATGAAACTCATCTCGCAGTCGATCTGTGTAAATTCGGGCTGTCGGTCGGCCCTGAGATCCTCATCCCTGAAACATTTAACGATCTGGTAATAACGGTCAAATCCGCTGACCATCAATAACTGCTTGAACGTTTGGGGGCTCTGAGGCAGAGCATAGAACTGACCACTGTTCATACGGCTAGGTACTACAAAATCGCGGGCTCCTTCAGGAGTGGATTTGATCAATACCGGAGTTTCCACTTCTATAAATTCCTGTCCGTCGAGATATTGCCTGACATGTTTAGCCAGTTGGTGCCTGAGCATCAGGTTGCGTCGCACATTATCGCGCCTCAGGTCGAGGTAGCGGTATTGCATGCGTATATCTTCCCCTCCATCTGTTTCCTCTTCAATAGTGAACGGAGGCGTCAGGGACATATTTAATATCGTCAGTTTTTCAACAACAATCTCAATTTCCCCGGTAGGCATCTTTAGGTTCTTATTGCTTCTCTCGGTTACTTTTCCTTCTGCCTGTATCACAAATTCACGTCCTAGTTTCCCCACAATTTCCAGGACTTCCGGGTTGGAAGTCTCATTGAAACTCAATTGCGTAATGCCATAACGGTCCCTTAAGTCAACAAAAGTCAATGAGCCCAAATCCCTTCTTTTGGCCACCCAGCCACACAGTTTCACGTTTTGTCCTGCGTTACCAATATTTAATTCTCCGCAATGATGGGTTCTTAACATGGGGGCAAAAATAATGAACAATGGACAATTGACAATGGATAATTGACAATGGATAATTGATAATTGATAATTAATAATTAAAAGTAAAAATTGCTGACACCTGAACCACCTTGCCAATAACTCAACCTTAACTTGTAAATTTTTTTGGGCGCCTTGTCCTCGCCCTTTGGGGTCCGCTTCGCTGCCGCCCCGTGGCATGGGCCACGTGGCCAAGCCCCCGGTCTCAGGGCGCGGGTTTTTTCCATTTATTACACTATCAATTCATAATTCATCACTCATAATTACTCCCTTCGGTCGTGAGAGCGCTGCGCTAAGTTCATAATTCTAGTTATAGGATATATCCGCCATAAAAACGAACTTTGTATCGACATTCTGTCAATAAACCTCCATGATCGGATACAGGTTCTTTAAATACAAGGAAGACCCGGGCAAAACGCCTTTTGATAAATTGCTTAATTTATTCAAGGAAATTCTTGTCTATACTTCAGGCGACGTTAAGGAGGCGCTTGACTGGATGAACCAGATAGACCGCGACCACAAGATCACCGACAACAGCTACGGCATGGGCAATTTTATAGAGGACCTTAAAGCCAAGGGGTTCATTAAGGAAAATCCTGTCAACGGTGAATTTGACATCAGTTCCAAAATGGAGCAGACGATACGCAAAAGCGCTTTGGAGGAAATTTTCGGCAAGCTTAAAAAATCAGGCAAGGGGAATCACAATACCAATTATACCGGCATCGGCGATGAGACTTCAGCTGACCAGAGGAACTACATTTTCGGCGATGACCTGTCGCAAATTGCCATGACGGAAACACTTAAAAACGCGCATGGACTGCTGACTGGTGACGATAAAATCCTGAGTGAAGAAGACCTTGTTGTGAATGAAAAAGAATATCGGACCCAGACAAGTACCGTGTTGATGATTGACATTTCACACTCAATGATATTATATGGCGAGGACAGGATTACCCCAGCCAAGAAAGTGGCCATGGCCCTTGCTGAACTTATAAAAACCAAGTACCCGAAAGACACGCTGGATATTATCGTGTTTGGTAATGATGCCTGGCAGATTGACGTGAAAGACCTGCCCTACCTGAAAGTCGGTCCATACCATACCAACACGGTGGCGGGACTGCAACTCGCGCAGGACATTTTGAGGCGCAGGAAAAACCAGAACAAGCAGATATTCATGATCACGGATGGCAAACCGAGTTGCCTGAAAGAAGGTGCAGGATATTACATGAACAGTTTCGGGCTTGACAGGAAGATCGTCAACAAGACCCTGAATGAGGCTGCTATTTGCAGGCGGTTGAAAATACAGATCACTACCTTCATGATCGCCAAAGACCCATACCTGCAGGCTTTCGTTGAAGAGTTTACACAGACCAATAACGGCAAGGCGTTTTACACCAGCCTGAAAGGACTGGGCGAATACATTTTCCAGGATTTCGAGAACAACAAACGCAAAAAAATATAAGAATACCATACATGAACATTACAGAGTTAAGAACGCTTGGCGATTTAAAAAAAATAAAATATACCCCCAAATCCATAAAGGCTGAATTGAGGGATAACCTGGTGGACAAACTGAAAAGAAAGGAAAAGATCTTTGAGGGCATCATTGGTTTTGAAGACACTGTAATTCCCGATGTGGAAAGGGCAATTCTCTCGGGACACAGCATCAACCTGCTGGGATTGCGCGGTCAGGCCAAGACCCGGATAGCGCGCAACATGATATATCTGCTGGATGAGTATATCCCGGTGGTGGAAGGCAGCGAGATCAATGACAATCCGTTTAATCCCATCTCACAGTTCGCGAAGAACCTTCTCCACGAACTCGGCGACAATACACCCATCACGTGGCTGCACAGGAATGACCGCTATGTCGAGAAACTTGCGACACCCGATGTATCCGTGGCCGACCTGATTGGTGATATTGATCCCGTTAAAGCCATCAACCTGAAACTGAGTTATTCGGATGAAAGGTCCATACATTTCGGGCTTATCCCGCGCAGCAACAGGTGTATTTTTGTCATTAATGAACTGCCGGATCTACAGGCGCGCATCCAGGTTGCCCTGTTTAACATCCTGCAGGAAGGTGATATACAGATACGAGGTTTCAAACTGAGATTGCCTCTGGACATACAATTTATATTTACGGCCAATCCCGAGGATTATACGAACAGGGGCAGTATTGTCACGCCGTTGAAAGACCGTATAGGCAGTCAGATCATTACGCATTATCCAAAGACGGTGGAAACTGCCAAATTGATTACGAAACAGGAAGCGAGGCTTAAACCGGAACAAATCAAGAACATATCGATATCTCCTATCCTGGAAAACATTGTTGAACAGATTGTTTTTGAAGCCCGCAACAGTGAATTTGTGGATGCCAAAAGTGGTGTGTCTGCGCGTTTAAGTATTTCGGCATACGAAAATCTTTTCAGTTCAGCTGAAAGAAGGGCGCTGTTATCCGGTGATAAAACAACCTCGGTGCGATTGTCAGACCTGCAAGGCATAGTGCCTGCGATTACCGGCAAGGTGGAAATGGTGTATGAAGGTGAGCAGGAAGGTCCGTATAATGTTGCGCAGAACCTGATCGGCAAATCCATAAAAACCATTTTCAATGACACTTGTCCGCCGCTTGAGAAACTGAAAAAGAAAGGCCAGGAAAGCAGTGATCCATACAAACATATCACGAACTGGTTCGACAGCGGAAAACATATAGACCTGCCGCATCTATGCAGCGACAAGGAGTTCCGCAAGTCTTTAGATTCGGTGGATTCACTTGCTGATTTTATTGATGCCTTTATGCCTAAATCAGACCCGAAGGACAAGTATGTTTACATGGAACTGATCTTGTTTGGCCTGAGCGAGAATAGCAAGCTCAGCCGACAGGTGCTGGAGAAATCAACTGTGTTCAAGGATTTGTTTGGAAGTATGTTTAAGGGGTTTGCGGATTAGGACCGGTAACCGGTAATCGGTAATCGGTGGGGAGGAATGTACGATGTACGACATACGATGTACGATGTGGGGAAACGGTGGGAGCTGGTGACAGCAAGTGGGGAAGTGGTGAAAACCGGAGACTAAATTGAATTTAAAGCACTTGTCAAAATTTTTGAATATTGTATTCCTTTAGATTCCAGTAGGCAGTGTCAGGACCAGTATCTAATATTTTGGTATACATAATTCTTATAAGTCCGATATCCTTGGCCCAGAAATAACTTGAGTGATTAGATGCACCATTTTGTCCGCCCCATAACAATTTTGTGTCGTCCCAAAATGGAAGTCCATCATCCATCTCTACATCAAATCTAAAAACCTTGTAATAACTTGAAGTATTAATATTGTATACTGGATAATATTCGGCATAATTAGCATATTTATTCCAGGGAATAAAGAAGACATTGCTACTACCATTCTTTTTCATGGCTCTGGTTGAATCTAAATAAAGACAAACCAGACAGGGTTCAGTAGTCATGTAATTTAGTCCTAAACGGTGCCTTGTAAAAACATTATAATTTATTACTTCTTGAGTATACCAACGTTTAAAATCTGCTGTTTCACCAAAAAAGGTAATGGTATCCCTATAAATTGATGATAAAATGCAAGTGTCGAACTCTCCGGTCCTGTTATTTTCATATATCCAATAGGTTCCGGGTTTGAAATAGAAATAATTGGCATATTCCCTGAAATAATAAGGTCCGTAATGCTCTTCAGCTTTTGGCCCGCCCTCGGGTCTGCAGGAAGTAGAATATAGTATTATGAGGAAAAACAAGGCAATTAATAAATTTCTGTTTTTTTTCATACCATATATAATTAGTTAACTCATAATACAATATTTCACAGGTTATCCCCCAATTCTACCGAAATATTTTAATAGAATTATGCTTGAGTAATATTTCGAGACGGAATAATCGTTTCAAAATACACGAGTGATTAAACCCAAATAAATAAACACCAGCACAAATTACCCATCACATCATCATAACTCGTACATTCTTCTTCCTTCGTACCTCGTACTTTCTCCCTTCCCCCAATTGTAACTTGTAATTTGTAAATTGTAATTCTCCTTCGTACTTTGTACATTCCCCTAATTCTTCCCTAAAAAATTCATACTGAAGAACATCCCGAACATTACAGATGCATTTATTGTGGGGATGGCATTCGTTTTATCAATCTCCTCTGAATCGAGGTTATGATAAAGTGCAAACTGGAACTGAAATTTGACATTTTCACCTCCGGCCCTGAAATTGATGCCATGCTCAAGAAGGCGATAGCTTGGCCGGCGATTCAGTCGGGTCATATCGTCATACCAGAAATTTGTATTGCTGATATTCGGATTTTCGAATGTAATGATGCTGTACCTCAGTGTATATGCGACAGCTATCTTGTTCTTCGGATGACTCCAGCCAATATTTGGCATAATGCCAATCCTGCGGTAAGTGCCATTGAAATGTTCATTGATGGTGCCGGTAATCTTATTCTTGTAAGTACCCA
>JANWHK010000059.1 GCA_025450395.1 Bacteroidia bacterium
AGTCCATGTGTGATTCACACCTCGTATTTGTGTTGACACCTGAATACAACTGGTTCCCGAGTGCCGAGATGATACAGATGATACATGTGATGTCAGGAGCCAATTTTGCGGACATGTGGAACCACAAAGTCTTTGCCACCTGCGGCACATCCAATGGCAGGGGAGGCAGGATGCCAGCCATACAACTCGGGTACTCCATCAACAAGATCATCAGCGTCTTTAATTTCGACAGCATGGTAAGCGCCAAGATATTTGAATCCCAGTTCACCGACAAAGTCCTCAATGAGGATGGCGAATCGACCGGTAACCAGGAGTACATGAACGGGTTGAAAGTCTTTGCGGATTACAACTTGAAGGTGGGGAGGAAATGGGGAGGCAATTAAATTACAAATTACAAATTACAAATTACAAATTACAATTGACAATTGACAATTGGGGGGAAATGTACGATGTACGACATACGATTGATGTACGATGTATGGGAATCATTCTTAAGAAATTTTACTGGCGACGATAGATGGCCACATGCTGACCAAAGCGCCGTCCGCCGCGGTGGATTCGCCATGACCGTCTTCGTATGATTTATTTCGTAATCCATTTTCAGAAAAAATGTTTTGAAAACGGTCATCACGAGGCCTGTACTCAGGCCGTGGCGATCTGTGGTCGATTGCCGGATACAACTTAAGGACCGCGCCCCGATGACTGGCCTCATCCCTCGTCCTTCGTACTTTGTACCTTCCCCAAATTGTAAATTGTAACTTGTAATTTGTAAATCCCCTTTCCTTTCCCTAATATTGCGGCAAGTTTTGGGGTGCAGATGCAATATGCAAACGCTGAGATCATACCCATATAACCTGGAAAAGTGTAATTTACTGCGACGGGGAAAACAAGTTGAATGTGCTGGCTTTTTTTAAAAGCATCCATTTCCAAAACTATTTTTAAATCCATTTATATGAATAAAATAGTTTTATCCGTTTTCTTTTTATGCTTTTTTAGTACCCTGGGTTTTTCGCAGGCAAAAAGTAATCCTTCCATCCGTATTGAACTGAAAGTGTTTGGCAATGACAGCAGCCTTCTCGACAATTTTTACAGCCGTATCGAAGACATGGATAATGGCAATAAATTTGACATCTCCAATTCCAGCATCCGTTTAAAACATGCCGGCAACTACCGCATCATTCTGATGAATCCCGGATATGCAAATTCTGAAACCGTTGTTTATATCAGGCGCGATACGACCATTTCCATCTACCTGCAAGAGAACATTACAGAACTGGACAACGTTTCGGTAAAAGCCATTGCCGCAAGGGAAAAATCGGGTTTCGTCTATACAAAACTGACTGCAAGACAAATATCAGCCCAAAACCTGGGACAGGATTTTACATACCTTATCGGCAATACGCCTTCAGCTGTAACTACAAGCGATGCAGGGAACGGTGTGGGTTACACAGGTATTCGCATCAGGGGCAGTGACGCCACCCGCATCAATGTCACCATCAATGGCATCCCTATCAATGATGCAGAAAGCCATGGCGTTTATTGGGTCAATATGCCCGACCTCGCGTCTTCTACTTCCAGTGTTCAGATACAGCGAGGAGTCGGCAGCAGTACGGTCGGCACAGGTTCGTTTGGTGCCAATATCAATATACAGAACACAGTTTTATCGCCAGTGCCTTATTTGCAATTGCAACAATCATTCGGTTCATTCAATACATTCAAAAGCACCATGCAGTTCGGCACGGGAAAGATCAACAATTTCAATTTCTCGGGTCGCCTGTCCAAGATCAAGAGTGATGGTTATATAGACAGGGCTTCGAGTGACCTGCAGGCTTTCCAGTTCAACCTGAATTACCTTAAGGGCAAATGGATGCTGAATGCGGTGAGTTTCGGGGGCAAGGAAAAAACTTACCAGTCGTGGTATGGTACGCCGGAGAGCAGGGTAAAAGGTGATCCGGAAGCGATGAACCAGTTCGCCGACAGGAATTACCTGACCCAGGAACAGAGGGACAATTTGTTGAACAGCGGTCGCACCTATAATTATTATACATACGACAACCAGACTGATAACTACTGGCAAAATCATTACCAGTTGCACATCGGGCATACCTTTAATCGCCATATGTCCTTCAAGACATCCTTTTTTACCACTACAGGCAAGGGATATTATGAGGAATACAGGGAGGGTGCGTCTTTCAGCGCTTATGGTGTACCGGATTACATTTCGGGCACGGATACACAAACCAGCACGAACCTTATAAGGCAAAGATGGCTGGACAATGTATTTTATGGCAATTTCTCTTCGTTCAATTATAAAAAGGACAAAGTCGATTTTATAGCCGGCGCCGGTTATTCTGAATATAAGGGGAAACATTTTGGCAAGGTGATATGGGCTGAACTGGCCAAACCATTTGGCAAGGATTATACATATTATGAGAGTAAAAGTGATAAGAAGGAATTTAATGCCTTCATGAAACTGAATTATAAGTTAATGTATAAAACGACAGTAGATGCCGAGGTCCAGTTGAGACAGATACATTACAATGGTATCGGGAATGACAATGACGGCAAGAACATAGACTTTAATGCCAACTATACATTCTTTAATCCTAAATTTGGATGTGTGTTTGAGGTGTCCAAAAGAGAATCTATTTATGCCAGTTTCAGCATAGGCAACAGGGAGCCTGTCAGGTCTGATTTTACCGACAATCCCGTGAATGGGATACCAAAACCTGAATATCTCAATGACGCTGAGGTTGGATATATCTATAAGGATAAGAAAAATTATTTACAGGTGAACGCCTATAATATGCAATATAATAATCAGTTGGTGGTGACTGGTGAGTTGAATGATGTGGGCAGCAGCATACGAAGGAATGTGCCCAACAGTTACCGCAGGGGTATAGAACTGATGTGGACAGGGGAGGTGTTAAACAAAATGGTGCTGGAAACCAATCTTACGCTGAGCCGGAACAAGATCAGGGATTTTGAGGATATATATTATAATTACGACAGTGGTACAACAGTCAGGGAATCTTATAAACTGACCGATATTGCCTTCTCCCCAGGCGTCATCGGTTTTATCGCCATAACGGATAAACATATAGACAATATGGACATTACCCTGAACTGTAAATATGTCGGAAAACAGTACCTGGATAATACGTTAAACAATAACCGAAAAATTGGGGCTTATCAGACCCTTAATTTACAGGTTCAGAAGACTTTTAAGCTGAAAAATTCGACAATCATAGTGTTGAAGGGGATGGTGAATAACATGTGTAGTATTAATTACTCAAATAACGGCTACACTTTTAAATACGTGTATTCCGGGCATTTGACAGTTGAGAATTTTTATTACCCTCAAAGTCAAATGAATTTTATGGTCGGCCTGGATTTCAAATTTTATTAGCGTTTAATCGGAAATTGAAAAGATTAAACATCGTTTTTTCAATTTCTCTTCATTTTTATCTTTTTTGGTGTGTTAATTTATTGATTTATAGATTTATATAAATTTTATGAATAATATTTAATTATTAAACAAAAAGATTTGCATTCAATTTTTTAATTGGTAGCTTTGATTAAATCAACGATCAGAGCGCATGAAAATTTTTGGATTCAAAGTATTAATTTTACTTTTTTTGGTATTATTAGGTAGAAATACCTACGGTTGTACCGTCACCCCTGCTTTCTCTTATGCTGCAACACATACCTGTGGTTTGCCAACTATTATTACAGCTAAAAATACTTCTTCGGGGGCTTACAAAAACAGCGCAAAATACTGGTGGAAAGTTGACAAGATAAAAGCATCAGATACCATCATTGGAAAGGACTCAATTATATTCATGTTAAAGAAGGTAGGAATACACAGCATTAAATTGTTTGTAAAGGATTCTTCGGGATGTATTGATTCATCATCTGCAGCTAGTATTAATGTAAGCTCAAATGCCAAAAGCATCAAGGACCAGAATAATGTATATTCCCTGAGCCCTTCATGGATGAATTGCCTGCAGTTCATTAACGACCCTGATACATTCCGCGTGAATTTCGAGTCGGCCGACACGCTGAAGAACTTAAGGATATTCTGGGGAGACGGAAGTTCTGACCTCTCAGGTTCCAACCTGCCTCCCAATACAGAAAAGACACACCTATATAATGCACTTGGCATCTATACCATCAGGATTGTAACCACCAATGGCAGTTGCACCGATACTGTTTATGGCATTGTATATAACCAAAGACAGCCAACTGCCGGTATCGTTGGTCCACCTTCAGGAAGCAACAGGGGTTGTGTTCCGCATACCCTCAGGATTGTCAACAATTCCTATAATATTTCCGACAACACCATCTTTGATGTAGATTGGGGAAATGGTGAAGGACTTACCCTGCCTTACACCAGTTATAACGATACACTTTACCATACCTATAAGATAGGTGTATGTGCCGGAATCATCAAGATCACCGCCAGGAATGTGTGCGGAAGTTCATTCACCACCTGGAACCCGATTGATATCAGCGACAGGGACAGGGCAAAATGGGCAGTGAACACAACCTGTAATCCGACACTGAACCATGTTTTCCAGAACCTGTCATCAGACAAGTATTGCCTGATGCCGGACATCAAGGAATACTATTGGGATTTCGGGGATGGAACCACCACCGGATGGATCAATAGTAATGCAGACCAACCCCACAAATTCAAAACGGAAGGTGATTATATCATTACACTGATTGTGAAAAGCGGATGTGGATATGATACGTTCAAAAACAAACTTGAAGTGTATTACACTCCCATTGCCGGTTTCAAATTCAATTCCAACAGAGGTTGCAAACCCCTTGCGACCACTCTTACAGATACATCCAAAGGCCGGTCCTATACCAGGCTGTGGACAGTGACAGAAGATACTACGGTAAAGACCTTCAATGATTCCATACTGAACTACATATTCACCAAGCCGGGAATCAATACTGTTTCGCTGAAAGTTACCAACCTTTGCGGTTCAGATACGCTTAGCAGGTCCTTTGTTGTCAATGACAAGCCAACTGCATCATTCGCCAATGTAAGCGGTACCTGTGTGCCGATGGCTGTGACCTTCAACAATACATCCACTTCCTATTTCGTCAACCCGACCTATAGCTGGGATTTTGGTGATGGCACTTTTTCGGGTGTTAAAAACCCTTCGGCAAAGAACTATACAATTGCCGGTGATTATACGGTGACATTGATAGTCTCTGACAGTTGCGGAAAAGATACATTCAGCCAGACCTTCACAGCTTACGGATTGCCCGTAGCGATACTCAGCGGTGATACTTCTGGATGTACATTTGATTCACTCTCATTTAACAACCAGTCCACCAATTCCAATACATATAACTGGGATTTCGGCGATAATCAAACCTTGACAACTTCAACTGCAGGTATCACCAAACACCTGTATGCTCTCACCGGTACATTCACCATCAGGCTGATCTCGGGAACCGGTGCAGGCTGCAAAGACACCGTCTACCACACGCTCAATATCAAGCCGGGAGCAAAAGCCCAGTTTGATATCAATAAGAACTTCGGCTGTAAACCGGCAACTTTTAAGTTCACGAATACCTCCATCTATGGAAAAGACTTCAGGTGGTATGCCAATGGCAAACTGATCTCCACCAAAAAGGACCTTACCGATTCAACCATATCTACCGATTCAACCGTTGTGAAACTGAAACTGATAGCCACCAGCGCTTCTTCATGCCAGGGAGACTCAATAGAGAAATCATACTTCACGCCTAAAAATCCCAAGGCAATAATAGAATGGCCGGATTCAGGATGTGGAATGCTAAAGGTGATCTTCAACAACCAATCTACAAATGCTGTCAGCAGTTTCTGGAATTTGGGAAATGGCACGACATCGACGCTTAAAAATCCGACAGCGGATTATGTTTCAGCATCCGGTAATGATACAATCTATTACATCGAACTGAAGGTGACCAACTGGGCGGGTTGCAGGGACTCAGTAAAAACCCAGGTTACGGTTTATCCCGGTCCGCGTGCAGCATTCTCAATGGATGTTGACAAGGGTTGTGGTCCGTTAAAGGTAAAATTCACCAACCTGTCAGAAACCAATAACAGTGATCCTTTCGGCAGCCTGAAACACAAATGGTATTTCAAGGACAAGACTTCCAAATCCATCAACCCTTCAGAGTCTTTTAGCCCGGACGAAGATAAGGATACGACCTATATTGTGTCCTTGCGGACCACCACCATCAACGGCTGTAAGGATTCCACCAGCATGCCTGTAACGGTATACTCTATTCCGACTATAGATTTCTCACCGGACAATGCTTCAGGTTGTGCCATGTTGCCTGTGAATTTCACGAATTTGTCAAATCCCAAGAATTCAGCCAGCATTGACGACATGACCTTCATGTGGAATTCAGGAAACGGGGCAAGCGGAACAGGTAAAGACTTCAGTGCACTTTATTCTGCTTCATTAACAAACGATACGATTTATACAGTTCAATTGATCGGTTATAGCGCTCCTGGCTGCAAGGACAGTATGACACTCGATATTACAGTTCACCCTCAACCGCTTGCAAAATTTGCACTCAATACACTCAGCGGTTGCACACCTTTGCATATCTCTACACAGAACCAGTCATTATCAATGGACGGAGGACCTCTGTCACACAGCTGGAATTTTGGCAACACTTACAAGTCTGCTTATGAGGATGACTCAACGGTGTATATCAACAATACCAACAATGACCTACAATTTACCATCAGCTACGAAGCCATCAGCCAGTATGGTTGCAGGGATACTGCCACACAGGTCATCACAGTCAGGCCAAAACCAGTGGCCAAGTTCACAGTCTCCACTAAAAAGGCCTGTGCACCTGTCGTACTCAAAGTGACAGATAATTCCATCAACGCAACACAATATTACTGGGGACAGGGAACAACACAGTTCACCGGTTCGACTATAGAAAATTTAAACCTGCCGGGCCTTAAATTATTTGACACCATGTATGTGGTATCACACCAGGTGGCATCAGTATATGGCTGCCTGAGCGATACAGTGTATGACCAGGTATTGGTCCTCGGACGTCCTGAAGCGGGCTTTGAATATGCAGTGGACTCCACTTGCGGAAGGGAAAGTGTCTATATTGTCAATACAACATTGGGCGGATACAAATACCTTTGGAAATTCGGTGACGGCACAAGTTCAACACTGATCAACCCTAAACATAAATTTCCTGTAATAAGCAATGGCAGGGATACCAGTTTCAACATCTCCATGGAGGTGACCTCATCCGCAGGTTGCAAGGACACTATAAAACACGATATCTACCTGGTGAATAAACCGCTGGAAAAAATAGTGCTTGACAAACCGCTGGGATGTACAGACCTGGTTGTGACGATGGGTCACAGTTCAAAGACATTCAACACACTTTACTGGGATTTTGGTGACAATACGCCACACGGTTTTGGTGACACCATAGCGCATACATTTGTGAACCCTTTGAGCAACCTCAGCATACAGCCCAAGATAGCCTTATACAGGCAGAGATTCAATTGCAAGGACACTTCATACTCCAATGTGATCGTTTATCCAAAGCCTATAGCTGACTTCAAGACCCAAAGGAATGACCCATGCGATGCCGGTACTTACCAGTTCATCAACAAGTCGAAGAATAACACTAGCAACCTCTGGCAATTTGATGATGGTACAGTGATTTCTGTTTCAAGTTTTTCAACCATACTTCCACCTTCTAAACTGAAGGATACATTCTACAGTGTGACACTGCTTGTTACAAATAATTACGCATGCCAGGACAGTACAGAGCAAACGATCAAGGTGAAACCGAAACTGCAGATCAGTTTTAACCAGCAATCACCGATATCATGTGAAAAAGGTTTAGTGCAGTTCAGCAATACATCCGTCAATTCCGTGAGGTATTTCTGGAAATTTGGCGACGGCGGTTTGTCGAATGAGGTGAACCCTTCTTATACATACGATCATTTCGGTATCTATAAGATCATGTTATATGGTTATGACAAGGATGGCTGCGTAGACAGCAGCGATGGTAAGAGTTTTTACAAGGTGCTTGAAAAACCAAAGGCTGATTTTACGTATATCCCTGGTTTGCCGAAATTGCCGAATGCCACAGTTGATTTTACAGCTAAACCACTTATTGTGACTGTTAACGAGGATAGCCTGATATATGAATGGAATTTCGGTGACAATTCATTTCCAACCGCCAATAAAAATGTAAAAAATCCTTCACATACCTATACAAATTCTGGAACTGTGATTGTGACACTGACGGTGTGGAATAAACAATGCAGTGATATTGTTTCCAAACCTATCTATATTGAAGATCCGAAACCTGTTGTAGCTTTTGCAGCGGATACCACAGAGGGTTGTGCTGCTTTAACCGTGCGGTTCAAGAACACCACCATCTCTGCCAATAGCTACAGGTGGATATTTGGTGATGGTTCACCTGATTCATATGAAAAGGAACCTGTTCATGTGTTCAAATTTCCAGGGCAGTGGGATGTGACCCTGATCGCCACCGGAACAGGTGGGGTAGTTTCCTCTACTGCACCTTATTTTATCAAGGTACTGCCAAAACCCGATGCGGATTTCTTCGTGAGCAAGCAATTCCTGAATTTACCGAATGCGGTCTTCAAGATGCAGAACATCAGCAATAATGCGATCAAGTACAATTGGTTCGTATATGACACCTTCCAGAATGTGATTGATGGCTCAAACCAGCGCGATCCTTCATTCCTCATCAACGAGCTTGGGTATTATTCGGTTAAACTGGTTGCCACCAATTCATTCGGTTGCACGGATACCATGCTGAAAAATAATTACCTCGGCACTTATAAGGAAGGTTATGTATATGTCCCTAACGCATTCTCGCCAAACAGGAATGGCAGGAATGATGATTTCAGACCGTCTCTGTTCAATGTAAAACCAGACAACTACGTTTTTCGTATATTCACCAGATGGGGACAGAAAGTATTTGAAACAACGGATATCAATGCAACCTGGGATGGTACCTATAATGGCCAGCTATGCGAGCAGGATACTTATATGTGGACTGTCAACGGTGAATACATTAACGATGACCAGTTCGCAATGAGAGGTACGCTTACATTATTAAGATAAAAAAAATTACACAAAACATAAAATACATGGAAAATAGAAAATGGAGTACGGGAAATGATGATGTACACCTGGCGAAACGCCTGATGAGTGACTGGAATCCGAGAGGGCTTGACACAAGCGAGTCAGGACGCTGGACGGTGTGGTACAAGCACCAGGAGGACAATGAGAGGAAAACAATTGTTCTTGATGGTAATAAGTTTTCGAATCTTGAAAGTTTTTACCGTGAAATAGATTATTTGTTCAGGAAGAACCCTGACAGGCTGATCAGGCATAACCTGAGCACGCTGCATGATCTTTTGCGCGGAGGTTCACGTGTGATGAAATACGAGGAACCCATCAACCTGGTCTGGAAGAACAGCAGGAAAAGCATGCAGGATCTTGGTTTAAGGCCAATGAACCGATGGGCCGTAGGTGTGTCCTTTTTCGAGATACTGACAAGTATCATCTCGGAACACAGTCACATCGAACTGAGCCTGGAATAGAGCCGCTATAGAGCCAGTGGGAAACCGGTGGTCAGCCGGTAATCGGTTGAGAATCGGTAATTGGTATTATGGCGTGATTTCTCGACCTTTGCAGGCTTGTTTAAAAAAATCGCATCATATCACGCCATTGTCAGGGATATCGCCAAACTGGCATTGCCCATCACCATAGGACAGCTGGGGCTGGTATTGATGGGTTTCACGGATATTGTGCTGCTCGGCCGCCTGGATACATTGTCAATGAGCGCGGCAGGTTTTGGAAATGCAGTTTTTTTCCTTTTTATTCTGATAGGCATTGGAACCATGTATGCCGTGAGTACACTTACTTCCATCTCTGATGGAGAAGAAAGACCGCAGCAATCAATCCCCATTTTTTATTCATCCTTGTATGTGGCCCTTTTCCTGAGTATCGCACTGATGCTGGTCAATTATGTCATGGGGAATTACCTTTACCTGTTCCGGCAATCACCTGAGCTTACAGCACTTGGAAAGGAATATTTATGGATAGTCAATTTATCAGTGCCTGCGTTGTTGTTCTTCAATTCCGGCAAACATCTCATGGATGGATTAGGCAAGACACAGATATCCATGTACGTCACCTTTTTTGGCCTGGCGTTGAATTTCATACTGAATATTATCATGATCTGGGGGTATTTCGGCTGCCCGGCCATGGGACTTGCAGGTTCTGCGTGGGCCACGGTGATTGCCCGTTATGTCATGGCTGTGATGATGCTGTTTTGGGTATGGTATCATCCCCTGATCTTGCATTTAAAACAACAGACCATTGAATTCAAGAGTTATTTTCTTGCTATTTTAAAGATAGGTATTCCTGTAGGGTTTACATTTTTTTTCGAAATTGCGGCATTTTCCATCGCATTGATTATGGCAGGTTCCATTTCTGACATACATTCAGCTTCACACCAGATCGCCATCAACCTGGCTTCCATAACCTATATGTTCGTAACCGGTATCGCGGCTGCGGCCAATATACTTGTCGGGAATTTTTACGGTGCGCAGGATAAAGCGGGTGTCAGGCGATCAGGGTTTGCAGCGATTTTCCTGACCATAGGTATTGAGATCATTTTTGCGTTGATATTCTTCATTTTTAAAGACGAGTTGCCATTGATCTATACAAATGATGCGGCAGTGCTGGTCATAGCTCCGGGACTTATACTCCTGGCAGCTTTTTTCCAGTTGAGCGACGGATTGCAGACGGTTGCCGCAGGCGCCCTCAGGGGTATCAAGGACACCAGGGTGACAGGCGTGATTGCCTTCCTGTCATACTGGGTGCTGATGATGCCGGGTGCTTACCTTTTGTGTTTCGAGTGGGATTGGGGCATAGAAGGCATCTGGATCGCTTTTATCGTTGGCCTGACTTTTGCGGCGATTCTTTTGTTATACCGTTTTTACAAGCAGACAAAATTTAATATTATTCAATTTACCGATGAAACATAACATATTCGCCATTTTATTTTTCCTGTGTGGTTTCACGACCTTTGCACAGTTGAAAGACGCTATGATTTCCGTAGCTGTAGTACCCACTATGGGCAACAGGGTAATGGTGTATAAAACTGAAGTCAACGAAGCATACAAGGATTCCATCAGCAAGGCCGACCGATGGCGTGATGCGCTCGGTGCCAGCCTGATGATGAGTTTGAAAACCAGTGAAAAAGGCAGGTTATTTGTTGGTCTGCAGTTTCATAATTTTGGCTTTACCAGGCGCAAGGAAAATATAAGGTTCCAGGACACCATTCATCCGGATATCGGTGTCAGGTTTGACCTGGTGCAAACAGGAGAGACTTATGTGGATTTTAATTACCGCTATCAATATTTATCAATACCTTTTCTTTTTTCATGGCAGCTCAGTGGCAAAAAAAAGAAGTCGCTCTCACTGCATGCTTTATTCGGCGGATCGCTTTCAGGCAGGCTGAAACATGATATACGCGCCGTATTGTACGGTTTTACCATGAGGGGAAACAAAAATGAATTTATATTGAAAGACCAGGGCTCGGAACCCGCCATGTTCAATGCCAACCTGCATTTCGCTTTACGCGTGGAAAACCTGGTGTATGGAAAACATACCTATATATTTGCGCAGCCGACCTTTTATATGCCATTGCTGGTAGCCAATTACAGTGCGCAAAGGCATCAGTTATACGCGATAGGTGTAGAAGTGGGACTTATGTTCAGGCTAACAAAGGAAAAAACAGAGTGAGAGCGGTGATACAAAGGGTGGCCAATGCTTCGGTTGCTATCGGGGGAAAGCAATACAGTGCGATTGGCAAGGGTCTGTTGCTGCTTTTGGGTATTGAAGAGGAGGATGAAACTTCAGATGCTGATTACCTCGCGACAAAGATACACGGCATGAGAATATTCAGTGATGAAGAAGGCAAGATGAACCTTTCCCATGTTGAGGCAAAAGCTGATTTAATGGTAGTCAGTCAATTCACTTTACATGCGTTAACCGCCAAAGGCAACAGGCCATCTTTTATCAAGGCTGCAAGGCCTGAAAAGGCCATTCCGCTTTACAACTATTTTATTGACAAATTACATTCGCTGACACAAAAGGATATCCAGACCGGTGTGTTCGGTGAAGATATGAAGATTGCCTTAGTGAATGATGGTCCCGTTACGATTGTGATGGATAGCAGGGAGAAGTAAAATTACAAATTACAAATTACAAATTACAACGTGTAGGGGTTGAAAATTACAACCCTTTTCTATCCAAATTGCAATTTGGTTTTTAATTTGTACCAACAAATTGTAACTTGTAACTTGTAATTTGTCAATTCAAACTGTCTTTATCCGCTTTTGCTTTTTTCTTGAAAGCACCTTTGAACAGGAAACTGTACTTCAGGGCTGAAAGGCTTTCATTCAGTTTTTCAGAACTTTTTTCCAGGTTTTTGATGGTTGACTTTAACCGCTCCGCAGTTTCTTCATCATGCAGCATCACACCGACAGGACTGTTGGGGTTTTTGCCTGCTGCCTTAATGTCGCTGATAAACAAGGCTGCCGTATCTGCCATATTTTGCAACCTCATTACAGAATATTTCAGTGATTGGTACACCACGGTATCTGTAGCGATTTCATTGGCCAGGGTTCCCTTGCGGTTGAATCCTGCCGCGTAGTGATTAAGCGAGGCTATCAACTGTTCGGCCCTGGCAGCAGCTGCGTGCAGTGATGCAGAAGTAGCATTGATGTTTTCGTACACGTCGGTATCGTTCAATAGCTTTCCGACAGTGCCCTCACCGGCTTCGAGTCTCCTGCTGATTTCCTTGAAATTCTTTGTGATGGCAAGGAAGTTGACATTGTTTTCCTGCAGTGTATTCATCATGTCTTCGGAAGTAAATGTTTTCTCAACCCCGAGAATATCTCCTTCCTCCACCTGTGGTGCGCTTGCGGTGCCTCCGTATATCACGAGTATTTTATTGCCTATCAGGCCGTCCGTGCTGATCTTCACAAGGGCGTCCTTGCGTATGTATTGCTGTGCCTTGTCCTCAATCTTCATCACGATCTTTACCTTTGTCTTACTGTAAAATTCGACCTTGCTGACGGTTCCTACCTTGACACCTGAGAACCACACATTATTACCGGGTTGCAACCCGTTCACATCTTCAAAAAACGTGATGACATCAAACTTCTTTTTAAAGGTTTCATGCAGGTTGCCAACCATCAGGATGCCCGCGATGAGCAATGCGAGTCCTAAAATGATAAAAAGGCCTACGATGATGGTGCGTTTATTGCTTAATTCATTCATTGTTATTGTATAAAATTATATTTAAAAAAACTATTCACCTGTTCATCCTTCGTTTCAAATACTTCCTTGAATTTCCCGATTTTTAAAAATTGGCCATCGATCAAAATGGCTACGCGGTTGGCAGTTATTTTGGCGCAGGTAAGGTCGTGAGTGATGATAATAGAACTGGTATTGTATTTTTCCTGAACCTCAAGTATCAGTTCATTGATTTCGGCGCATGTTATAGGGTCAAGTCCTGCAGTCGGTTCATCGTACAGCATGATCTCCGGTTTGAGTATCAGGGTCCTTGCAATACCTATCCTTTTGCGTTGACCGCCGGAAAGGTCTGAAGGCATCTGTTTCATTTTGTCTTCAAGTCCTACTGCTTCCAGCACTTCTTTAATCCTTGAATCAATTTCTTTTTTGCCCAGGTGTTTTACATTCATTGTCAGGGGAAATGCAAGGTTCTGGTATACATTCATGCTGTCGTAGAGCGCACTGTTCTGGAAAGAGAATCCGACGCGCAAACGCAAGGCATCAAGTGTTTTTGCATCCAGTTCGTTTACCTTTTGATCAAGTACAGTTATTTCGCCCTTATCGGGTTTAAGCAAACCGACCAGCATCTTGATCAACACGGATTTGCCAGTGCCTGACTTGCCCAGTACGGCCACGTTTTCACCCTTGAATACATCCAGGTCCACACCTTTTAAAACATCCAGTTCGCCAAATGATTTATACAATCCCTTGATAGATATTACGATTTCATCCTGGCTGATGGTATGTTTAGGCTGGTTTTCCATGTTTTAAAAATATCGTATCCAATTGGCTATCTGAACAATCACAACTTCCTCCAGGAATATCAGGAACATGGCGAGTACCACGGCGTGATTTGCCGCTTTTCCGACACCCTGTGTGCCTTTTGTGGCATTATATCCCTTGTAGCAACCAATGATGCCGATGGTAAATCCAAAAACAAGGGATTTGATGACGGATGTAAAAAGGTCGAGGAATTTGATGGTTGAAAAAGCGTTGGTGAAATAGGTTGTGAAACTGGTGGCTTCTTCTCCATGTACATTGACGTAGGAACCGAGTAAGCCAACAAAACTGCAATAGAAGGCTAATAGGGGAATACTTATGGTTGTGGCCAGTACCCGTGTTACCACAAGGTACCTGAAAGGATTGATGGCGGATACCTCCATGGCGTCGATCTGTTCCGAAACCCGCATGGATCCAATTTCCGCACCGATGCCTGAACCTACCTTGCCTGCACATATCAGGGCCGTCACAAGGGGGCCCAGGGCCCTGACAATGGCGATGCCCATCAGTGATGGCAGCCAGGAAGTAGCCCCGAAATCCTCAAGAGAGGGTCGGGATTGTTTCGTAAATACGATACCAATGATGAAACCCGTAACCGTAATTAATGGAAGGGATTTTAAGCCGATCTCAAAACATTGGTTGATAATTTCCCTGAGATGGAATGGCCGCGTAAAAGCCTGCCTGAAAAAAAGCGCAACAAATTTATAGGCCTTGTATACGCCATTGAAATAATCGTCTATTCCTTTTGAAAATAAATACTTTGGAGTTTTCGTTTGGGTATCGGGCATCTGGCGTAACAGAAAATGTGTTTTCAAAATTAATTACACCAAACGCCTTTAGTTTTACATAACTTTGAGATTAAGTTGTATAATTAACGCATTTCTATGGAGATATGCCATTGAAAAGCACTTAATTTACAAATTACAAGTTACAAATTACAATGAGGGTTAAATCCTTGTGTCATGTGAAGTCTCATTGTGGTGAGGCTCTCGAACCATTCACTTACCTCAATACCTCCACCACACCCATGATGTCTTCATGCAACACATTGTAAACATCCCTGATATATGCCTTGTAGATATAGATTCCCTGCTGGTATTTGCCGCTTTGCCACTGCTCGGTCACATCATCTGTTTCGAACATTTTTTCGCCCCAGCGGTTGTATATTTCCAGGTGAAATTCCTTGACCAGATGGTATTGGTTGGGGTTCAGTCCAAACCCGTCATTGATATGGTTTGCATTCGGTGAAAAGGCATTGGGGAAGAAAAATTTTATGTTCTCAAGCACGGGAATTTCCTTTTCAATTGTATCAAAACAGGTGTTCTGGTTCGATACGATCAATGTGACTTTTGAAGTGCCGGTTTTTACAAAAGTGAAATCAGGTTCTTTGAGGTTGGAAGTACCGCTGTTGCCAAAGTTCCAGTTCCACGTACTTGCACTTGGAGATGATGTGTTGATGAAGTGAAATGGAATGCCTGAAGCATCGCGCGGAAAATGCACATAATCAAAACCGGCTATGGGTCTTTCAAGGATATAGACATTGGCAGAGTCACTGTCTTGGCATAAGAAACCTGAAGTGCTGACTTTTATCTTGAAAAGACCGATGGCTGGCAATACGATTTTTAAGAGGCTGTCATGGGATGACATGTCATTGTTATTGATCTTCCAGTTGTAAACGGAAGGCCTCAGGCTGACAACCCTTGCAAGGGTCGTATCACCCAGGCACAGATCTTTCACGGATAAGCTGATATTGGGTTTTAATCCCAGCGTTATGGTGACCGTATCGGAAGCCTGGCTGCAGCCGTCGGTCAATATGGCCTTGAAAATACCGGATTTAGCGTCCGGGAATACATTCTGCAAGCCGCTGTTGCTTGCCAGGAATGTATTTTCTTTCCACCAAGAGACCTTGTATCCATAGCCTCTTCCACCGGAGATGGAGGCAGTCAGCAATGTGGATATAAGCGGGCAGGTATCCGAAACGCTGAGCGAGAGTGAGAGTGGTTTGAGCAGTTCAGTTTTAAGTTCAGCTGTGTCATTTTCTGAGCAGCCGTCGATGATGATAATACTGCGTTTTATGAGTCCGCTTTGTGAGGCATTATTGTGCTTAAACAAGAGGCTGTCAGTATTCCCCTGCAGTACATTGTTCTCATCGAGCCATTCAAATGTATAGTTTCCTGTTCCACCATTGCCTGTGGCCTTGAATACGGCTTGGTCCGGATAACAAATTGAATCCTTTACAGAAGCATTCATGTCCAGTTCCGGCAGGAAGTCTATATTGATGAATGCCGTATCGGGTTTTACAGTGCATTGGTCATTGATGATGAACAGGAGTTTTTTAGTTGTAGCAGCATAAGCCAGGTAGTGGCCGGAATTCAGCATCAGGCTGTCCCTGGATCCAATGACTTTTCCCGCCAGTTGCCATTCATATTGATAAGCCGAACCTTTACCACCTGTAGCACCGCCCTGCAAAAAGAGTTTTTGTCCAAAGCATAAAGCCGTGTCACCCTGATTTTTGATTTCGGACTTCAGGGGAGGACTGACACTGACCAGGAATGAAGTCGTTAAACTTTTTGGCATACAGCCGTCGCTTAAATTCAGGTTGATTTTTATAGGGGCCAATGCTGTATAGTTCAGTGTATCGCTTGTTGATAAAACCTGTCCGTTATTTGCATCTGTCCAGCTGAATTGATATCCGGGTTCATATCCTCCCATGCCTTTTGCCTTCCAGGTGTATGATTGTCCATTGCACAAAGTCGTATCGCGGGTGTTCAAACTGATATCCAGTGTATCCCTGGGGGTGATACTATAAACAGCTGTATCACTCAGGCTTGAGCAATTGTCCTTCAAGATCACGCGCAGCTGTTTTGTGCCTTTCCATGAGAGAGGTAATGTGTAATTAAAGGTGTCTGAAAGCTTGCCTGAACCAATTTTTCTCGGTATCCATAGGTTCGCTATATTTTTCTCAAACCACTGCCAGTTGTAACCGGGGACATACCCCTTGCTGAAATTCGCGACTACCTGAATGTTCTTGCCCGGGCAAACTGATGTATCCTTTTCCTTGAATGATGTTACAGCTTTTTGCCGGCTGACATTCAAGGTATAGGTTGCAAAACCGATTTTAGGTGTGCAGCTGTCATTCAGGTAGATCACGAACTGCATGGAGTCTGCACCTGCAGGCATAGTATACAACAGGGTGTCGCGTTGTTTGTCACTGGCCTCTTTAAGATACGTATAAGTGCCATTCGCATCGATGGAAACCCACTGCCAATAATAGCCGCAGGAATCTCCTCCGCTGAAAGCAGCGATCAATGGTATTTTACCTCCCTTGCATACGGAAGTGTCAACAGGTGTGATGAAACTGACTGTCAATTCTTTTTTTACAAGTATGGTCTTAAAAGCCGTATCGGTTACACCACAACCCGAGCTGTCAGAGATGATGATCCTGTAGGTTGTGTTTTTGACCGGCCATACAAAAGTTTCCCTCGCAGAACTGTCCTGCATGTTGTATTTTTCGCTCCAGGTCCACCTGGTGCCACCTGATGTTTTTATCTGCACCGTGTCGCCAAGGCAAATACTGGTATCAGCCCCGGGATCGGCCTTGTCGCGGGAATAGATCAGAAGTCTTAATGTGTCAACCTTGAAATAGCTTTGAACATAAGGTGCAGTACTCAGGATACGGATCCTGTATTT
This sequence comes from Bacteroidia bacterium, assembly GCA_025450395.1. Taxonomy (GTDB): domain Bacteria; phylum Bacteroidota; class Bacteroidia; order NS11-12g; family UBA955; genus JABMMZ01. Next base: position 17,880 of record JANWHK010000059.1, read on the forward strand.
TGGGGAAGAAGCTACCTGGAATAAGGGGAGTACCCCTGAAATTGTACCGTCTTTATTGGTTTTTAACTGCCCGATCTTTCTGTGTCCCCCGGTAAAATTGCCATTCTCATCGCTGAGTTCGGCAATAAATAAATTGGCCGTATCATAATCTCCGATTTTTTTATAAGGGATACTGATGGTATCACCTGCACAATAAGGGCCTTTACTAACCTCCCCGCGAATAATCGCGTTATCGGTGATCTTGGTGATGAAGCCATCGAAGGCTCTTGATTTGGCTTTATAGGGCGGGAATTCCATAGCTCCGTCGAATGCGCCAGCATGATATACAGATTCTCCTCCAATGACATCCATTGTTGATATAGAACCATTTTTGCATTTTCCATTGGCAACCCACAGGATGTTTCCGAGCAGGTCTGTCTTGAAAATCAATGGGTCATTTGATCCACTCGGAGCATTGCCATCAACAAGCAGCCGGTTATCCATGATGATCCTATTGTTTAGGACGCCTGAGAAATAAAGAAACTTATTATCATACCGCGCATTTCCAATTATGCCGGCACCCTGCGCTACAATTGGGTTAATTGAGTCGATGACCTGGGGATGGAAAAACCATCTCGGTTGCAGGGTGCTCGTCAGCGAGGCTACAAAAAAATTGATCCTGAAAGGTAGTTTATATCCTGAAAGGATCTTTTTACTGCCCCAATAGAAACTATCTGTAAATATTCCACCAATATACAAGTATTCACCATCTGTAATAATACATTCTATACCATGATTCGCATCCATGTTGGGTACAAGAAAGCGTTTGACATAATTGCCAATTGAATCCGTTTCAATGACAAATCCGCCCCTGAAAAAGGTGTCATTGTTAATGATCAGGTTATTTGTATTACTTGTGGAGTTCCTTTTCCCGGATAAATAAAGCTTGTCATTGAGCCTTACAATACCGGTCAGCCTAAATACGTGATTCGTGAAGTTATTATACAGATAATTCGACCAGGTAATGGTTCCATCACTTGTCCTTATTTCTCCAAACGCCACAGTGCGACCCAAGACGTTTGCAAAGTTGTAGGTTGTGGTGCCAATTTTAGTAGTGCCGATGCTTTCACAAATAAAATAAACCCGTCCGGCTGAGAAAGTTATATTGGATGCCCTTGTATCCATGTTTCCTGTTTGTATCGCCCATATATACTCCAGTTTTTTATTGAATTTCAGTATCAATAGATTGCCATTGTTTTTTTTCATGATCCCGGGTCCTATTAATGAACTGGTGTCTGAAAAAGTTCCAATTACATAAAAACTACCACTATCGTCCCTGCATATCTTATATGCCTTGAATTGTCCTATTGATCGTGCTTTAAGAACCCTGCCTGCACTGTCCAGCCTGACTAAAAAGGTTTCGCTTGGGAGGGGAGAGGGAGTCTTGTTGGGGATAATGAATGTAAAAGTGTCAAAATGCAATGTGTCGACACCTGTATTGAGAACACTGTTATGTTCGTAGAGGAAAACTGATTTTCCTCCGGGCTCTGCACAAACGCCCAAAATGCCTTCCCAGTTTTTGGTGCCATAAGTCCTCATCCATTCGAAGTTTTGGGAGCAAACCGGTTTTGTAAAAAAAACCAGAAATAAAACAAGGATATATTGTCTGAAAAGTGACATCAGGGTTGGGTGTTCAGAGCAAATGTAGTAAATGGTTTAATGAATTGCAAGTAATTAAATTAAATTAAGTATTCTGCTCTTACTTGCCCAGTCTTCCTTCGAAATACTGAGCCATTGACACGGTAAACCTTTATACTCGAATGTCTCAATACATTTCAGGCCTGTTTTCTGAAGGATGTGCAGGGATGCATGGTTATGGAGGTGGGCCATGGCGTATATCATGTCCGTATTGAAATTTTCGAAACCATAGTCCAGTGATGCCCTTGCTGATTCACTGGCATAACCTTTTCCCCAAAACCTTTTGACCAGGCGGTAACCAATGTCATAATAATTGATATGGCCGTTGCACAGCTCTGTCATGTATTTAAAGCCGGTCCACCCGATGAATTCGCCGTTTGTTTTTTCTGTCATGGCCCAGCGACCTAGGCCATGATCAATATATTGTTGCCTGATATTGTTAATCATCTGCATGCTCTCTTCCCGGCTAATGAAAGGCTTGTTGCCAAGAAAGCGGTGAACTTCATGGTCAGAATCGAGTTCGAACATGCCTTCGAGGTCGGTGGGCAATAATTCCCGGATGATAAGCC
>JANWHK010000060.1 GCA_025450395.1 Bacteroidia bacterium
AGACCGTGGCTACTACTAAACTAAACTATTTGCCTATAAGTGTTAATTAGATTTCAAAATGCTGTATGACTTATCGTCTATATAAAGTATATATAAACCTTGATTCATGTCTTGCATGTTGATCAAGCCATTATCACCATTATAAACTGCTTCATAAACAACAGTTCCCATGGCATTATATAGTTTGATCAGAGTACCGTCAGCAAGTCCACTGATGAAAAGTTCATCCTTTACCGGATTCGGGTAAAGTGTATAAATTTTGTCTCCATCTTTCTGACAATCCGAAGCAACAATCTTTGACAATGCATTTTCATTATTAGCTATCAAACGCAACCTGTAAAAAGTATGTTCTTGATTTCCTGCACCCAGTTTGAATGAATAGGAATTGATTTGTGAACTATTATTATTGCCTGTTACTTTTCCCAAAACAGACCATTGATTTCCATCCTTGCTGCCTAATACTTCATAAGTTGAACCTGGAGTTTCATTGGATGACTGCCAGCTGACCTTGTCACAATCTGCCTCAAGATGCAGGATGTGAACGGGAAGGGGAGTGGAACCACCACCAATACCAAACATGTTTGTAACTCCACTGCTAAAACTGAAACCAGAATATGAAATATCAAATGGGTCAGTTCCATTGATTGTCATGCCGCTACTTAAGCCAGTCCAGGCGCTCAGGTTTGATAAACGTGTTCCAAGCACAAGGCTTGTATGGGGCATGATCAACTCCGCTGAAGCAGGCCATTGGAATGTGATGTCGGCTGTCTGGTTAACACTGGCAAGTATAGACCAGGTAGCGTTTACCACATCACTGAGTATGGGTGTATTGCTTTGGTCGCTTACGCCAGGAGATGCCAATACTGTAAAGTCTGTACCAGCACATGATGCGCAGCTTAATGTCACAGGTAAATATGGATTAATACCTATAGGGAACAGGATGCTGTTGCCACCTGCACGTTGAAAACCTCCTGTTCCGTTAATTTGTACATATGAACTTGCATTACCTCCATTGATAGTTGTACCTGAAAATGCCAGGGTATGGCTGTCCAAAGCTATCTTTCCACTGGTCAGCTCAAGTGTATTGGAGATTGCAAGGTCCTGGCCGATCTTAACAACAGGATTATTTCCGGTTGCACCAGTCCTGTTGAGGATCAGCGTATGCAATGTATCTGTTCCGGGAGAAAAATACAGGTTTCCTATACTGGTTGAACCGTTACCTCCAATACTTAAAATGGATGTCGGGCCACCTACCAGGCTGTTGTCTGCAGAAATTGCAGAAATCACGCCATTGATTGTAAGTTTATAGTTGCCTATATGTAAGTCGCCGTTATTCAGTGCCAGGTTTCCTGATATGGTGGTTGAATCGTCAAGCATGAATCCACCTGTGCCGTCCACTGACAGTTTATAAATGGAACCTGCTATTAAGCCTTGCGGGAAAGACAATGTATTATTATTGCGCAATGCCACTTCCGAACCTGTGGCCGAAGCATCCAGGTAACCTGAATTCCTGTAAATGGATTGACAGTTAAGATTCAGGGAACGGTTACCGATAACCAGGGTATCTGATGCAAAAAGAATACTGGACCCGGTATTCAGGTCAATTGAATCCGTCACCAGTAATGGATCGATATGATTACTTATGATGATACTACCGGTCTGGGTTGTATCACTTATCTTCAGGTGTCCGCAACTTAACTGGTTGAGTTCCGATGATGAAAGACCTAAAGTGGCAACATCGTCTGCACCACCGAGGTCAATATCTGTATTTGCATCAGCGAAAATCGCTATGGTACCTGTTCCCGCAGACAATGGGCCAAGATTGGCCTTGTTAGTTATGATGACCAAAGGTTCGTTATTGCCGGTTGCAATGGAATTGGTGCCTGTAAAGGAAACACCGAAACTGCTGGAGGTGCTGATACCCGTGATGGAAATAGCGCCGTTATCGGATAGGATGCGTGCTGTATCCTGTAATTGTATGGCGTCGCATGAATTTTGAACGGCAGTGGCAGTTCCTAAAGCTGTAATAGTTCCGCTTCCGCCTGCATGTATCACACCGGCACCTCTTAGTAAAAGGCCGATGTTGGAAGTGAATGAACCTGCATCAGCTCCACCCGAACCTTCAACGTATATATTACCACCTGAAGAAGATACCTCGTTCTGGATATCCACTCCGATCTGGTTTTCATTGATACCATCACCGCCTGCTCCGATGACACTTACCGTAGCTCCCGGATCCGTACCTGAGTTTGTGATAATACCGCCGGAACCGTCAATGACAACTCCTGAATTATTTGCGCTTAAAGTACCTGTACCGCCACCTAATCCATTCACACTGACAGTGCCTCCACTTGCAGAAATGATTGAATTGGACTGGCTGACAAGCACACCATAATTATCGCTACCGGTTGAAGCTCCTCCTGTACCAATGACAGTTGTAAAGCCCATGCCTCCGGCCTTGATTATTTTTCCGCCATGGAGATGGACACCGTAATTGTTATTGCCTGAATTACCACCTCTTGCTTCTATATATATCTCACCTCCGTCGGTGGAGTTCGTTGTAATATTACCGGCAATATCAATTCCTGTAAAGTTACCGGATGTGGCAGTTGGCTGTAAATTTGCCGATAAGAATATTCCTCCTGTTTCAGTCCGTATAGGAGCAGTAACAATGATGCTTTTTGATACATTGATTGAAATCTCACCTGCGCCTTTACTAAAGATTGGATTGTCGATATTGATTACACCGGTTCCGCTTCCAAGATCGATCGCGAGACCCTGGTTTGCCGAAGCATTCACACTCCTGAAGTCGATACCTGCCGAACCAATGGTTACTGTACTATTTCCTGAACTGCTCAATAATTCTATACCCGCAAAGGTGTTGAAGGTGCTCAGGTCAATAATAGTGATCTTGCTGCTGTTGTCGACCGACACGCCTGATGGACTGCCGCTGAGCGAAAGAGTGCCCGCACCGATATCGGAAAGGATAAAAAGGGTGTCGTTGCTGCTGTTTAGTGAAGTACTCAGGTCGGAAATGGTGGTAGGCCCCGACATCATTAAAACGACCACATCATTTACCACGGTTACACTGATGTTTTGAGCATGGGTATATTGGGTGAAAATTAAAGAAACCAATATAACTATTTTTTTAACAAAGTATTGTGTTTTGTTCATAAGTACGAATATACACGAATGGTGAATCGACCACAATTTTTATCCAAAAATGTGGAAATTATACTCCATAAATAATTGATATATAATGAGATAAAATTTAAATGTACTATTTTCTAGTCATAGGTTTTTCCCCCTTGGTATGGGAGTGGTTTTTGTCAATAATCCACCACTTTTGCACAAAAAATGGTTTTGAAGGAAAATACCTGTTGACATTTTCAACATCAATACCTCATTTGCCATTATAGCTGGACTTAAACGCTGTTATTTTTGTCATTCAGAGCCTGAGTTTGGCACTATTTATAGGTGTTTTACCTTATGGTTATGAAATGAAATTGAGAAAATGACATTTTTAGGGTGGTAAACAAGGTGAAAATTCCCGATTTACGTCATGAAATCAGGATTTTGGCAAAAAAATGATGTTTTTTGCTATCTCTGGAATTTGCCATTTTTAGGAGAAATTTCCGGGCTAAAATCCATGCGAAATGATTGTTGTTTTATGGGTTCGTTTCCTGCCATGTTTCATAAGACTTTTCCAAAGTCTGTAGAAACACTTCAGCGGGTTGGGCGCCGGAGACTGCATACTGCCTGTTGAATACGAAAAATGGGACTCCCCTGGCACCGACCTGTTGTGCTTCGTAAATGTCTTTCCGGACATCTTCTGCAAAGGCATCACTGTTAAGCACCTGTTCAGTTTCGGTCTTGTCAAGACCAATCTCAAGACCGATGTCAAGCAGTACCTGGTGATCCGCTGTATTTTTCCCTTCAGTAAAATAGGCCTTGAACAAACGTTCTTCCATGGCATCGCCCTTGCCTTGTTTTTTTGCGAGTTGTATCAGGCGGTGTGCATCAAATGAATTCGCCACAACGGCCTTGTCCATATTGTATGTAAGTCCGACCTCCTTTGCCATATTCGTGACATATTGGTTGGCCTCCCTGGCATGGTCTATAGTCCATCCCTTGTTCTCAGCGAGGTATTCATTGATGCTTTTGCCGGGCACGGTCTTCATCTGCGGGTTCAGCTGGAAACTCTTCCATTCAATCTCTACATCATCAGCATGCCCGAACTGCGACAAGGCGGTTTCAAAACGACGTTTGCCGATATAACAGAACGGGCACATGACGTCGCTCCATATTTCAACTTCCATTTTTGGTTTCATGATTGTTATTTGCAAATTTAAGGATTTAGCGTCTATCTGCTTAAGGACACGGTCATGTCCGCCGCGGCGGATGACGCTTTGGTCAGCATGTGGCCATCTGCCGTCGTATAGTAAAATCCTGAAAGTAACTGATTCTATACCACTGCATAAAACGGCCTTTTCTCAGGCCTTATGAACAATGGTTTCAAGGTGAACCAGGCCAGTGCAGGGAAAAAATGCATAGGAACTGTAAGGCCGGGAAAAAGTTCAGGCATTTCAATCTCTAGTGGCAATTGAGTTGCGAAAGGTCCGAGTATGCTGGCGAATGTCAATAAGACAAAAACCAGGTTGAAAATGATCTCGCCGGTATTTTTCAGCCATCTGTTGCTGAAATAATAGGCAACTGCAGCCAGTAAACAACCGATAAGGGATGTCATCATGATGCCTGTCGGCTTGACAATCTGTGAGAAGTCGGTTCCCAATGCGGAATTATATACATTGGCATACACCAAAGCGGCGATTCCTGCCAGTAGACCGGAAACCAGGCCGAGGAAAATGATTTTTTTAAACATGATTTTTTAAATTATTATTTTATAACGGGAATGGAAATTTTTAACTTGATGATCTCACCAACACTGTCACCTTTTTTGCCGACATTAAAATCATTCTTGTTGATTTGGAAATCAGCGGTGAACGTGGCGGAGTTGCCATTTTTCTTATAGGTGAATGGAAAACTCAGGTCCTTCTTCACGCCCTTCATTTCGAGTTGTCCTGTCACTTTATAATTGTTGCCGTTCTTCTCTATCTTTGAAGACACGTACTTTATTTGCGGATATTTTACAGCATCAAACCATTCAGCACCTTTCGCGTGTTTGTTCTGAAGTCCATTACCGGTATTGATGGAGGCAACTTCAATGCTGATATTGAATTTGGAAGTAGCCAAAGCGTTTTCTTCAAAATCAATGACACCCGTAAATTTCTTGAAAATGCCACTGACATCGCTGTTTGAAAATTGTATGCTATAGTTTTCCTGGATCTTCCAGGTATGAACCGTAGTAAAAGCAAACACCGCCGCCAAAGCGGACAGTGTTGCTATGAGAAAAAAGAACTTTTTCATGATTATTCCTTGCTAAATTCGAGGTCCGCCAATAATTGTATCTCATCACTCAGCATCGGTGCAGGAATACCAGGACCGACACCAAAATCAGAACGCTTGATGGCGCCAGTGACTTTAAAACCCGCCATTGTTTTTTTGCTCATCGGGTTGGTCGTGGTACCATTAAAAACTGCATCCAGTTCAACAGGTTTAGTAACACCATGCATGGTCAGGTCACCCTTTAATGCGTAATGGTTGCCTTTACTCTTTTTAAAGGAACTGCTTTTGAATGTCAGTTTGGGATGTTTTTCAACATCGAGGAAGTCTTCATTTTTCAGGTGGGCATCCCTTTGTTCGTTCGCCGTATTGATGCTGGCTGCATCGGCTGAGAACTCAATGACCGCGTCAGAGAAATCTTCCTTGGATGAACTTATCCTGGTTTCGATGGTGCCGAAACTTCCGTGCACGTCAGTGATACCGAGATGGTTGATAGTGAATCCAAGCCTGGAATGTGTTTTATCTACTGACCAGTTGGATTGTTCGAATGTAAAAGACAGGACCAGCGCTGTGGCTGCTGCCATAAGAATTGATTTTTTCATTTTATATGATTGATTTTTTTGATTGTTCATGATGTTATATATATGGTCGTTTGTGTCAGAAATTATTTTTTTAAAAATTCATTTGTTTTTATGGTACAAAGGTACGTACCTTTGCTATACTAAAGTAAGTACTATACTAAAGTATACCACTATACAAAAGTATACCCACTTCTAAATTAGCATAATAATAATATGGAACTGATAGTCGAAAAGGAAAAGAAGGAAAGAACAATTGTCGAATGTAAAAAAGACAAGGAACAATGTTCACAGTATGTGTTGCCAATCCGCGACGCGTTGAATGTCATCAGTGGCAAATGGAAACTGCCCATCATCACGGCCCTGTTCTTCGGCAAAAAACGTTTCCGTGAACTCGAAAGGGAAATTCCCAACATCACGCCGCGCATGTTGTCCAAGGAACTCAAGGAGCTTGAACTCAACAACCTTGTCATCCGCACAGTCTATGACTCGACACCGGTCACCGTAGAATACGAACTGACCAGGTCGGGCAAATCATTGGACAAGGTGATGGATGCCATGAAGGATTGGGGAGTGCAGCATAGGAAGACGCAGGGAATGGGGGGGAAGTGAGAATGTACGATGTACGCCTTGTCCGCCTATGGCGGAACATACGATGTACGATGTGGGGACAGAGCCAAGGGCTAGGATTTAGGGAGGGAATTGTGATTTTACTACTATTTACTTACATATCCTTCAAAAATTGTAATACCCGGATTATTCTGAAATAATGAATTGTTTATTGAACCGGTTTCCGTTTTTTAAGTGCATTAACAATGTATAAACGCCAGTGCTCATGCCCGAAATATCCAATTTTATGGATTTCAAATCTTCGCTATTTACAAATGTCTGAAGCACCTTGCCGTTTATATCTATTATTTCAAACTGGCTGAATACATCATTTGTCATTTCGATATTCAATACTCCACTGGATGGCACCGGATAAACTTTTATTTGGGCACTCAAACTGAATGGCAATAAACCGCTTGTATTGACATTGGTCCATAATTCATTTCCGTGTATGCCGTCATTCCCATTAAAGAACAAGGCTCCATCAAAGCCTGTGATTTCTGTTAAAATACCAATTGAATACGATGAAATAGTATCAATATCTTTTACCAACCTGGTCCCGGAATCCGTTAAGTCAGATATCCACAATGCAGAACCAACAATACCATCAGAGGCATCAAAATATATAGACGATCCTAACTCCATAATCTTTTTTTTATACGAGCCTTTATTTCCGCTATTGATATCTTTTACAAGTGCAGTAGACAATTGTGTGCCTTTACTTTTCCATAGTTCTTTTCCATATATGCTGTCAAATGCTGTAATTACCAAATAATCCAAGGCATTTGTAATTCCATATATTTTACTTCCTGCTATTCCATTGTTAATTTCAAATGATTTTTTTGTACCTGTCAATGTGCCATCAGTTTCCCATATTTCATTATTATTGAGCGAATCTATTGCGGAAAAATAAAGTATTGAATGGTAGAATGTAAAATAATTGATAGATGAACTTCCTGAGCCAACAAAGATATCCTTCAGCATTTTAGTGCCATTGAAAGTCCCGTCAGTTATCCATAATTCTTCTCCATGAATACTGTCATCCGCTACAAACATCAGTTTATTATTGTAGATGAAGAAATTTGAGGCTTTAGACGAATTGGCTCCAGGGTTGATATCCTTCAATATGTTTGTTCCTGAACTTGTGCCGTCAGAAATCCATATTTCATCTCCATTGGTTGAATTACGGACATAAAGGATATAATTCCCATTTAGGTATGCAATTATTCCGGGCCACTCCAAGAATAAGACAGTACCTTGCGAAGTTCCATCACTTTTCCAAAGCGCTCCTCCCGTTCCATCATCACCTAAAAAAAACAGCTCATTATTAATTACCTGCAGTGTAAATTGGTCAATTCCCATAGACAAAGTCGGATTGATATCCTTCACCATAAAAGTTCCATTTTCAGTGCCATCGCTTTGCCATAGTTCATAACCGTGAATTCCGTCATCCGCTGCAAAATAGGCTTTGTTATTTAGCTCTACTATCAAGTGAATTCCTGATCCTGATCTAATAGAGCCTTTATTGATATCCTTTACCATCCGGGTGCCATTGGCTGTCCCATCGCTTATCCACAATTCAACACCATGCTCCCCATCATCTGAAGTAAAAAACAATTTTTGGTTGACAATTTTCAAATGTGCCACCCCCAAAACAGGACCGTTATCCCCTGGACAAATCTCCTTTACCATGTGTACTTCCTGGGCTTGAACAGCTGCACTAGCCAGGTAGATAAAAGAAATGAAGATTGATAGGTATTTCATGATATGGGATTTTATCAAAACTATAACTAATGTTTAATAAAACCAAACTTCTTGCAAAAGATGACAGCAATCTGTGATAAGAAATATAACTAAGCCAGAGAAGGGAATCAACAATTGACGTAAGTTGTTGGACGGGAGACCCAACAACGGCTTTCAGGTTCAAATATATTTGTAGAAAGGGCGAATTTATCCTTTTTTGCGTTACGGTTTGGTGTCCTCTCGACCTTTAGTGTGGCGAGGCCTTTACTACATGGTTCACAAACCGCCAGATAATCTTCCTAAAAGTTAAGGTCATGAGGCCAACAATAGCAGGTGGTTAACCCCTAAATCCTAGCCCCTATATCCTAGATCCTATCCCAAGATTATTTAACTATAATTCCTCCAAAAAAATGCCTATTTTTGCACGTTTTAGATGTTAACGTTAAATGAACTCGCGTTCGACTTCGGTGGTCGCTACTTATACAAGGATGTCAACTGGCAGATCAAGCCGGGTGAGAGAATAGGCCTGGTGGGCCAGAACGGCACTGGTAAATCCACTCTTTTGCGCATCATGACAGGGGAATACCAGCCTACGGAAGGCGGTATGTCCAAGTCAAAGGATTGTACGATAGGTTTCCTGAACCAGGACCTGCTCAGTTTTGAAAGTGATGAAAGTATTTATCATGTCGCATTACAGGCGTTTGAAAGGGCCTTGTCGTTGCAAACGGAGATTGATGCGATCATGGAACGACTGGAATTCGATCATTCGGACGAGGTGCTGAACCTTCTTGGGGATAAGCAGGAGGAATTTGAGGCAGTGGATGGTTACAATATTCAATTCAAGACGGAGGAAATACTGGAGGGTCTTGGTTTTAAGACGGCAGACCTGCAAAGACCTCTTTCGGAATTCAGTGGTGGATGGCGCATGCGTGTAATGCTGGCAAAACTGCTGTTGCAGAACCCTAAATTATTATTATTGGACGAGCCTACCAATCACCTGGACTTACCTTCCATCGAGTGGATAGAGGAATATCTGCAGTCTTTCGAGGGTTGCGTGATCATCGTATCACACGACAGGTATTTTCTCGACCGGATGATTACGAAGACTGTGGAAGTGGCGAACAAGAGGGTGTATCAATACAGCGGCAACTATACGAAGTACCTGGAGCTTAAAGTGGAGAGGGATGACCTGCAGCAAAGGGCCTTTGACAACCAGCAGCAATTCATCAAACAGCAGGAAAAGCTGATAGACCGCTTCAAGGCCAAGGCCAGCAAGGCGACGATGGCGCAGAGCCGTGTGAAGATGCTGGAGAAGATAGACAGGATTGAGGAAGTAGTGAATGATGAGTCGGTGATGAACCTGAAGTTCAAGGTCAGGCAGCAGCCCGGCAAGGTGATAGTCACGCTGAAACACATCAGCAAGCAATACAATGAACAGGTAATTTTCGAAAATACCAGCGCGCAGATTCTAAGGGGTGACAAGATTGCTCTGATAGGAGCCAACGGAAAAGGTAAATCGACCTTGCTGAGGATTATCGATAAAAGCGAGACGATAGAAGCCGGTGAGGTGGAGTACGGCCACAATATTGAAAAGACCTTTTATGCCCAGCACCAGCTGGAATCACTGAACGTCAACAACAGCCTGCTGGAGGAACTTTCGGGCATGGGCTCGCCTAAACTCGAGAACGAACTGCGTTCCATACTCGGATGTTTCCTGTTTTCGGGAGATGACGTGTTTAAAAAGATCAAGGTATTAAGCGGAGGCGAGAAGGCGAGGGTAGCCCTGGCAAAGGCCCTGGTGAACGAAGCCAATTTCCTGCTGCTGGACGAGCCAACCAATCACCTTGACATACAAAGCATGAACATTTTGATACAGGCTTTGCAACAGTTTGAGGGCACTTTCATCACAGTTTCTCACGACAGGTTTTTCATATCGCAGGTGGCCAATAAAATATGGTGGATTGAAGATGACGAGATCAAGGAATACCTCGGCACTTATGACGAGTGGAAACATTTCATGCAACTGAGGGAAAAAGCTGCCAGCACACAACAGGCACTGGATAAAAAGAACCAGGTAACGACAAAAGCCACGCAGAAAACTGCGGACCCAGTGGTTAATGCCCCGGGCAATGAGAAACAAAAAAAGCAACTGCAGAAACAGCTGGATGAGATAGAGCGTTCGCTTGAAGACATGAAAATCCTGAAAATTGAATTGGAGACTTCAATTTCAGAGGAAGCCCTGCCTGAAAGAATTGGCACACTTTCTGAACAGTATAAGCGACTGGAAACTTCAATTGAAAGTAAAAATAAAGAATTCGAGACAATATTTGAACAATTATTAAGTTTATAACCGCATTAAGTATGACTGTAAAACCACTGACTATTTGTATGATCACTAAAAAATTATTGCCTTTTGTTTTATCCTTTCCATTTTTCTCTTTCGGGGCTTACATGCCACTCCAATATAGTAATACTGCTTATGAAAGCAGCATCAAGACGGTCATACTGACTCAGGCCGGCAGTTATGAAAGGTTCCCCGCTATAGACCTGAACAGTGCACAACAGCTGAACCTCCAATTTGATGAACTGATGCCCGAGAATGACAATTACCAGTACACCTTTATCCATTGTACCCATGACTGGTTGCCATCTAACCTTAAACCCAACGAATACATCAAGGGTAATTTTTTCGAGAACATCACAGAATATACCTTTTCCACGACCACCTTCCAGGTCTATACACATTACAATATCAATTTTCCGTCAATGGACATGAAACCGAAGCTTTCGGGCAATTACCTGCTGAAGGTCTACAGGAATTTTGACGAGAATGACCTGATACTGACGAGACGTTTTATGGTGGTAGAGGATAAATTCGTGCTGACAGCTTCAGCCAAGATAGCCACCAACCCGAATGCGAGATTCAATTCACAGGAAATAGATTTTTCGGTCAATATGGGGGACAATGTAGTGCCCAATCCCATGATAGATGTGAAAGCCACCATCATGCAGAACCTGAGATGGGATAATGCGATATTCGACCTGAAGCCAAGATTTGTCAATGGCAAGTTACTGGAATACAATTACGAGACCGGCAACCTTTTTCTGGGCGGTAATGAGTTCAGGTATTTTGATATCAGGAGCCTGAGGTTCCTGAGTTTTAATGTCAGGAGAAAATATATGGAGGGTAACCTGAAGAACGCAGTCTTGTATGCTGATGCCACGAAAATGAACCTGCCTTATCTGCAGACGATCGATTTTAACGGTAAAATTGTGGTGGATAACAGGGATGGCGCAGTCAATGGCGGGATTGAAGGTGATTATGCCGCATGCCATTTCTCGTTTATAAGCGATAAACTGAGCAAGGATGTCTACATTTTTGGTGAATTGACCGATTGGCAGATCAAGGAAGAATTCAAGATGGAGTGGAATGAAAAGGCAGGGCAGTATGAAAGAACCCTGATGCTGAAACAAGCCTATTATAATTATTATTACGTGACACCCGATGCCAAAAAGATGGCAGATCTGCAATACACCGAAGGCAATCACAGCAATACCGAGAATGATTACCACGTGATGATTTACAATAAGAACCCGTTCATGCAATACGACGAACTTCTCGGCACCATACATTGCAATTCGATGAAAAGATAAGACTATGAATAACGATAAAATCAAGATATTATGGGCCGACGACGAGATCGATCTGCTGAAACCCCATATTTTGTTCCTGGAACAGAAGGGGTATGAAATGATCACCGTCAACAACGGCAATTCAGCTATATCGAAGGCTATAAGTGAAAAACCGGACCTTGTTTTCCTCGACGAAAACATGCCGGGCATCAGCGGTCTTGAGACCCTGAAACAGATTAAAGCTATTGACCCGGACACGCGTGTGGTGATGATCACTAAAAGCGAGGAGGAATACATCATGGATGATGCGATAGGTTCACAGATCGCGGATTACCTTATCAAGCCGGTCAACCCGAACCAGATATTGCACTCCATCAAGAAAATACTGGACAAAAGCAGGCTGGTGACTGAAAAGACCAACCAGAACTACCAGTTAGATTTCAGGAACATCAGCAACATGTTGATGGATAACCTCAGCCTCGATGAATGGAAGGATGTCTACAATAAATTGATATTCTGGGAGTTGGAGTTGGGTAAAAGCAACGATAAAAGCATGAATGAGGTGTATGAGAACCAGAAAAAGGAAGCCAACCACAATTTCAGCAAGTTCATCACCAAAAACTATATCAATTACCTGCAACCGACCGGCGACAATGGCCCGGTGATGAGCCATAATCTTTTCAGAAGAAGGGTGAAACAACATATTACCGAGCAGGTACCGACATTTTTTGTCCTGATAGACAACCTGCGCATGGACCAGTGGAGGACGATTGCACCGATTATCAAGGAGAAATTCAGGATAGAGGAGGAAGACCAGTACCTGACCATACTTCCCACCACCACGCAATATTGCAGGAACGCCATTTTCAGCGGCCTCCTGCCGAGCGAGATAGAGAAAAGGTTCCCGGACAAATGGAGCAATGACGAGGATGAAGGCGGAAAGAACAATTTTGAAGAAGATTTCTTCAAGGATATGTTGCAAAGGCTCATGATTAAAGGAAAAAACAGTTATACCAAGGTGACCAACCTCGACGGTGGAAAACAGATGGTGGACAGGATACCCAACATGTTCCAGAATGCCATCAATGTGATCGTCTATAATTTTGTGGATGCATTCAGTCATGCCAGGACCGAAGTCAGCATTATCAAGGAACTTGCTGAGGATGAGGCCGCTTACCGTTCGGTGACCGAAAGCTGGTTCAAGCACTCACCACTGTGGGAGGCGTTGCAGCTGATATCTGAAAAGAAATGCAAGGTGATCATTACCACTGACCACGGTTCCGTGAGGGTTAACAAACCCGTGAAGATCATTGGCGACAAGAATACCAATACCAATTTGCGTTACAAACAGGGCAAAAACCTGAGTTATGACCCTAAGGACGTATTTGAGATCAAGAAACCGGAACTGGCATTCCTGCCCAAGGTAAATGTCAGCCAGACCTACGTGGTATGCAAGGAGGATGATTTTTTCGCCTATCCGAACAACTATAATTATTACGTGAATTATTACACCAATACCTTCCAGCACGGCGGAATTTCGCTTGAGGAGATGATGGTGCCTTATATTATGATGGAATCCAGGTAAAAAAAACCGAAATATTTTTGAATTATATGGATTTATGCCTATCTTTGCAGCCTTAAAAATAAAATATCATGGCTGTTACTAGGTTAAAAAGAAAAGACAGGAGAAATAAAGAGTTTACGCGTGTAAGGAAGACAAACCTGAAAAACGTGAACAAAATGGTGTACATCCAATCTCCGAATAAAGAGACTTCAGGCATAGTTCTGGAAGACCAGGTGACTGCTTAATTCACTAAAAATATTTGTAAAACCCGTTGGCTTGCTGACGGGTTTTTTTTGTTGTCAAAAAAATGGATTCTTATTCCAAAAATCGCTTTAATTATAGGAATTTAAAAATTACATTTGCAAAAAAAATTAACACTTAACCATGCAAAAAATAAAAGTAGCGAATCCTGTTGTTGAATTGGACGGAGATGAAATGACCCGCATAATCTGGAAGTTTATCAAGGATAAACTGATATTGCCATATCTTGACCTGGATATCAAGTATTATGACCTCGGTATGGAGCACCGTGACGCCACCAACGACCAGGTGACAATAGATGCCGCTGAAGCAATCAAGCAGTACAGTGTGGGTATCAAATGCGCCACCATTACGCCTGATGAGGCAAGGGTGAAGGAATTTAACCTGAAACAGATGTGGAAGTCACCGAATGGCACCATCCGTAATATCCTCGACGGTACTGTATTCCGCGAACCTATCGTTTGCAACAATGTTCCCCGCCTGGTACCCAACTGGACTGCACCTATCTGTATCGGACGTCATGCTTTTGGCGACCAGTACCGGGCAACGGATTTCGTGACTAAGGGCAAAGGTAAACTGACCATTACATTCACACCTGAAGGCGATGGTGAAACACAGTCATTCGAAGTGTATAACTTCAAGGGAGACGGCGTGGCACTGGCGATGTATAATACCGATGAATCCATCAGGGGTTTTGCGCATTCATGCTTTAACACCGCTTTACAGAAAGGATGGCCATTATACCTGTCCACCAAGAATACCATTTTGAAAAAATACGACGGTCGTTTCAAGGATATATTTGAAGAGATCTACCAGGCTGATTACAAGTCAAAATTTGAAGCAGCCAATATTGTTTATGAACACCGTTTAATTGACGACATGGTGGCTTCAGCACTGAAATGGAACGGTAATTTTGTATGGGCCTGCAAGAACTACGATGGGGATGTGCAGTCAGATACCGTCGCCCAGGGTTTTGGCTCACTTGGATTAATGACCTCTACATTGGTGACCCCGGATGGCAAGACCATGGAAGCTGAAGCAGCGCATGGTACAGTTACACGCCACTTCCGCGACCACCAGGCCGGCAAGCCTACCTCTACTAACCCGATAGCCTCCATCTTCGCATGGACACGCGGACTGGAGTTCAGGGGCAAACTGGACAACAACCAGGAACTCGTGAAGTTCTGCCATACCCTCGAAAAGATTTGTGTTGATACCGTACAAAGCGGCAAGATGACAAAAGACCTTGCGGTATGTATTCACGGCAACAAGGTGACCCACGGTGAACATTACCTGTACACAGAAGAATTCCTGGATGAACTGGATAAAGGCCTGAAGGCGCAGTTTGGACAGACCGCTTAAGAAGCAAACCAAGATATAATTAAGGAGCGCCGGCAGATATGTTGGCGCTTTTTTGTTAAAGGAGTCGTGCTTAGTGAGCTTTCAGGTTTTCCACTTTCAGATACACGATGCAATCCACTATTTCATCCGTAATATCTTTTGACGGTGTTTCAATCACGCTGAACTTGGTCAGGTCCTTAGGTGGCAGAAATTCCTGTTTTTCAGTTACGATTTCCTTGACTTTCTTGCCGTAGGGTTTTAAAAGTGCGTTCATGTCATCTGTGAGTGCTGAACGAAGAAGGAAGGCATTCAGCTCTGACTGGAACTTGATTGCATAAAACTGCTGGCTTACCTTAACTGCCAGATCCCCGGTGCTGATAAGACGCCCGATACCGATGGTATTCAGTGCTGACAAGTCAAAATCCTTATTTGCTTCTGCAAGTATCTTATCCAGTTCATTTTTCTGCTGACGGTAGGACATAGTCTTGCTGAACTTGGCCAC
>JANWHK010000061.1 GCA_025450395.1 Bacteroidia bacterium
CATATAGGTCAGGAGCAGTGGTTTTGAAAATCAACATGTGCTGGTCTATCTGTTCTGTCAGCAGATAGTCAATATCCGAGATGGTCTTGTTCTCTGATAAATTGATATCGTTCATTTTTTCCTCTAACAGGTGGTGAAGGGGTATGGACAATACAAATCTTGTGAACTGCGTTTCAAGTAAGTGCAGTTCTTTTTTGTTAAGGTTCCTGGCCCTGTTCATGATGGATATGTATTGTTCAATGATCTCTGAATGGGATAAATGATTGGCTTTTTTTACCTTTGCAGATATTGAATTCCTCTGCGTGGAAAAGGTTTGGTTGAATTTGACAAAGAGATTTTCCAGTTTGTTTTTCTGGCCTTCCTTTTCTTTTAAAAGCGGGAGTAAATGAGTGAAATATTCTTCATATTCATTGTTCAGGTCGATCAACAGGATATGAAGGTCCATAAAATGTGTTTCAAGTCCTTCAATGCCATTGATGATGGCCTTATGGGCGCTGTACATGCTGATGATCTTTGTACACATTGAAATATATTCAAGGGATGACTTCATTTTTTTACGAATATACTGCTTTTTTTTGCTTCAGGCCGTTTGTCTTGCGATTGAGGCCGCCACATCACTTGCCGTATTGATTTCTGCCAAGGTATTGAAATAGTGCGGAGAAAACCTGATCACCCAATCCAATCCTTTTTTTTCCATATCGATCATAGCGTTCTTTTTGAGGCTGACAGAGTAAATAATATGTTCCCTCTTGAGGCTGTCTTCTATCTTTTCAAGTGAATGCCCTTCCATGTGGAAAGTAACAATACTGCTCAATTGCGAACCATTATCGAGTACCTTTAATCCGGGTATGCCCGACAGGTTTTCCCTCAATTGACAGCACAATTCATTGTTGTATTTGTAAATGTTTTTCAGGCCAATTTCATTTGCATACCTGATGGCTTCGGTCAATCCTACAAGCGAGGCATAGGATATATCGAACAATTCAAAACGCCTGGCACTCAACATGGGGGTATATTCATCAACACCTGTCCATTCAGCTCCGCGCATGTCGATACCCAGGGGTTCCAGGCCTTCATTCAGCGCTTTGTCGGATACGTATAAAAAACCAGTTCCCCTTGGACCTCTCAGGAACTTCCGTCCTGTTGCACTCAGGAAATCGCAGCCGATCTTCTGTACATCCACAGGCATTTGCCCGATGGACTGGCAGGCGTCAAGCAAGTACCAAACATTATTTGCCCTGCAGATCTTTCCTATCTCCTCCGCGTTTTGCACCAGTCCTGAATTGGTAGGAATATGGGTCAGTGATACCAGCACCGGACGGTATTGTTTCACCAGGCTTTCGAAATTGTTGAGGTCAAGGTCGCCATTGGCCAGGTTATTGGCCCTGAGTATTTTGATGGCAAACCTTTTCCGCAAGGAGAGGAAGGCGATCTGGCTCGATACATAATCATCATTGGATGTCAGTATATAATCACCTTGCCTGAAAGGTATCGCTGACAATGCCTTTGCATAGGCATCCGTTGCATTGTAGGCATATGCGACCTGGTGTTCACTGCAATTCAACAATCTTGCAGTTTCCGTATAAAAGACTGCTATGTCTGCAGCCCTGTCGATTTCTGTCTTGTAACCTCCCTGTTCTTCTTCCTGCCCGATGTAAGTGATCATGTGTTCGGGAACTGATTTGGGCATCAGGGATGAACCGGCACTGTTCAGGAAAATCTTCCCTTGCAGACCGTTGGTATCCTGTCTGAAATTTTCTGTATTCATTTTGCCTTGGGTTGAAAGTTGGTTTTTAATTTGATTTCATAAAAATGTGACCAGTATTTTCCGGTAATCAGCATGGTTTGCCTGGATGGATTGTAGGCAATGCCGTTCAACACATCAATTTCGGAGTTCTCTTGTTCTTCTTTGAGTTGCAACTGCGAAAAGTCGAGCTTCCCGTTGACACTTCCTGTTTTAGGGTCGATGATATAGATGAATGGAGACTGCCAGATATTCGCGAAAATCATTCCATCGATGTACTCCAGCTCATTGATATTACTGATGGGACCATGTTCGTCCTGTACCATGATTGTATTTAATACCTGTGCAGAAGTTCCGTTGATATCGATCATATAGAGCCTGCTGCTGCCGTCGCTGGTGTATATTGTTTTTCCGTCGGTGCAGATACCCCAGCCTTCACGGTTGTAATCCATGTTCCTGATATGTTTGCGGCTCACTTTATCATAGATTTTCAGGTACATGTTTTTCCATAAAAGTTGTACAATCTGTCCATTTACAACAATAATACCTTCTCCAAATTCATGAAATGGGTTGACGATTGAATCAACCGGTCTGTAAATATCCCCCATTTTTTTGTAAAAAAGTATCTTTGATAATCCGTTGAGCCCTGTGGATTCAATAAGGTTGCCGGTTTCATCAAATAAAAGTCCCTGGGTGAAATAACTCCTGTTGTGCCTTGACGTATTGACAATTTCATACGCCACCTTCACGGTGTTGTAGAATGATTTGCTGATGGTATCTGTTACCCGGCCTTGCGTGTAAATAAAATCAAGCATGTTTTTTCCTGCATCAACACTATCCTTTTGGATCTGAATGAGTTTATCTGATAAGAGATTATAACTTGCGGGCTGCCCATTGAGAAAGAGTTCAAAACTATCCTTGTGTTTTAAAGTGATATTGGAAAACTGCACTTGTATGCCGCTGTCAGTTGTCGAAATATAAAAGTCAACTGGATTTTCCGTGATGGTATCGGTTTCTGTTTCATCAACTTTGTTTTTGCAGGCGGATATCAGCAGCAAAATGATGCAAAAGATACGGATTTGATAATGGAATGTATGGGGCATGTTTATAGGGATTCAGCCATTTCAGGTCTGAATGTGCAAACCTCCCCAAAAAAAATGACAAAAACAACCGGGGGGAATGTACGATGTACGATGTACGATGTACGATGTACGACATACGATGTATGGGGAAAGGTACGACATACGACATACGATATACGATATGGGGGAGCGGAGCGAGAAAAATTTTCAAAGAGATACTTGTTTTACATACTTTTGCAGTTCATTGGGTAGAACCTGCTCCGGTGCGTATTAAAAATTATGGAATTCTTAAAGGATCTATGGCTTTATTTCAAGGAAAGGAAAAAAATCTGGCTGGCACCGGTCATTATACTGCTGCTGATCATTGGGGCTATACTGGTTTATGGGGCAGGAAGCGCTGTTGCCCCGTTTATTTATACATTATTTTAACACCATGAAAATAAAAGACATTGTAAGGGAAATAGAAAACATTGCCCCACTCAGTTACCAGGAGGATTATGACAATGCGGGCCTGATTATCGGCAACGCCGAAGACGAGGTCACCGGTATACTTTTAAGCCTGGATACCACCGAGGAGGTCGTTGAGGAGGCCATCCGGCAAAAGATGAACCTTATCATCGCCCACCATCCGATCATATTCAAGGGGCTGAAAAAGATAAACGGCAAGAATTATGTAGAAAGGACAGTGATCAAGGCCATTCAGAACAATATTGCCATTTATGCCGCACATACCAATCTTGACAATGTATTGGAGAATGGCGTGAACATGAAGTTTGCCAGGAAACTTGGCTTGACGGGGCTTGAAATATTACAGCCGAAACAGGATATGCTGGTCAAGGTGGTGGTATTTACTCCGGTAAAGGATGCTGATAGGATAAAGGACGCCATTTTTGAATCTGGTGGCGGGGGGATGGGAAATTATTCGGAATGCAGCTTTTCGGTGACGGGCCGGGGAACCTTCAGGCCGGGTGAAAATGCGAGTCCGGCAGTAGGGGAGAAGAACAAAAGGGAAGGCATTGATGAGGTGAGGATTGAGGTGATTGTTCCCGCTGCAGGTGCAGGACGGCTTATTGAGGCTGTAAAACAGGTCCATCCGTATGAGGAAATGGCTTATGACATATTGCCATTGAAAAACGAAGACCGGGAAACCGGTTCGGGGGTATGGGGATACCTGCCAGAGCCAATGGATACAGGGCAGTTCCTGGCCATGTTGAAACAAAGTATGGCCCTGCCATTGATAAAGCACACAGGATATACAGGAATGGTCCATAAAGTGGCCGTATGCGGCGGGGCGGGAAGTTTCCTGATACAGGCGGCCATGAGGGAAAAAGCTGATGCTTACGTGACTTCTGACCTTAAGTACCATGAATTCTTTGATGCTGAAAACCGCCTGTTATTATGCGACATTGGGCACTATGAATCTGAAATTTCCACCCTGGAGATTTTTTATGAGGTAATTAAAGAAAAATTCCCTACTTTTGCAGTCGCTTTTTGCAGAACGTCAACAAATCCAATCCAATATTATCAATAGAACATGGTAGATCTATCAATAGAAAAAAAATTAAAGGCTATATGGGAGTTACAGCAGATTGACTCCAAAATCGATCAGTTAAACCTTCTTAAAGGTGAATTGCCAATGGAAGTGGCAGACTTAGAGGATGAAATTGTAGGCTTACACACCAGGCAGGAAAATATCAAGAATGAGATAAAGGCTTATGAGGCGGATATAGCCGGTCATAAGGCAAATATTAAACATTCTGAGGAATTACAAAAAAAATACAAGAAACAGCTTGATTCCGTTAAGAATAACAGGGAATTTGAGGCTTTGAACAAGGAACTTGAGATATCCGGTCTTGAAGTACTTGCTGCGCAAAAGCGTATCAAGGAAACCCAATACCACATGGAAGCCAAGGTTGAAGCACTGGCTCAACTGGATGCCATTATAGAAGGCAGGAAAAAAGACCTCGAGTTCAAGCAGAAGGAATTAAAGACCATTGTCACCGATACTGAAGATGAAGAGAAGGCAATGATCAATGACAGGAAGGGCCTTGAGAAAGAAGTGGACGAACGTTTAATAAAGGCTTATAACAGGATACGCAAGAACGTGAAAAACGGCATAGCTGTGGCACCAATCATGAGGGGCAGTTGCGGTGGATGTTTCGCCAAGATCCCACCACAGAGGCAAAGCGATATCAAGCAGCATTTCAAGATTATCGATTGTGAACATTGCGGAAGGATACTTGTAGACAACGAAGTAACAGGAATATATACTGAGAAACCTGTTGAGGAGGAAAAGCCAAAACGCAGGGTACGCTCTCTAAAAGCTGCAAAATAAGGAAAAGCCTATGCTTTTTTCAAAGAGATTTAAGAAGAACATGTGCAAGCGTGTTCTTTTTTTTTATTTCTTTTTTTCTCTGATTCCTGCTTATTCCAAAGCGACGTTTAACATGAATGAGGAGTGCCTGAAGGCGCAATCCCTGATTTACGGGTTGAAGTTCGATGAAGCAGAAAAAATACTGCAAAGCGAGGCCGTTAAGAACAATGAGAATATTGTTGTTCCATGGCTTTCTGAAAGTATCATATTCCTCAAGATCTTTATTTCAGAAGACAAGGATTTGTACGACAAGAATAATCAGCGTTGGAATACATTGATCGAGAGTACACGGAAGGTTGATTTCAGGAATGCGTGGTATCGTTTTATACTATCGGACATGTACATGCACAAGGGACTTATCAAGTTGAAGTTCAATGAGACCATCTCCGCAGGGAATGACTTGAAAACGGCCTATAAATACCTGAAGGAAAACAGGAAAATGTTCCCATCCTTCCTTCCCGACAACAAGAATTACGGTCTCCTGGCCTGTGCCTTCAGTTCAGTACCAAAAAAATACCAATGGCTGGCAAAAATAATAGGTTTGGAGGGTGATATGAACACCGGGCTCAAGGAGATAGAGGACTACCTGAACAGCAGCCACAAGGTAAGGGAGCATGAATGGTTAAAGGTTGAAACTGCCTTTATTTACGCACTGGTCCAGCACCACTTAAACAAGGATGCAGAGGCGGCCTGGCAATGTATTGAACCTTATACCCGTAATTACAAAAACAATCTTTTGCTCAACTATATGCGCGCCACCATTGCAGGTTATTCCGGCAGGAATGATGAAATGATCGATATATTGAGCCATAAACCTGCATATACCGCTAACAATGCCTTCTATTACATGGATTTTTTACTCGGACTGGCAAAGATGCGCCGGCTGGATGCGGATGCTGACGTCTATTTCAAGATCTTTACAGTAAAATATAAGGGTAGGAATTACATCAAGTCCGCTTACAGGAACTTGTCCTGGCTGAGCCTGATAAAAAATGATTATACAACGGCGCTGACCTATTATTCTCTCTGTACCAAAAATGGTGTGGCCATCATTGAGGAGGATAAACAGGCAGAAAGGGAGGCTGTTGAAAATACCCTATGGCCTCCGGATATTATCCGGAGCCGCTTATTATTTGACGGGAAATACTACGACAAGTCCATGGCCCTGCTTCAAACGATAAGGGAAAACAGTCTAGCCAATATCCGGTTCAGGCTGGAATTCAATTACCGGAAGGCGAGGATATATCACGAAAAGCTGGAATATTCCAGTGCTATACCTATTTACAAGCGGGTAATAGAATCGGGAAAAAACGAGACTTATTATTTCGCGGCCTATTCCGCATTACAGCTAGGGTTTATTTATGAGAAACTAGGCCAGAATACCCTTGCTATAACATATTTCAGGAAAGCGAAGGATGATTTCGACATGAACCAGGAATATTGCAACAGCATTGACCAAAAAGCAAAGGCCGGAATAAAAAGATTGGGGAAATAGGTCTGATAAAAAAAACACCATCAACCAATGGCCGATGATGTTCTTCTCTGTGTATGTGTGTGTAAACTAAACTGTGTGTCTTTTTAAGGTTTAAAAAACACCATCAGCCAAATGAATGGCCGATGATGTCCTTTTTTGTGTATGTGTGTGTAACCTGTGTGTGTCGTTCTTTTAAGGTTTAAAAACACCATCAACCATTCGAGAGGTAAGGAAATGGCCGATGATGTTTTTTTTGTGTATATGTGTAATCTGAGTTCTTGTGCTTATGAGTGAAATATCTATTCTGTCTTTACAATCATTGTACTGTAAAGCTTGTTATGGTTGTTCCATATATTGACATAATAAATTCCCTTGTTAAATTTCTCAAGTCCCCCGATATAAAATTGCTCGGATGAAGAAGTATTCTTTGAGTCGACCACTTTTTCCACCATCAACTGTCCGTACTGGTTATAGATACGTATCGTATAATTGGTTTTCAGCAAATTCCCGGCTTCAATGTTTATCTCTATATTATTGGTGAACGGATTCGGGTAAACATTGTATTTTGTGCCTGACTGGCAGTCGGCTTCGACCATTACAAGGCTGATTTTTTCGCCAGCAGTATTGGCTGCATACCACCTGTACATGACATTGCCCTGTTGTATTTTCCGGGTAGTGATTGCATATTGTACAGCTTGACCGTTCTCAAGTGTTTTACCGGCTAATATTTCTCCGCCTATGTTCCAGGTTTCACCGAAATCCGTAGAATACTCAATACCGAACTTGTAATTATCCAGAGAAGGAATCATTGTCCAGTTAAACTCCAGCAGATTCCCCGGCAGGCATTTGCTGTTCATGAAGATGTCATTATTGTCCAGCGATGTATAGACATTTGTAGTGTCCAGGCTGAAGCACCCTGTAATAGGGTCTCTTACCATCAGAATTAATTGTGTGGTATTTAAGAGGTTCTTATACACCATTGGATTACCCCTTGTGGAATCATTCATCGAACTTCCGTTATCCCAGTCATAGGTGATGGACCCGCAATTCACGCACAGTCCGGGCGGCGTACCGCCAACGAGGAATGAATCGTTTGTAGTAGTGATGTCAGGACCTGCATCGGCAACAGGGATTTCATTGAAAGTGAAATTAGCCGTGTCCTCATCAATACAACGTCCGGATATAGTTGTGATGTAAACAGTGACCGGCCTGGTTGCAAAATCCGCAACATTGGGCGTATAGGTTACGATTGAAGTATCACCCACCAATGTACTGATATTGCTGCTGAAGGATCCGTCTCCATTGCTGGTGGTGAGTATATCATCAATAATGGAATTTGGGGAGTTGACATTTAGGTGTACCTGTTCAAGTCCGCAAACCGTCGCATCAAAGCTAAACATATTTGTCTCAAACCCGGGAATTACACTGATGGTGTCTCGTGTCAGAACACCGCAACGGTCAAGGTAGGAAATATAATATTTAAATGGGGTTGGGACATATAGTCGTGTAAAGTCCTTGATGTTTTTGGTCGGACCGAAAACAAAGGTTCTGGCAATCTGGTTGGTATCGTTGCTTCGCGCACTAAAATCCGGGAATACCGGGAAGTTTGCCCTTTGTCCACCGGTTCCGTATGAATATGAGAGTACCCCGTTGATCCAGATCTGTACCCTCCTGTTGCTCAGGGTCACAAAATCGACCGTAACAGTGCCGGTATATGTACCAAGGTTGGAAAGGTTGGAACCATTGAAATAAGCCCTGATATTACCGCCATTATAGTATATGGCGTGGTTTATATCGTTGTTATTATTGACGTTATTGGTCGTAATTCCTGCAAAGAATGCTTTGCTGGGACTGTAATCTATCACATACCTTACCCTTCCGGTTAAGAGTATGGAGTCATAGCCAACTGCTCCTTCAATATTTCCTGCAACCCATCCCACAGTCCCTATTCGGCTGCCGTTGGTAACTATTTTAGCTGAAGGAAGTTTCCAGAAGGTTTCCTCATAGAAATTATCACATGGTGTCAAAATCAATTGTCCGTTGTTGAGTGTAAGCGTATTACCGTTTTGGTCCATGACTGAAGTGACCGTAGTGGTTCCGAAATCCAGTGTATCCTGAAGGCAATCACAGAAGTTTCTCGGCATCTTCGGTATATTGTCATGAGGGTCTACATTACTTACCATGACCAAGATAGAATCCCTCACATCCACGGTTTGGCAATAGTTGGTGAACTGAGCCTCGGCATATATCCACACGGAATCCAGTCCTATAAGCCTGACTGAGTCTAAGTTGGTTGATCCGTTAATATAAGAACCAGGGCTCCATTGCACATTTTGACGCAAAATAGGGCAAATCTCCGTATTAGGTTCAAGGTAAAGCGTTGTGTTTGTTTCACAATAAAGGGTCAGCTCATCATCCTCGATAATATCATTTAGCATGATCTGGCTGATGGTAGGTTTTGTAGTGTCACCGCAGACCACGTCAAAATAGGCGTAGGCGTAGTGTCCCAATAAGATACAGTCACGTGTGAATAGCCTGACCTCTATCGTATCGCCTACGTAACAGGCAAAATTGAGTGTCTCTGCTGCCCAGGCTGTCGATTTCCTTACACCTCCTGAATCCTTGAACTGACCTATTTGCCATACCGGCGGTTGGTCCACGTTTCCACAAAAGAAACTACCTTTTAAACACGTCAGCTTATAACCATTCACGTAAATCTCGTAACCGAATCCAGGTGCTTCAACAGTCGGCACGCCCCAATAATTGTGTGCAAGTTCTACTACACCAATACTATATATGGTCAGTTTATCGGATAAGCTATCGACGATATATGTTCTGTAAACTGTATCTGCAACCGCTCTTAAGCTCCTGTTACCAACCCTTGCGACGTAATTGCCGGCTGATGTATGAGGCTTGTTGATGGTGCCAAGATACATATCTGTTCCACCGTATGCAACCACTTTCTGGTTAATCCCCGGTTTGGAATAAACCCTGTTAAGCGGTTGGATAAAAAGACTGTCTGTACTGGTTGTCCAACTGGTAAAGTTACCGCTTTCAAATCCCATGTTGGAGGCACATTGCCCAAAAGTTTCGTTGGGGTGGATGAGAGGCAACAATCCCGTCACCAGCAATATTGCTATTAGCTTTTTCATAATGATTCAGGATTAAATTAACTTCTTAAATGGCCGTTCCAAATGACATTGTGGCCGTTGATCATTCCGAAGATCCGGACCTGTATGGTGGCCGAGGCCCCATTGGTCCTGTTGAATGTTCCAAGTCTGGTTGTGTAATTACCCAGTGGGGGTAAATGCATCACACCCAGTGCTACAAACTGGGGTCCATATACGCGTTCGATATTGTTTTCGACCACCAGGTCATTGATGCTTTGACGCAGAATACAGTTCTGGGTGAAGTGGAATCCATTGATTGAGAATTCAACAAAGAAAGGCGTGATGGAGTCTATCTGGTTGTTCAATATCTCAAGCATGAACATACTGTCTGAAGTCTCCAGTATACTTATGATGAATGCATTTTTATCCAATACGACAAGTGTATCGTCATGGTCTTGAGCCTTAGATGTGCATAAAATGCTCAGAAAAAGAACAAGCAGGAAGCTCGCTTTTTTTATGATGAAACAGACATCCGGTCGGATGTAAATTTCGTGGTTAAAGGTAGTTTTTGCTGCCATGGTATTTGTGTATTTAATATATGTGTAATTTCAACTTTTTTGGATCTTATATAACTGATTCTCAATGAAATAATATTTGTATTATTACTTAATGAGTATAAAAACCTATGTTTTACAGTAGTCATATATCCAAAGTTAGGGCTTGATTTTAGAAAAAAAAAATATTCAGAAAGATTTTTATAATATATTAGAAATCAGGGGGATAAAATTATTAAATTTTTTCAAAAACTGAAAATAAACGCTGATTTCTTGTTTGTGGACCAAAAAGGCTTTTCTCAAATTGCAAAATTTTAGCCTCAAATCTTATGAACTTATTATAAACTTTTGTCTGAAAAAATGAACTGTTCTTTTTTACTCTGATCCCTGTTCATTTTCCGGGGTCTGAATTTCAATGTTTTCATTCACGAACCATTCGTTTAATTGCGTGAATCCTATAGGTTTACTAAGGTGTGGCGACACAAATCATAGGTGAGCAATGTTATGGTGAGGCTCTCGAACCATTATTTGATCAAACAGTTAAAACTGACCTCAATATCAGTTTCTCCCGGTGTGGCAGTGCCATCCTTCAACCCCGGCTGGTGTTTAAGCATTATCTTCATTTTGCCGTTTGACATATTACCCGTCTTCCATAGCGTAAACAATCCCAATGGCAGGTTGTTATCATCTTTGTCTTGTACCTTCACCTGTATATTCAATACATAGGGTTCAAAAACGAATAAGTGGTCATTGGCTTCTTTCCTGACCTCATTTGAGATGGTATCTGCAGGTGTCTTGCTTTCATCCAGCAGGTATATCCTGCTGAGGTAAGTGCGGTTGGTCGCAAGCTTGATGGTATCAAACTGTGAAGGCCCATTACCACCCGGTCCATCTATATCCCTGAATACCGCGTAGGATTTAGTTAATAATATGCTGTCTTCGAATTCCAATACAACGGTGGTGATGAGTTCAGTCTCGTTTTTTGGCGGGTCTGAAGGTCTAGGTCCTTCTTCCTTGCAGGCGTTCAGTTGCAAAAGTAGGACAGAAACAATTATAAGTTTTAAAACGGGTTTTTTAGTGTTCATGATTTTTGATTGGTGTTAATTGAATGTTTAATGGCATAATAAGCCTCGCGGTCAGGTTGAATCCTTGTTCATCGGTAAAATACCTGAACCTGTTGAGGTACTCCCTGTACCTGTTATTTGTCAGGTTGCTGATTGAAAGACTGAATTTAAATGCTTGCCGCCTGATCTTGAATTGTTGTGTGGCGTCAAGGCCCAGCAGGTAATATCCCTTTGGAGGTGCTTTATAATCACTTTGGTCGGTATAGCGGTATTGGGTGGCTGTATACTGTATATATACCTGGATAGAGGTTTTTTTACTTTCATAACCAATGTTCGTCTTCCCGGACAAAGGGGGCATTTGACTCAGGGGTTGATGACCAGGCAAATTATTGCCAAAAAGTATATTGGCCGAGGTCTTGGCAAAGAAGTAGCGGGCAAAATCCCGTTTCAGTAAAATATTCAGTCCATATATCTCAACATTGTCCTGTTCATACCTGAAAACAGGGAAGGCCCCCCTGATGGTCAATTGTGGTGCCAGGGAAGGTACCAGGTTGATGAAACCCTCTATATATTTATAATAGGCCTCCGCTTCAACGTACAATGATTTTTTTTGCAGGGTATAAGTCAGGCTTTGGTTAAATGAACGTTCCGGTTTCAGGGATGAATCTCCTGCCTCAATAGAGGCCAGGCCCTGGTGCAGGCCATTTGAAAACAATTCATTTGGCGCAGGTGGGCGCCATGCGCTGGAATGGGAGAGGCTCAGTCTTGATGCGTCATTCAATTGCCTGGATGCTTGCAAAAGGTAAGTCACATTGTTGAAATTCAATA
>JANWHK010000062.1 GCA_025450395.1 Bacteroidia bacterium
AATGTCATTGCGGAAAATACAAGCGTATCAGGTACAAGGGTATAGTTTGTGACAGGTGTGGTGTTGAAGTGACTGAAAAGAAAGTGAGACGTGAAAGGATGGGGCATATTAACCTGGTGGTTCCTGTTGCCCATATCTGGTATTTCCGTTCACTTCCAAACAAGATCGGTTACCTGTTGGGACTCAGCAGTAAGAAACTGGATCTCGTGGTGTATTATGAGAGATACGTGGTAATTCAAACCGGTGAACATGAAGGTATCAACAGGCTTGACCTGTTGTCAGAAGAAGAATACCTGGACATACTGGATAAGCTTCCGAAAGAAAACCAATACCTGGATGATAAAGACCCTAAGAAATTTGTTGCCAAAATGGGAGCAGAGGCACTTTGGGAATTATTGAACCTTACAGACCTTGATGGATTGAGCTACAGCTTGAGGAATCAGGCGGCTACCGAAACTTCGCAACAACGTAAAGCTGAGGCTTTAAAGAGGTTGAAAGTAATCGAAAGCTTCCGTTCCGCAAACAGGGATGGTAATGTCAACCGTCCGGAATGGATGGTATTGAAGATGTTACCGGTTATTCCACCTGAATTGCGTCCATTGGTTCCCCTGGAAGGCGGCAGGTTTGCTACATCGGATCTGAACGATTTATACAGGAGGGTGATTATCCGTAACAACCGTCTGAAAAGACTGATGGAAATCAAGGCTCCGGAAGTGATATTGAGAAACGAAAAAAGGATGCTGCAGGAATCTGTAGACTCCCTTTTGGATAATACAAGAAGGTCAAGCGCGGTGAAATCAGACGGCAACAGGCCGTTGAAATCATTGAGCGACATGCTGAAAGGTAAACAAGGCCGTTTCCGTTTAAACCTATTGGGTAAACGTGTGGATTATTCAGGTCGTTCCGTTATCGTGGTAGGACCAAAATTGAAATTGAGTGAATGTGGTCTGCCAAAAGCCATGGCTGCTGAACTTTTCAAACCGTTCATCATCAGGAAACTGATAGAAAGAGGTGTAGTGAAAACAGTGAAATCAGCCAAGAAGATCGTTGACAAGAAAGAACCGGTCATCTGGGAAATATTGGAGAATATCTTGAAAGGACATCCGGTCCTCCTTAACAGGGCTCCTACACTCCACAGGTTGGGTATACAAGCGTTCCAGCCTAAATTGATTGAAGGAAAAGCAATTCAGTTGCACCCATTGACATGTACAGGATTCAACGCGGATTTTGACGGTGACCAGATGGCTGTGCACGTTCCACTTGGCAATGCTGCCATACTGGAAGCACAACTGTTAATGCTGGCGCCGCACAACATCCTGAACCCTGCAAACGGTTCACCAATCACAGTTCCATCACAGGACATGGTGCTCGGGTTATATTATATAACCAAGGGCAGGAAATCTACTCCTGAGAAAATAGTGAAAGGTGAGGGAATCACATTCTATTCACCGGAGGAAGTGACCATTGCATACAATGAAAAGAAAGCTGACCTGCACGCGTTTATCAAATGCAGGCTGAAAGATAAGAACGAAGCGGGTGAGATCGTCACCAAGCTGATTGAAACCACTGTCGGAAGGGTACTGTTTAACCAGGTAGTGCCGGAAGGCGTTGGTTATATCAACCAGTTGCTGACTAAGAAATCCCTCAGGGACATCATCAGCAATTTCGTTAAAGAAGTAGGTGTGGCTCGTACATCAAGGTTCCTGGATGATATCAAGGATCTTGGTTTCCACTTTGCATTCAAGGGTGGTTTGTCATTTAACCTGAATTATGTTCAGATTCCTGACGCGAAGGAAAAACTGATTGAAAAAGCCCGTAAAGAGGTTGACGAGATCAAGTTTAACTACGAGAATGGATTTATTACCAATAACGAGCGTTATAACCAGGTAATTGATATATGGACGAGGATCAACTCCCAGGTGGGAGAGATACTCCTGAAGGAACTGGCTGAAAACGACCAGGGTTTCAACCCGATTTACATGATGCTTGATTCAGGAGCCAGGGGTTCCAAAGAGCAGATCCGTCAGTTGGGCGGAATGAGGGGATTGATGGCAAAACCACAGAAAAATATTGGTGGTGGTGTCGGTGAGATCATTGAAAACCCGATTTTGTCAAACTTCAAGGAAGGATTATCGGTACTGGAATACTTCATTTCTACACACGGTGCGCGTAAAGGTCTTGCGGATACAGCGTTAAAAACTGCTGACGCGGGTTACCTGACACGTAGGTTGCATGACGTTGCACAGGATGTGATCATCACTCAACACGATTGTGATACATTGAGGGGATTATCCCTTTCTGCACTCAAGGACAACGACGATGTGGTTGAAAGCTTATACGAAAGGATTCTGGGCAGGACAGGTTTATATGATGTATACCATCCTGAAACAGGCGAACTGATAGTAAATGCAGGTGCTGAGATCACTGAAGAAATTGCCAAGGCAATTGAAACGGCTGGTATCGAGGAAATGGAAATTCGTTCAGTATTGACCTGTGAGATCAGGAACGGTGTTTGTGCCAAATGTTACGGCAGGAACCTGACCAACGGCAGAATGGTTCAAAAAGGTGAAGCTGTCGGTGTTATCGCCGCACAGTCAATCGGTGAGCCGGGAACACAGCTTACACTCCGTACCTTCCACGTGGGTGGTACCGCGAGCAGTATTGCCGCTGAATCTCAGATCGTATCCAAACACGAAGGTATCGTTAGTTTTGACGAACTGAAAACTGTTTCGACCTTAAAAGTAGATGAAGGCACAGGTGAAAAACAAAAAGTTGAACTGAACTTGAGCAGAAGTGCTGAGGTCAGGATACTGGAGCCTAAAACTAAAAATATACTTATCACTTTTATAGTTCCTTATGGTTCATTTGTTTACCTGAAAGAGGGTGATAAAGTGAAAAAAGGTGATTTGATCTGTGCATGGGATCCGTATAACGCGGTCATCCTGTCTGACCTGTCTGGAAAAATCCAGTATGATAATATCATCGATGGAATTACCTTCAGGGAAGAAAATGATGAAGTAACCGGTTATGGTGAAAAAGTGATCATTGAAACAAAGGATAAAACAAAGACACCTTCCATCAAGATTGTAGGCAAGGACAAGACCATATTGAAGGAAATCAGTTTACCGGTTGGTGCACACATTTCAGTAGATAACGGACAAACCATTGTTGCGGGTGACATTATCGCCAAGATTCCGCGTTCAGCACGTGGAACAAGGGATATCACGGGTGGTCTGCCACGTGTGACAGAATTGTTCGAGGCGAGGAATCCATCCAACCCTGCTACAGTGGCAGAGATCGACGGTGTAGTGACTTATGGCGGTATCAAGCGTGGTAACAGGGAAATAACCATTACCAGCAAGGATGGCGAACAAAAACACTATATGATTCCTTTGTCCAAACATATCTTTGTACAGGATAATGATTATATCAAGGCCGGAGCACCTCTATCAGATGGTGCCATCACTCCACAGGACATCCTGAGGATACAAGGACCTACAGCAGTTCAGCGTTATATCCTGAATGGTATCCAGGAGGTTTACCGTCTACAGGGTGTGAAGATCAATGATAAACACATTGAGATCATTGTAAGGCAGATGATGCAGAAAATGAATGTAGAGCAACCTGGAGATACTCAGTTCCTTGAAGGTGAGATCGTTGAAAAATGGGAATTGTTCCAGGAAAACGACTGGATATTCGACCGCAAGGTGGTATTGGAAGCAGGTGATTCAGATAAACTGAAAGTTGGACAGATAGTTTCCCTGCGTGAATTAAGGGAAGAAAACAGCTCATTGAAACGCCAGGACAAACAACAGGTTGTAGTCAGGGAAGCCATTACAGCGACTGCAGATGCAGTGTTGCAAGGTATCACCAGGGCTTCACTTGCCACCAGGAGCTTTATGAGTGCCGCGTCGTTCCAGGAAACCACCAAGGTTCTGAACGAAGCAGCCATTGCAGGTAAAGTGGATTATATGCGCGGACTGAAGGAAAATGTCATAGTAGGACATTTAATACCAGCCGGAACAGGTATGCGTGCTTATGATAACATCGTTGTAGGAAGCAAGGAGGAATTCGAACGCCTCATGGCTTCTAAAGAAGAA
Organism: Bacteroidia bacterium; assembly: GCA_025450395.1. GTDB lineage: Bacteria > Bacteroidota > Bacteroidia > NS11-12g > UBA955 > JABMMZ01. The sequence continues at coordinate 4,101 of JANWHK010000062.1, forward strand.
GGTGAAGTAGCAAGCGCTAACTAAAAAAAATAAAATAAATATTAAAACCCCTGCAATATTTGCAGGGGTTTTTTTGTTATATATGGATTAACTTACACAAAGTCCGTAAAAACTGAATCCCCTTAAGTTTTCCATATGAGTACAAACAAACTTATCTTAAAATCACTCGGCATGCTGAATGAAAACACAGTTGAAATTGTTTTCCAGGACCAGGTCACCATTGACTTGGAAGATATCAAGAACACCTACGAAGAATTATACAAATTTACAGGTGAAAAACGGCTCAAAAAACTCGTTATCACCGGCAAGCAAACCGAGATCACAAAAGATGCCAGGTCATATGGCCACCGGGAAAGTGTGAGAATCAAGGACAGGGTGATAGCCGAGGCCATTGTGGTCCACCAGCTTTACCAGAAAATGCTGGTTAATTTTTATATCATATTCATCAAGGACTCTTACCCTACAAAATTTTTCACGGATGTTGAAAAAGCCAAGGAATGGCTGGGGAGTATTGAGGACCGGTGATGGGGAATGTACGATGTACGACATACGATGTACGATGTGGGAACCAGTAATCAATGCAAACCAGTGGTCAGTGAACAGTAGACAGCATGATACTACCGGACTAATTGTGTATTAGTTACTGATTTCTAACCCCTAATCACTGCCTACTAACCACTCACCACTAATCCCTTTCCCCTTAACGAAATCTTATTTTGGTAAAACACTCAATTCGGATTAATTTCGCACTTTATTCTATTAAATATATTTATGGCAACAGCATCAGATTTATCAGTTGGTCAGTTTATCCGCTACAATGGCGAATTGGTTCAGATAGTTGAGTACATTCACCGCACCCCGGGTAACTTAAGGGCATTTTACCAGGCTAAAATGAAGAATGTAAAAACGGGTAAATCGGCTGAAAACCGTTTTAATCCAGGTGAAAAAGTGGATATTGTGAGGGTGGAAGTGAGGGAACTTGCTTATTTATACAAGGATGGAACTGACCTGGTATGCATGGACAATGAGAGTTTTGAACAATACAATATTGCAGAATTATTTTTTGGTGAAGCCGCCCCGTTCCTGATTGAAGGTATGACTGTCCTGGTGACTTTTGAAAACGGGGAAACTCCAATAGGAGCAACACCGCCAACAAGCGTGGACCTGGAAGTGACCTATACCGAACCCGGTGAAAGAGGCAATACCGCGACCAATACATTCAAGCCCGCGACTGTTTCGACAGGTGCAAGTTTAATGGTTCCGCTGTTTGTTGACAACGGCGACAAGATCAAGATCGATTTAAGGACCATACAATACGTAGAAAGAGTGAAATAATGGAGTTCCTTACTTCTGAAAATAACTTTCTTGGGATTACTGAACCGGAACTGTTCGATTATGCAACGAGCAGCGTGATCATTCAATCGGCTCCGTATGAACATACCTCGTCTTACCTTCAGGGGAGTAACCTGGGTCCGCAAGCTATTATTGAGGCCAGCCACTTTGTGGAATTCTATGACGAGGAAACAGACCTCGAAGTCTACAGGAAACTAGGCATATCAACTGTCAGGGAAATGGATTTCAAGGGCAAGGTGGATGAAGATGCCATCGGCCTGATCGAATCCGAAACCGCTTATCATTTGAAAAACAATAAGTTTGTTGTTTCATTGGGTGCAGAACATACCGTTTCATTAGGGTTTGTAAAGGCATTCAAAAAACAGGATGCCAATTTCTCCGTTTTGCAGATCGATGCCCACAGCGACTTGAGGGAAGCATATAACGGCAACCCATATTCACACGCAAGTGTATTGGCGAGAATACACGACCTTGGTATACCCATTTGCCAGGTAGGAATACGCGCGCAGTGCAGGGAAGAAGCTGAATTGATCAAGTCTTCCCCGCTAATCAACACATGGTATGCCCACCAGATACAGGACAATGACCAATGGATGGACGATTGCATCGCAAAACTGAAAGACAGGGTGTACCTCACGATAGACGCAGATGGTTTTGATCCTTCAGTGATGCCGGCAGTCGGTACCGCAGAACCGGGTGGACTGATGTGGCACCAGGGATTGAAATTCCTGAAAAAACTCGCGGAGAAGAAACAGATTATCGGTTTTGATATCGTGGAATGTGCTCCTAGGGAAGGAGAGATATTAACACAATTTAACCTGGCAAAACTCCTGTATAAGATTTTAGGATATTGCTCATATTACAAGAAGTTATAAAGTTTATGAAAGTATATTTTGATAATGCCGCTACAACACCTCTCGATCCGGAGGTACTGGATGCCATGATACCCGTACTCAGGGAGGATTTTGGCAACCCGTCATCTACTCATGCCTTTGGCAGGAAAGTGAAGGCGCATATTGAACAGAGCAGGAAATTGATTGCAAACCTCCTCAATGTGTCACCTGGAGAGATTGTATTTACCTCCGGTGGAACTGAAGCAGACAATATGGCTATCAGGTGCAGTGTGGAAAACCTCGGCGTTAAACACATTATAACGTCTGCTATTGAACACCATGCCGTTTTACATACAGTTGAAGCATTATGCGAAAAACACAAGGTTGAATTACACAATGTCAACCTCTTGCAGGATGGTCATATCGACTTAAACCACCTTGAAACACTGTTGAAGGAAAATACCCATGCACTGGTAAGCCTGATGCATGGCAATAATGAGATTGGCAACCTGCTGGACCTCGAAAAGGTCAGCGAGCTTTGCCAGAAATACCAGGCATTGTTTCACAGTGATACAGTTCAGACCATGGGACATTATAAATTTGACTTCCAAAAACTGAATATCGATTTCGCGGTTGGTTCAGCGCATAAGTTCAATGGACCTAAGGGAATAGGCTTTCTGTATTTCAACAAGCGAAACAAGATAAGACCTCTGATAACCGGTGGGGCACAGGAAAGGGAAATGCGCGCAGGCACAGAGAATGTCTATGGCATAGTAGGTTTGGCCAAGGCACTTGAAATTTCCTACAGGGACCTTGAAAAAAAACAAAAGCATATCAGCGCCATTAAGCAATATTTTATCCAGAAGCTAAAGGAAAATTTTTCTGAGCTCAAGTTGAACGGAGATGCGGAGGACAGGAGTTTATATACAGTTTTAAGCGTTGCCTTTCCACCGTCTGTAGCCAATGAAATGCTTTTGTTTAATTTTGACCTGCAAGGCATTGCCATCTCAGGTGGAAGTGCCTGTACATCCGGAAGTAATACAGGCTCACACGTGATAAGGGCTATAGGCAAGGACCTTGATCATGCCCCTGTGAGATTCTCATTTGGAAAATACAATACCATAGAAGAAGTTGATTTTGCCATCAACTATATGAAATCCCTGTTTAGCAGGGTGGAGGCGTAATGAAATCATTTGGATAAAAAGATCAATATCGCGGTCGATGGCTACTCAAGTTGTGGCAAGGGTACATTGGCCAAGGCTCTGGCTAAGTCGCTGGATTATATATTCATTGATTCCGGTGCCATGTACAGGGCTGTTACTTATGCCATGATACGACAAGGCATCGCAGTGTATGACCTTCAAAAAATCATAAGGCTGTTGCCGGATCTTCACATCTCTTTTAAAAACAACCCGCAAAAGGATTATTACCACACTTTCCTGAATGGAGAGGATATAGAAGAAGGGATAAGGACCATGGAAGTCAATGAACTGGTAAGTCCGGTCAGCAAGATTGATGAGGTCAGGTCTTTCCTGGTTCAACAGCAGAAAAAGCTTGGTACCGGAAAAGGGGTGGTCATGGATGGAAGGGATATCGGCACCGTGGTATTTCCCGATGCAGAACTCAAGATCTTCATGATAGCAAAGGCAGAAGTGAGGGCTGAAAGAAGATTAAAGGAATTGCAGCAGAAAGGCAATACCCAGGTTTCATACGACCAGATACTGGAGAACCTGAACGACAGGGACCTGCAGGATTCTACCAGGGCAAACAGCCCATTAAAGGCTGCAGTAGATGCAGTGATCATCGACAATTCGGACCTGACCAGGGACGAACAAAATAAGCTGGCACTTGAGTTGGCGTTGAAGAGAATTATGAGTGATGAATTATGAGTGATGAGTTGGGGAAATTCCCAACAAGCCATAATCATTTTATTTATTGTAAATTCTTTTAGATACATTTGAATAAGATATGAAACAACTCCTGCTGCCTGTTTTCCTGCTGTTCACTACATGTCATTTCGCACAGGTCAAGGGCCCGGAACAGGCGCTTTTTTACAAAAAGAACATCGATCCGGTGAATGCCCTTATTCAAAAGAAACTTGTAGGACACACCGATAAGTTCTACATCGAGGAGCATATTGCCATTTATTCAGAAATGAGCCAATGGCTTATCTATGCAGATTTTAAAACCGGTTCTGCACATAGTGTGAGGCTGACCGATTCGTTTTTATACGCCTTGATTTTTTCAAAGGAACAGGTGGAAGAAATTGAATCTCAAATGATATTGCACAAGGCAAAGCTGGATGAATACCATCCAAAACGTTTTGGATACAGCGATGCTGAAACGCAGCTGCAGGGGTTTTGTTATGACGGGGGCCATATCTATCTAATGTATTCCCTGACCAATTTTTATGGGATGAAAACCCTGGTATCGCCAGCGAAGAAAAATAGTGATGCCGTATTTTTTCACCAGGAGTACCTTGTAGAATTGCATATCAATGACAGTGCAATATCCAAAGGCAGAATATGGGATATGAGTGCCGAGACTGAGAAATTCAGGTATCATTTCAATTTTAGCATTGTCGATGATCAACCTGCTTTATATTTAAAAACCACCATAAAGGACAAGGTCCAATATGAATATATCCTTCTGAACAGGGAATGGAAAAAGAACTCCTCAGTTCAGGTTCAACCCACGATGATGGCTGAACTTATAAGCGACAATACGTTTTATAATGAATATACACTGAACAGGCAACTCAACCTGATTATTAACAATAAAACAGGAAAACGTCTCAAAATAACTCAGGGAACGGGGAAATATGGTATTTGGTCCTCAAATCTGTTGCCGTATAAAAACAATGTATATATAAGTGTGGTCAACAGGACTGAAAATACGCTTTACATATATAAAGTGGACCTTAGCAGCGGAAAATCAGACATGGTTAATAATTACAAATTAGCGAAGGAATTTAATATGTTTGGTATCGGCGCTGATTTTTACATCGACCAGGCTACCAACACCCTTTATATACTTAATATCAATATTGAAAAGCAATTTTATATTGTTGATTCTATAAAACTCTAAGCTCCTTTAAGTTGTATCTGTTAACCGACTAACAGATCACCACGGCCTGAGTACAGTCCTCCATCGGCCGCCATAGGCTTGCCGTCGGCGAAGCGTGATGACCGTTTCCAAAACATTTTTGTGATAAAAAGGATTAACGAAATTCATCTTATGAAAACGGTCATGGCGAATCCGCCGCGGCGGACGCTTTGGGTTTCATGTGGCCATCTGTACCCGTATTACAATTCTGACCAAAGAATCAATGGCCTCCCGACTGCACTTAGAACAGTTTTCAACTGATTACCGATTACCGCTTACCGATTACCGATTAACCTGGTAACGCTTGACGTAAAAAAACTTGCTTTCCTTTTTCTCACTGCGGGCTATTAAGCCTATATGTTTGGCGAAAAAGAGTTCACTATAGAGCAAATTGCTGCTGTGCAGTTTCATCTGCAATACATCATTAAACAATTGGCCATTTATCGTATAAGTGTCGTGAAACAATATTGAATCTTGGCTGGCGAAAGTGGATGTGAAGGTTCCTCCCTGGTTGAAAAAGACGGTGGCGATTGAAAGGGTACCATCTATATTTACAAGCAATGCGATGCGGTCCTTGAATTCAGCACCCCCCGATTCAGACCTGACTGTAAATGCAGGTTGTCCTGCACCTCCATCCAGCTCATACACCATGATCTCACTGTTCTCTATATCAGGATTAGCCTGGTTATTGATATAGTTTTTGGAAGTATACTGGATAGTGATGTTGGTGTCGCTTATCTCTGTAAAATAAAATTTTGATTGGTCCTTTATACTAAAATACTCTTTGGTACTGCTGTGCAGGCTGTGTTTGGCCTGTTCCTTAGGTTTACACGATATGAAGATGGAAATGGAGAAAATATATAAGGTGAAATACTTGATTGCTTTCATTTAAAAGTGCAAATTTGAGGAATTTTTATGAATACATCAAATATTGGTCCAAGTATTATGAAAGAAAGAATTAAGAAGATGGCAGGTGAAATAAAGGAAGAACTAGTGTCTATAAGGCAGGATATCCATAGTCACCCTGAACTTTCCTTCCAGGAGGAACGCACAGCCAGCTTGGTGGAAGATTACCTTAAACAACTTGGACTGAAGCCTCAGAGAATGGCCGGTACAGGTGTCTGGGCGATGATAGAAGGCAAAGGTGAGAACAAAAGGACGGTGGCCTTGAGGGCAGATCTTGATGCCTTGCCTATTGAAGAAAAGAACGAGAAGCCATATAAATCACAAAACAAGGGTGTCATGCACGCCTGCGGTCACGATGTACACACTACGTCCTTATTGGGCGCTGCGAAGATCCTGGTGTCGATGAAGGATGAACTCAAGGGCGATGTCAAGCTGATATTCCAGCCGGGAGAGGAGAAACTGCCCGGAGGTGCGAGTTTGTTGATCAAGGAGGGTATATTGGAAAATCCTAAAGTGGATGCCATCATCGGACAGCATGTCATGCCTTTCATCCATACCGGCAATGTGGGATTCCGCAAAGGCCTGTATATGGCCAGTACCGATGAGATCTATATAACGATTCACGGCAAGGGTGGACATGGAGCGATGCCTCACCTGTGTATAGACCCGGTCGCGATTTCTGCCCAGGTTATCATTGCCCTGCAGCAGGTGGTGAGCAGGCGGGCGAAACCTATACTACCTACAGTGTTGAGTTTCGGAAAGATCAATTCAGATGGTGGCGCTACCAATGTGATACCAAATTCAGTAAGCATTGAAGGCACACTTAGAACCCTGGATGAAAATTGGCGCAAAGAGGCAAAGGAACTGATCACAAAAGTGATTAACAATACAGCAGAAGCTTATGGAGCAACTGCCGATATCAGGATAGAGAACGGTTACCCTTTCCTGAAAAATAATGTGGAACTGACTACATCGATGATGGATTTTGCCGGTGATTACCTGGGAGAAGAGCATGTCGAAAACCTGGATATATGGATGGCAGCTGAAGACTTTGCATACTACAGTCAGCAAGTGCCTGCATGCTTTTATCGTCTAGGTACGCGCAATGAAGCCAAAGGTATAACAAGTGCTGTGCACACCAATACGTTTGACATAGACGAGGACGCATTGGAGACAGGTTGCGGTTTAATGGCCTGGCTGGCGGTGAAAGCGTTGGATAATTGACAATTGACAATGGATAGTCCAAATGATGATTGATGTCATTTTCATTTCTTTTTTTAAAAGAAACATTGAAATCTCACAAATTTGAAACTAAGTTTGTTGGAACTTAAAAGACTCTTGTCATTATAGGCGTCAATTTAATAAAAAATAAATCACAATCTTATGGAAACAACCCAAACCGAAGGACAAGCCGGCCAACCTGCCAGCCACAGTAAAGCAATATCTATCAGTAAAGATTCATTGCTGGCCCTCATCGACCTGTATGACCTGCACACTAAACTCTTCTTTAATGTCATTGAAGGGATTACAGACAAAGATGCCAACAACCGCATGGATACAAAGGCCAACCATCCTTCATGGATTACCGGCAGCCTTGTCCAGCAGCGATTTGAAATGGCAAAAATGCTTGGAGAGGAGAACACATCCACATTTAATGATCTTTTTAAAGACTTCAAAGGCATTCAGGATAACATCACGTATCCAGCGCTTGCAGAATACAAAAAAGATTGGGAAACCATTTCACCCATTCTGAAAAACGCCTTATTGAAAACGGAAGTCGAAAAGTTAAAAAGCAAAGCGCCTTTTGATATGGAGGATATGACCTATTATGAAGGAATCTCTTTCACCATTGACCGCGAATCCTATTGCATAGGACAGCTCGC
>JANWHK010000063.1 GCA_025450395.1 Bacteroidia bacterium
CCATTTGAAAACAATTCATTTGGCGCAGGTGGGCGCCATGCGCTGGAATGGGAGAGGCTCAGTCTTGATGCGTCATTCAATTGCCTGGATGCTTGCAAAAGGTAAGTCACATTGTTGAAATTCAATATTTTGATGTTCAATACATTGTTGTTCCACAGGTAGGCTTTCAGTTGTTTGATGTCATACCTGATGGCCGATTCATATTTTATATGTCTAAGAATCCTGGAAGCCATGAAATAGGAAGCCAACCCTTTCTGGTAAAAACCCGGAATAAAAAACCGGCCTGTATAAGCGTTGGATTGTTGCATGCCAAATATGCCGGCCTTAAAGTTCAATTTGTGAAAATCATTCCTTACCCACGTTATATCGCCCATATACGTTTTTATATAATAGTCAAATGAAGGGCCGTTGAAAGCACTGGCAGATCTCAGCACATCGTATTCGCGGCGGTGATTGTTCTGGAACGAAAGAACGAGTTCCAACTGGTTTTTGGCGTTGACAATGTATTCATTCCGGAGTTTGAGCAATTGATGGGTCACATACTGGTAGGGGCGGTTGATGGCATAGGTAAATCCTGAACTCACAAGGGGCTTGTCTCTTTCCATGGCTTTCTGCAGGTCGTCCAGGTTGCCGATATGCGAACCTGAAAATATGCCGATCTTGTTGTCAAAACGGCTATAGAATACATCCGTTTTCAAGTTCTTTAATTTATATCCCAGGTTCACCGAATAATTGCGTTCATTCATGCCTGTGTTGGCAATGAAATAGTCAGGTGCATGATTATTTCCACCTTGTTTGAGGGTGCCCTGTATTCTCCAGAACAAGGGGAACCTGTCTGAGACCTTGTTCCCGGCAAAACCTGAAACTGTACCTGCCCGGCCATTGCTGGCGTATAAAAAGTTCAGTTCACCATTCAACTGCCCGGCCTTTTCCCTGAAAATAGTTGCCGGCCTCACCATCACGACTCCTCCAATGCCATCTGAGGCATAACGCAGGGATTCAGCACCCTTGATAAGTTCAATCTCATTGGCCAGGAAGGCATCAATCTCAGGCGCATGCTCCATGCCCCAGTTCTGTCCCTCCTGTCGTATGCCGTTGTTGATGATGATCACCCTGTTGCTGTGAAGTCCATTCACGACTGGTTTTGACACATTGCTGCCGGTCTTCAGCAGGCTTACCCCACCGATATCCTGCATCATTGCGGCAATTGAACTTCCTTTCCTGTTCTCAAGTTGCCTGGCATTGACAATGCTGATCTTATCCTGCCTGTCACCCTTAACGGTCAATTTTGCACCTTCAAATTCCTGTTCGATATGTTTCAGGAAAATGGTGATTTGGGTATCGCCATATAACATGAAGTTAATGTCTATATGTTCACATTGCTGGTGACTGACATGCAGTTCAATATTCCCTGGACAAAGTCCGTTGATCTCAAATTCACCTTTTATATTGGTGCTGCTGTGTTTGTTTTTGAGGCCTATAACCTCAATTTCAGCCAGTTCCAGGGGATAGGTATGGCTGCTGTCTATCACCTGTCCTTTTATTATATAACTACAGTCGCTTTTCTGGCAGAAAAGTGAAAAATGGATACATAACGTAATAATGAATACTATTGTTGTTTTCAATGCAATTTAATAAATAAGAAAAACATGCCCTGATAAGCGCTTGTTTTTCCTTTTGGGTTAATTGAAATAAGGAAGCCTGTGTTAAGCTATAGCCGGAGGGCCCCTATTTAAATAACAATTGCAATAGACGTGGTAATGGTTCCCGCAAAGGGAGCTGTGGAATTCGGTGAAATATAATACAGGTGGAGAAAGAACAACTGTATTTGCAGGAATAAAAGGATAAAACCTGAGGTCACAAATCAGGCAATCCTCATGGTCTTCCTCAAAGGATAACGTATTGTTGTGATGGTTGAGGTTACTGCAGTTGTGTAATGATTTTATCGGGGTACTATATAAAAGCACCAAGACAAGCATGAAACCCAGAATAATATGTTTCCTGAAGGTTTTCATGCGGATTCTCAGGCTGCCGAACTCATATTGTTGGCTATTTCCCTGATTTCATCCCTGTTGTACTTATTATCGCTTTTAGCGTAGAGGGATATCAGGTAAGCGAGATTTTCTTCTACTTCCTCACTGTCTTCGAGGGTTTGGAACTCCCAGCCGCCTTTTGATTCAAGGTGTTCATAAACCAGGCGGATGGAACGCGTGATGAGCGGATCTTCTTCAGTTTTGGCCAGGTCCCTTAACTCCTTTAGCATAGGTACTAAGGTCGCAACATTAACACTGTTTTTTTCTATATCCTTGAGAATCTTCTCAATCAACTCATTTGCTTTTGCGTTTTTCATATTCAGGGTGCAAATTAACGCATTTTTTTCTAATGAGAAAAGGACAAAACGATTAACAAAAAAAAGACCGTCAATTCAATGACGGTCTTTTTAAGAAAGAAGGTTATAATTATTGTATGATTACCTTGGTAGTTGTGACCTGGTCACCGTTTTGAACCTTGATAATATACAAACCTTTATTGAATTCAGAAGTATTGATCTGGAATTCACCGGTAGTATTGTTGCTTGTAGAAACCACTTTACCTGTCATATCCAACATTGTTAATGAAAAATCCGAAGTTTTGCTCAGGACATTAAAATTAACATTGATAAAGTCGGTTGCCGGATTAGGATAAACGTTTATAGAACCATTGGTAGACATGTCATGCACACCTGCGCTCCATCCAAGAGTACCTGTATAAGTAGTTTGAGTTGTGATAACATTGTTGGTAGTGAACTCAAGGTTCATGTCAGGCTGATTCTGCAGACGGCTGATGATATCCAGCTGACCGTGGAATGTATTGCCAGTATTGGTAACAGCTGCTACGTTGAAAACATGGTGAATGGTGTCACCGGCGTTCAGGTCAGCAGTTAATACTTTATACACCCAATTGTAGATAACCGGAGTTCCTGTATTGCCGAGATAAATAACACGGGTATACAATGTGTCACCAACCAGACCTTGGTTTGGACCGTTATTTTTACATACAATGTGTATTCTTGTAATTTGTCCTGTATTCACTATTGAAGGACTGATGATTTGTTCGACAGACCAATCAATGTCTCTTTGTCCGTAAGTAAGTGTTGCTGTTAAAGCAATTGCGAGAGTAAGTAAAATTTTTTTCATTTTATGTGATTTATATTTAATGAAACAAAAATATGGAATTTGATTTACCCCCGCAAGTTTTTTAGCGGATGTTTGTCAATTAATATGAACAAAATATGCATTTTGTCTAATTTATCGTCCAATTAAAGATGGATTATCAATTTATAGGCATTGATTTTCAAACAATAACCTTATTCAAGAAGGCTCTTTAAAGTGTCTTCCTCAAGATTGTGAACAAAATGTTCTTCGGTATCCAATAAGTCGTCCGAAACCTTCTGTTTTCTTTTCTGCAGGTTCACGATCTTTTCTTCAATCGTATCCCTGGTGATGAATTTGTAGACGAATACAGGTTTGTTCTGCCCGATTCGGTGTGTGCGGTCCATGGCCTGCCGCTCTACAGCCGGATTCCACCAGGGATCCAAAATGAATACATAATCGGCTTCTGTCAGGTTCAAACCGGTTCCACCCGCTTTCAATGAGATCAGGAATACCGATGCCTTGTTCTCGTTCTGGAATTGGTCTACCAGCTTCTTTCTTTCTAGAGAAGGTATGTTTCCGGCGATATACAGGTAATCGATGGACTTGGAATCAAAATAATCCCTTAATAAACTGAGGTGCTGCACAAACTGGGAAAAGATCAACACCTTGTGGCCCGACTTGATGACATTGTAAACGCTTTCTATCACCTCATCAAGTTTACCGGAACCGCCGAGATAATCCTTTTCTGAAAGTATTGGGTGGTTGGCGATTTGTCTCAATTTCACCAGGCCATTCAAAATCATCAGGTTCGACTTCTTATACCCGCTTTCATTGATGGAACTCAACAATTCATTCCTGAACAATGATTTTACGCTTTCATATTTTTGCTTCTGTTCTTCCGTCATTTCACACATCACGATCTTTTCTGTCTTTTCGGGCAGGTCGGATGCCACCTGTTCCTTGGTTCGACGCAGAATAAAAGGTCTGACAATATTCCTGAGCGTGACCGTATCTTTTTCGTTCTTGTCCTTTTCTATGGAGGTAACATATTTCCGTGTAAAAAAATGGTAATTGCCCAGGACGCCGGGATTCAGGAAATTGATCTGGCTCCAGAGATCGGTAATGCTGTTTTCAACCGGTGTACCTGTCATCACGAATTTTTGCCTGGTCTTTAACTGGTTGGCGCAGATAGCGGTTTGTGAAGCCGGATTTTTAATAGCTTGCGACTCGTCAAGTACAACCGTATCAAATTCAATTTCGGAAAACATCTCGATATCGTTGCGCATCGTACCATAACTGGTGATGATCAGGTCGTAGTCAGGCAGGATATGGTCAAGTGATTTGGCGCGGTTGAAGCCTGTATGGACGTAGAGTTTCAGGTTGGTGAATTTTAAAGCTTCACTCTGCCAGTTATAGATCAGGGAAGTGGGAACCACCACCAGGGAGATATGCGGCTTTGCCTGTTTTTCAGGCAAGGTGGAACTGATAGTCGCACTGACCTGTGTATCCGGACCATGTGCATGCGACAAAACATTTTCCTGCGCTCCTGAGAAAAGGTCGTATTGCATGCTTGGTTCAGCCACAAGTGAATTCAGGGTTGAAAGTCCTTGCACAAGTTCGCCATTATGTATTTCATTTTTTTCCGCCTGGAATTGTAAATAGGCCAGTATCTGCAAGGTTTTGCCGAGTCCCATATCATCTGCAAGGCAGGCACCGAAACCATTGTCATGCATGTAGCGCAACCAGTTATAACCTATCACCTGGTAAGGTCTCAATTCGGCCTTCAGGTTCCTGGGCAAGTCATAATGTGCAGTCTCATCAAACGGGATGATCTTGTCGTCCTTTCCAAACGACTCATTCTCAAAAATACCTTCCAGCAATCCAAAATGGTATTTCCTGATATGCATTCCATCTGTTTTATTGTCGGTAAAGTCAAACAGGTTCGAAAACCTTGTGAACCATTCTTCAGGAATAATTGCAATGCTGTCATCAGGCAATACAAATTCCCTGTTTCCGAAAAGGATATATTGCTTGAGTCTTATAAAAGGTACCTGGAAATTGCCAAATTTTACAATGGCTTCAAGGTCGAACCAGTCCTTCTGCTTGGATATGTTGAAACTGACCTGGCTTTCGCCGAGATGGTATGTTTTGCCCAATAATGACTGGTCTATCACAAATCCCTGCTTGGTCAGGTCATCCACATGTAGGTTGATCAGTTCTATCAGGTTTCGGTTTTCATCCTTAGTTGTGAAAAGGGAACCTTCAAACAGCTGCATGCCTATATCCTCCAGTATCTTGAACATGATGTTCTCCCATTGTTTCGAACGTCTTACCCTGTGAAAGGTATAGGAGTTCTCTTTTTTTTCAAGTGATACCGATACCATCTTGACGGAATGATAGGGAAACTGGTAAGGACCATAATTAAAATAGAGGCTGGCGCAAATCCTGTTTTCCCAGTAAGTACTGAGTTTAAGTATAGGGTAGGCTCGGTATTGCTCGGATTTTATCTCGAAACCTTCTGCATAGACATCGTAGTTCTCTATCAGGGGCTTAACAAATTTTTCAAAATAGACAGCTTCGCTTTTAACCGGGATGGAAATAAATCTCTTGGTGAGGAATGGCCTTATCTTATTGCCATCCGTCTCTTTTTTAAATGTGATGAGTTGATTGTTGCAAAGCAGCCAGGCTGGTTCCTGTATGATCAGTTCACTGTTGTTCTGGCTGAAACTGATCTTTTGTTCACCAAGTTTGATGGTGGCAAAATAATTGGTGCCACTTTCCGTACGCCTGAAATGAAAAAGTATGCCCGCCTTTTCCTTTGCGATCTCAATACGCGAATGCGTAAAATTTTTGTCCTTGGCCAGGAATATTTTTTTCCCATCCAGTTTTTCAAGAACTTTTAATATGCGCTTTTCAATATAAGGCCTGATCTTGGCATGAAGTTCCGGGCTGTAGTGTTTTGAGAAAAAATCGGACTGCCTGACAGGTTTCTTACTCGGGAAAAACTTGCGGATCAGGAAATCTGGTTCGGTCTCATCCATACTTTTCAAAAGGGCTATGGCTTCGTCGCCGGCACCGAAGTCCCTTGCGGTATTGCTGTGAAGTTTCTGGGAGAGCAGGCTGTAATAGCCGTTCGGCATCAATTGTACAGCAATATATTCTAGTAAATACCCCAGTTGAGGATGTTTATACAAACTGTAAACCAATTCAAATGGTTCTTTGGTATTGACCCTGATACTTGCCATTCACTTGACGGTATATCTCGCAAAGGTATGGCAATTTTGTCATTGGCAAATAAATAATTCATTAATTTTTAAAATCCTTATTTCTTTGTTTAAGTGGTCAATATGAAAGTGTTAATAGCTTGGACCAATGGTTTTTATCTCATTTTTGCGTTTCAACTTTATACCTAAACCAGAGAGGTTGCAGAATATTCTTTAATTCAATGGCTAAGTTGGATAAGTTCTTCAACCTCACGGTTTGGTATTACTGATTGCACAACCATTTTTCTGTGAAAAATTGTCTGCAATCAGTAAATATTACGATATTTGCCCAACTTTTAATCGACACAATGGATAAGATCCTGAATTATATCAATGGCGAAATGTTGCCGCCAAAAAAAGATCAATGGCTGGATAATTATAATCCCTCAAAAGGAGAGGTGTATTCCCTCATCCCTGACAGTGATGAAACAGATATTGAAGAGGCCTTGACCCATGCTGAACTTGCCTTTGAAACCTGGCGCCTTACCAGTCTTGAAGAAAGATTCAAGGTGTTGAACAGGATTGCAGAACTGATAGATGCCAATAATGACATGCTGGCAGTGGCAGAGAGTATGGATCAGGGTAAACCTGTCTGGCTGGCAAAAAACGAGATGATACGTTCAGCCCAGAACTTCAGGTTTTTTGCTACAGCGGCGATGCAGTTTGCCAGCGAAAGCCATAACATGGAAGGACATGCCATTAATTATACCCTGCGCCAGCCCATTGGAGTAGTCGGGTGTATCAGTCCATGGAATCTTCCCCTGTATTTATTTACATGGAAAATAGCGCCTGCACTCGCTGCGGGTAATTGCGTGATTGCCAAACCAAGCGAGATCACCCCCATGACAGCCTTTTTACTGAGCGAGATCTGCCGCGAAGCCGGATTACCGAAAGGGGTGCTGAACATCGTGCATGGGTTAGGTCCTAAAGTGGGCAATGCCATGGTGTCACATCCGCGCATCAAAGCTATTTCATTCACCGGCGGCACATCAACCGGTAAACATATTGCAGCCATTGCAGCACCCATGTTCAAGAAACTGAGTCTTGAACTCGGTGGTAAAAATCCCAACATCATTTTTGCTGATTGTGATTTTGACAAGGCGCTAAAAACCACCGTGCAATCCTCTTTTATGAACCAGGGCGAGATCTGTTTATGCGGTTCAAGGATATTGATAGAACGCAGTATTTATAATAAGTTCAGGGATGCGTTGATAAAAGAAGTGGCTCAGATGAAGGTAGGCGATCCGTTGGACAAGGAAACAAAGGTCGGCGCCATCGTGAGCAAGATGCATTTTGAAAAGGTCTTGTCCTATATTGAACTGGCCAAACAGGAGGGAGGTAATATACTTCTCGGAGGGACTTCCTTGCAAATGCAGGGAGCGCATGGTGCCGGCTGGTATATTGCCCCAACCATCATCGAGAACCTGGCGTACGATTGTCGCACCAATACAGAAGAGATTTTTGGTCCTGTAGTGACCATCATACCATTTGATACAGATGCGGAAGCATTGACAATTGCCAACTGCACCGAGTATGGCCTGGCATCAAGCATATGGACCAATAACCTGACCAGGGCGCACAAGGTGGCAGCAGGTATTCAAAGCGGTATTGTGTGGATCAATTGCTGGCTGCTGCGCGACTTAAGAACACCATTTGGAGGAGTCAAGCAAAGCGGGGTTGGCAGGGAAGGTGGCTGGGAAGCCATGAAATTTTTCACAGAGGCCAAAAATGTGTGTATTAAACTTTAATCAGTGAAGGGAAATTCCATCGACACATCACTTTTGAAGAATGGCGACCCGCGCCAGTTGGCGAGGGCTATATCACTGGTCGAGAATGACCTGCCTGAAGGAAAAAAACTGCTGGCATCACTGCCTTTTGAACGCCATGTGCCCGTTGTGGGTATTACAGGTCCTCCGGGAGCCGGCAAAAGCAGCTTGGTGAATGCGCTCATATACCATTTGTTAAGGGACGGCAAAAAGATAGGCGTGTTGGCTGTTGACCCAACCTCGCCATTTAACTTCGGTTCATTGCTGGGCGACAGGATCAGGATGACAGACCATTTTAACCACCCTGATGTTTATATCCGTTCGCTCGCCACCAGGGGTAACCTTGGGGGCCTTTCTGCAAAGATATTTGAAATAAGCGATGTGATGAGGCATGCGGGATTTGACGTGATATTGATAGAAACAGTTGGCGTCGGGCAAAGTGAAGTGGAGATTGCAGGACTTGCAGATACTACCGTTGTGGTGCTGGTGCCCGAGGCCGGTGACGAGGTACAGACCTTAAAAAGCGGTCTCATGGAAATTGCTGATATGTTCGTCGTGAATAAATCAGACCGTGAGGGTGCGGATATATTTGTAAAAAACCTGAATGCACTTGTTCATCAAAAGGCAGATTCCGGATGGAAGATACCTGTCATTAAAACGATAGCGACGTCTCAAACAGGTGTTGCCGAATTATGGGACCAGATACAAAAACACAATGCCCTGAATATGGGCAATGAAAGGAAGGCATTGCTTATTGCTGAAAAGGCCTGGCAATTGATTATGCATCATCGCATGTCGACCATCGATAAACAGGGTTTATTAAAAGACATTCAGGCGGCTTCGGGCAAGACCGGGTTCAACCTGTATGATTACCTCGATAACCATTATTATAATTCATGATAACCATTTTAAGCGGTTCGCCAAGGAAAAACAGCAATACACTCAGGGTGGCAAAAGCCCTGAAGCTCGTCATAGAACAGAATGCTGAAGAACAAGTCAACATCATTGACTTTAATGGTTTTGATATTCCTTCCGCCAACGCAGGGAATGTGACCATCGATACACTCAGTCCATGGCAGACCTCCTTATATAAGTCCATGTGTGATTCACACCTCGTATTTGTGTTGACACCTGAATACAACTGGTTCCCGAGTGCCGAGATGATACAGATGATACATGTGATGTCAGGAGCCAATTTTGCGGACATGTGGAACCACAA
>JANWHK010000064.1 GCA_025450395.1 Bacteroidia bacterium
AAAACGAGAAAAAAAGCGAGAAGCCTTTCGGAGATAAAAAATCAAATACACCTAAATTCAATATGTACTGGATTTGGGGCATATTATTGGTAGGATTCATCATTATCAGTTTCCTGCCAGGCAATCCAGGCAAGGAAACCAACTGGAATGAAGTCAGGGAAATGATCATCAGCGATGACGTCGAAAGGATGGAAATCGTCAATGACCGCCTGGTGAAGGTCTACCTGAAAAAAGAATCACTTGAGAACGAAAAATACAAGGCTGTAAAAAAACAGAACAATGGCCTTTTCGGACAGAAGACGCCCCAGTATTATTTTGAGATTAACAAGGAAGCCTTTAACAAGAATTTTGAAGCCGTAACACTTGAACACAAGGATGCGCAGAAAGTGGTCATCGACTATAAATACGAAAGTGATTCGACCTGGCAGATACTGAACTGGATCATCATGATTGCGATCTTTGTAGGTATCTGGAGTTTCATGATGCGTCGCATGGGTGGCGGCGGCGGCGGTTCGGGCGGTCCCGGCCAGCTGTTTAACATCGGCAGGAGCAAGGCGACATTGTTTGATAAGAATACCAAGGTGAATATCACTTTCAAGGATGTGGCTGGTCTTGATGAAGCCAAAGTGGAAGTGATGGAAATTGTGGATTTCCTGAAAAACCCTAAAAAATATACCAAACTGGGTGGCAAGATTCCCAAGGGTGCATTGCTGATTGGTTCTCCTGGAACCGGTAAGACATTGATGGCCAAGGCAGTGGCTGGTGAGGCCAATGTGCCTTTCTTCTCACTGTCAGGATCTGATTTTGTGGAAATGTTTGTAGGGGTGGGTGCATCCCGTGTAAGGGACCTGTTCCGCCAGGCTAAGGAAAAAGCGCCTTGTATCATCTTTATAGACGAAATTGACGCCATCGGAAGGGCCAGGGGTAAAAACCTTGTGAGCGGTTCCAATGATGAAAGGGAAAATACCCTCAACCAGTTATTGACCGAGATGGATGGATTTGGTACGGACAGTGGTGTCATCATATTGGCCGCGACCAACCGCCCTGATATATTGGATTCAGCCTTGTTGAGACCGGGAAGGTTTGACAGGCAGATTTCCATCGATAAACCCGACCTCGTAGGCAGGGAGCAGATATTCAGGGTTCACTTGCAGGGAAAGGCCCTGGGACCGGATGTGGATGCCAAGAAACTGTCGGCTCAGACTCCTGGTTTTGCGGGAGCTGAGATATCGAACGTATGTAATGAGGCGGCCCTGATCGCTGCAAGAAACAACAAGGACATGATTGATATGCACGATTTCCAGGATGCAATCGACAGGGTGATAGGCGGACTTGAAAAGAAAAACAAGCTGATTTCACCCGAAGAAAAGAATATAGTGGCTTACCATGAGGCAGGTCACGCAGTGGCAGGCTGGTTCCTCGAATTTGCCGACCCGCTGGTCAAGGTATCCATCGTACCAAGGGGCGTTGCGGCATTGGGTTATGCGCAATACCTGCCAAAGGAACAGTACATTTACCGAAGCGAGCAATTGCTGGATGAAATGTGCATGACTCTGGGTGGCAGGGCTGCAGAAGATCTTATATTCGGCAAGGTAAGCACCGGTGCACAGAATGACCTCGAACGCATCACAAGAATGGCCTATGCCATGGTGACCATTTACGGCATGAATGACAAGGTCGGTCATGTGAGTTTTAATGACCCTACAGGTGAATTTACATACAGCAAACCCTATAGCGAAAAAACCGGTGAAATGATAGACGAGGAAGTCAGGATTATCATCAGGAAAGCTTACGATAGGACAAAGGAATTGCTGAGTGGCAAAAAACAGGAACTTATCCGCCTTGCGCAGGAATTGCTGAAAAAGGAAATCCTGTTCCAGTATGACCTCGAAAATATTATCGGCAAAAGGCCTTTTGAACACAAGACCAATTATGAGAATTACATGGAA
The DNA here is from genome assembly GCA_025450395.1 of Bacteroidia bacterium. Classification (GTDB taxonomy): domain Bacteria; phylum Bacteroidota; class Bacteroidia; order NS11-12g; family UBA955; genus JABMMZ01. The sequence goes on from JANWHK010000064.1 coordinate 1,950, forward strand.
AGTGAAAGCGGCGGTGTACCTCCGACCATCATCAAGGAAGAAAAATTCCCTGAGGATAAACAGCCTGAGCCCGTAGTGCCTCCTGCTGAGGAAGAATAAATGTATGCTAAGATGGCTTTTTATAACCCTTGTCCTGGGTTTGTTTTCAAACGTGTATGCAGGAGATTCGCTGTCTTGTGAAGGCAAGCTGAATAAAAAAGGTGAAAAGCATGGTATATGGGCCTGCAGGAAGGACAACAAGGTGGTAAGGCGCGAGCAATACAGGAATGGGGTCCTCAAGGGATATGTTATCTTCAATGAAAAGGGTGAGGTTATAGAGACCCGCAACAAGAAGGGGAAGGTGAAGAAGTATACACCATGCGGATGTTAACGATTTACAAATTACAAATTACAAATTACAAGTTACAATTGGGGAATAGGGTTCTATAACTAACTGGTACTACTAGCCACTGACTACTAACCACTGTCCACTAACCCCTGTCCACTTCCCCCAAATTTAATTTGCAATTCTGGCACAATCATTGTTTATTTGTACACATGCGTTTATTATTATTAAGCTCACTGTTATTTGTTTTTGCAATTGCTGCAAACGCTAACGACAGTACCAAACAAAAACAGACCTTGCCATCAGTGATGGTGAAGAAAATGGATGGTACCCAGGTGAATATACAGGATTATGGCAAAACGGGCAAGATCACGATTATTTCATTTTGGGCTACCTGGTGTGGACCCTGCATCAAGGAACTGAATAATATTCTCGATGTTTATGAAGACTGGCAGAAAAAATACGGTTGTGAACTCGTTGCTGTCACTATTGACGATTCAAGGAATGTGCCTAAGGTGAAACCAACCGTGAATGCTTATGGCTGGCCATACACCATTCTCCTGGATGAAAACAAGGACCTGGCAAGGGCCATGAATGTCAATAACCCGCCACAAACTGTCCTGATCGACCAGAAAGGAAATATCGTTTATGTACACAATGGGTACACTGAAGGAGTAGAACTGGAGCTGGAAGCGGAAATGAAGAAACTTCTTCAGCCCTAATCGCAGTCCTTAAATGCGCATGTGAATAATTTGCGCAATTTTTTACCCGTATCATCGTTTTTTCAATATCAGTTTACCCTTTATTCAATTAAATTTGCACATGCTCAAACAAGTCATTATATGTCTTTTGATGATACCTTTTATGCCCGGCGTTCATTCCCAGAACAAGCAGCCGGCAAATGAAATCAAGACAGTCAAGAGAAAAATAAAAACAGGAGATCTTCTGAACGTCAACGAAGTATTTTATTTCAATAATAAACCATACACAGGTACCAGTATTGACCTGTTTCCCGATAAAAGCAGGATGCAGGAGATAGAATGGGTAAACGGTATATTGAACGGAGCCAAAACTGAATATTTCAAGGGAGGAGTCCTGGTCAGGACCAAGATGTATTTCAAGGACGGGAAAAGAAACGGACCATTTGTTTTTTACCACAATAATGGCAAGATAAAACTCATGGGCAAATATGTGGATGACCTGCTGGACAGTACCGTGAATGCCTTTTTTGAAAACGGCAAGAACAAGTACATACATCACTACCAGATGGGTGTGCAGGTAGGGGAGTCACTTACTTTTTACAAGAATGGAAATATAGAGCAGAAAGTCAGCCTGAAAAACGAAAAACCGCATGGCCCTATGTTGACCTATTATGAGGCGGGCAACCTGAGATTGGAAAGTAGTTACAATGAAGGTGTGAGGGAAGGCCGTTATATCCGTTATCACCTGACCGGTGGGGTAGCTGAGGAAAGTTATTTCAAGAATGGCATACAGGACAGCGTTTCAAGGTATTGGGACAATGTGTATGGCACACTGATGAAGGAAGTCTATTACAAGATGGGCAAGAAAGAGGGTGCCTGGATTACCTATAATGAAAAGGGGGATACCATTACTATTTTTAACTATAAAAATGATGTTCTAAACGGTCCTTTCAAAAAATATTTTGTAGGTTTTGAGCAGATAGGCGACAAGAATAATGGCAGGGGTATAGGTGGTGATACGGCGAAATTTGATCCGAGAAAAAACCAGCGCGTGTACGAGTATGCTTTGGATGAATATGGTACCTATGTGAATGGTAAACTTGACGGGGAATTCAAGACTGGTTTATACAACCGGGAAGCACATGCTGAAGGGACATACAAAGATGGTGTGATGGTAGGAGAGTGGAAATACTATGATGAAAATGACAAGCTGGTATTACACGAAAAATACAACGACAATGGTGAATTGATCTACCAGAAACCAAAACTGAACCGCTAAAGCAATTAATAAAGTTGCTCGGTTCTTACTGGTTTCCACTTGTCCTCACCGGTTCTCACAGGGTTCTCACCTGCTCTTCACCTTATCCTTAAATACTTTCTCAAACTTCTCCAGCTTCGGTTGAATCACCATCTGGCAATATCCCTTGTTCTTGTTGTTTTCGTAATAATCCTGGTGGCTTAATTCAGCCTTGTAAAACACAGAGAATTCCTGAACCTTGGTGACAATCGGATCATCATATACTTTTTCTTTCTCAAGGGCAGCAATGATGTCCACAGCTGTTTTTCTCTGGTTTTCATTCCTGTAAAATATAACCGACCTGTATTGTGTACCTTCGTCTGCACCTTGTTTATCCATGGTAGTCGGGTTGTGTACCGTAAAGAATACCTTCAATATGTCTTCCATGCTGCTGATGTTTTTGTCAAAGATAATCTGTACGACTTCAACATGATTTGTATTGCCTGTGCACACTTCCGCATAAGTGGGGTTGGCAACATTGCCTCCGGAATAACCTGATTCAGCCGATATCACGCCTTTCATCTGCTGGAACACAGCTTCTATGCACCAGAAACATCCACCTCCCAGGGTCAGGGTATCTATATTGCTCGCTTCCTCGACGAATGATTTTGCATCGGTGAATTCCAGCGAAACAGAGTTGACGCAATATCTTTTGCCGGTACTGGTAGGCCCATCGTCAAACAGGTGTCCCAAATGTCCGCCGCAATGGCCGCACATGATCTCTGTACGGCTCATGCCATGGGAAAAGTCTGTTTTGGTAATGATTTTTCCACCGGCTACCTCCTCATCAAAACTAGGCCATCCGCAATGGGAATCAAACTTCCGGTCAGAGGTAAAAAGTACATTGCCACAGGCGCTGCATTTATATACACCCGAATCCTTGTTCATCAATAATTTGCCGCTGTATGGCTGTTCAGTTCCTTTTTCCCTCAGTATATAATACTGTTCATCGTTTAACACTTTCTTCCAGTATGAATCTGGTTTGTCCATCATCGAACTGTCTGTTGAATTGGCATTGCCCTGGCCCTTGTCCATGGCTTTCTGGTTTTGCCCACACGCGCTGAAAATGACCAGAAAGGATAATAGCACATGGTTAAAGATTGTTTTTACACGTTTCATGATATGATATACGTAAGAAGATTTAAAAAGGTTTAAGAATAAATTATATCATATATCATACATCGTAAATTACATCGTATTTCGTATGTCGTATATCGTAAATTCCTCAGCTGAGTTCGTCGCCGAATTCGTTATAGATATTAAAATTGGTGAGATGGTACTGGTTGTCAGCGATAATCTTCACCCATTTCCTGTGTTTCCAAAGCCATTGGAAACGCACACTCTTAAAGCCGCCTTTGGTCAGGTAAGCCTTGATGATTGGGTTCACCTTGAGTTTCAGTTTGCCTATATTCTGTGTATCCCAGATATAGGATAGTTTTTCTTCAATATTGTCGCTCAATAGCATGCTTGAAACCACTGTTCCTGTACCATTGCAGCTCGGACACAATTCAGCCGTATTGATATTGATCTCGGGTCTTACGCGTTCGCGTGTAATCTGGATCAGGCCGAATTTACTCATGGGCAATATATTGTGCCTTGAACGGTCAGATTTCATGGCCAATGCCAGGTTGTCGAGAAGTTCCTTCCTGTGATTCGGGTTTTTGAGGTCAATGAAATCGATGACAATGATACCGCCAAGATCCCTAAGGCGTAGTTGCCTTGCTATCTCCCTGGTTGCTTCATTGTTGATCTTCAGGGCATTTTCCTGTTGTGTTTCAGAGTCGGTTGTTTTCCTGCCGCTGTTCACATCTATCACGTGCATAGCTTCTGTATGTTCAATGATCAGGTAAGCGCCATTGCTGAACATGACATTCTTGCCAAAGGAAGCCTTAATTTGCTTGTCGATGCCGAAGTGCTGGAATATAGGAACCTTGAGGTTGTATATCCTGACGATATTGTCTTTGCCCGGGGCAATATTCGAAATGTATTCCTTTAGTTTTGCCGCATACTCCGCATCATTTACATGAATATTTGAGAAACCATCATTTAAAAGGTCCCTCAACAGTGATTCAGTACGGGATATCTCACCAAGTACCTTAAAGGGTGGTTTGGCATTGCGGGTACTTTTGATCAGGGTTTCCCATTTGGCAATGAGGTTATTCAGGTCCAGCTCTATTTCCTCGATACCTGCTTCCTCTGAAATCGTCCTGATGATGACACCGAAGTTTGCAGGCTTCAGTTTGTCAACCATTTGTTTCAGGCGTTTTTTGTGGTTAACGTCCGATATTTTTTTGGAGATGGAAGTGTTTTTGCCGAATGGCACCAATACGGAGAACCTGCCGGCAAATGAAAGGTCGCAGGTGATGCGGGGTCCTTTATTGCCTATTGGTTCCTTGAATATCTGAACCAGTATCTCATCGCCTTTTTTCAAAACCTCGCTGATCTTGCCGGTTTTGACAATGTCAGCGTCCTTTTCGAATTCGTCGAGGTTAGAATTTTTAAGCCCGCCTTGCGTAACAATTTTTGTTAATTTGAGTACGGACCTGAAGTTAATGCCAAGGTCAGTGTAATGTAAAAACGCGTCTTTCTCATGGCCGACATCCAGAAATGCGGCATTGAGATTGGGCATTATTTTTTTGACTTTTGCTAAATAAACATCTCCTATCTGAAAGGACGATACAGAGTCCTCCTTGTGGAGTTCTGTCAGTTGTTTATTGTAAAGTAAGGCTAAATCAATGCCATTTGAGTTGCGATCAATGACAAGCTCATTCACAGTTTAAGAAATAATAAAGTTGGGAATTATTTTTTCTTATGACGGTTCTTTCTCAATCTTTTTTTCCGTTTGTGAGTGGCGATTTTGTGTCTTTTTCTTTTTTTTCCGCTTGGCATAATTAATATCTTTTATTTTAAATTATTTAAGTTCCGGGCTTTATCAGCCCATTCTTTGGCTTCTATTTTGTTTCCCTTCATCTCGTAAATTTTGCTCAATTCGAGGTAAAACTCGGGATTTTGGGGTTGCAAAGATACTAATTTTTTGAATCTTTCAATAGCTTTATCTAATTTATCTCCTTCAATCGCAAGTTTACCCAAATAATAGAGTGCATCTACATGGTTGGGATTGGTTTCGACAACAGATACAAGCAACTGTATAGGTTTCATATTATCTGCCATGTTTTCAGGTGGTTGTATCTTGTTTATGTTATAAATGCAGATGGCAAGATCCACTTTTGCATCCAGATTATCGGGATTTATTTCCAGGCTCTTTTCCAGGTTGTTTTTCGATTTTTTAATAAACATCAATTCATTCTCCGGATTGAGGTGGCTGTAGGTTTCCATCAGGAAATACCTTGAAGCCATAAAATACCTGTATGCTGAATGCTGGATATTCGCGAGTTTTTCAGAAAGCACTCCGGCATATGCATAAAGTTTATTGCTGTCAAGCAACTGGATAGAGAGTGAAAGCCTGGAGGTGTCGGTTGAAACCAGGATATCAGGTTTTACAACGGTAGTGCTGTTGCCAATATTTTTCAGCAGGTTCTCAAAAGCGACCTGGTTCTGGTCATTCATCGCTTCTGAGCGTTTTTTTTCTAAACCCTTGAAGTCAATATTGGCCTCTTTCTTATTCAGCCCGATATAGGTTAGCCATCCGGTTAAAACCAAAAAAGCAACCACTAAGGTTGCTTTAATAAAGTTTAATTTCATGCCGCGAAATTAATATTCTTTTTCTTCTTTTTTAGGAACAAAATTCGCAGGCACACTGGTTTTGATCTTTTCAAGGAAAACTTTTGCCGGCTTGAATTTCGGAATAAAGTGTTCTTCGATCACCAACGCAGTGTTTTTAGAAATGTTACGCGCGATCTTCCTGGCCCTCTTTTTTAGAATAAAACTACCAAAACCCCTGAAGTAGATGTTTTCACCCTGAGCCATATTGTTTTTCATTACTTTAAAAAAAGATTCTAAAGATTCGGTAACAATTACTTTGTCAATTCCAGTTTTTTCTGAAATTTCGCTGATTATTTCTGCTTTTGTCATAATGTTGTATTTTTAACTATTAAATTCTTAACTTCTAATTAATTAAACACAAAATTATGCAAAATGTTTTGGATATTTTACAATGGTATAAAAAAAATTTTCGGGAATTGCCCTGGAGGGTCACAAATGACCCCTATAAAATCTGGTTATCCGAGATCATTTTGCAGCAAACACAAGTCAAGCAGGGCCAGGCCTATTACGATAAATTTATTGTGAAATACCCGACTGTCCAGCATCTTGCGAGGGCCAGCGAGGAGGAAGTGCTTAAAATGTGGCAGGGACTTGGGTATTATACCCGGGCCCGTAACCTGCACAAGACCGCCAAAATAATTTCTGATACCTATCATGGTGTTTTTCCAGGCACTTACGAGATTTTGTCAAAATTACCCGGAATTGGGGATTATACAGCCTCTGCCATATTGTCTTTTTCCTTCCTTTTGCCGTTCCCTGCCCTGGATGGTAATGTTTTCAGGCTTCTGTCCAGGCTTTATGACATACACCTGCCCATCAATGAACAGAAGAACAGGCAGGCATTCAAGAATATCCTGGGTTCGATGATAGAAGGCGTGAACCCATCTGATTTCAATAATGCCATCATGGAGCTGGGGGCCATGATATGCAGGCCTGAAAGCCCTAAATGTAGTGAATGCCCTGTTTCCCTGCACTGCCTTGCCCTAAAGAACAATACCATACAGCTTTTACCCCTGAAGTCAAAAAAGGCCAAACACACGGTTCGTTATTTCAATTACCTGTATATACAGGTAAAGGATCACTTTTACCTCCTGAAAAGGGAGGGAAAGGATATCTGGAAGAATTTATACCACTTGCCCCTGGTCGAATCTGAGGGACAAATGGAGGCAAAGGCCATGAAAAAGGAGGTATCTGCACTTTTATCAGGGGACGGCCATTATAGCCTGAGCAAACTGTCTGTGTCAAAACACCTGCTGACCCACCAGACCATATATGCAACCTTCTGGAAACTGACCATTGACAAACGCCCTGCCTTCGTTACCAAAGACTATAAAAGGGTGAACCTGAAAAATTTTACAAAATATCCGATTCCTGTATTGATAGAGAATTTTTTATTATCTTTGTGACTTATTAACACACAATTGTATTTGTCTAAATGGTAAACAAGGTATTTTTATTGGGTAGATTGGGAAAAGACCCTGAAGTGAGGTATTTGGAGAATAACCGGGCAGTTGCCAATTTCACGCTTGCCACCAACGAAGTTTTTATTGATAAGTCAGGTAACAAAGTGGAACAAACCGACTGGCACAACATCGAGATGTGGGATGCCCTGGCAAGGAATGCTGAAAAAGTATTGAAAAAAGGAAGAACAGTTTTTATAGAAGGTAAGATAAAGAATGAGACGTGGACCGATAAGGAAGGTAACAAGAGAAGCGCAGTAAGGATTCGCGCACTCCAGTTCCAGGTGGTTTCGTCCTCAGGGAATGCCGATCATGGTAATAACCATGAAAAGAACGGCAATGTTCATGAGGAACATCATCCCGAAGGTGGTGAAATATTGCCATTTTAATCCATTTGATAAATATGTTATCAGACGACCCTTACCCCTTACAGATTTTATTACAGGTAAATGGGATTCTCAATCCGAAACTGGCCAACGAAAGTTATTTTTATCTCATCGGGACTTTTGTACTCCTGTTATTGCTGATTGTTTCTTCAGGTTTGTTCTCTGCTTCCGAGAATGCACTGTTTTCATTGTCCAACAAAGACAAGGAAGAACTGAAGGAAACAGACTCACCGGCCAACCAGGCTATTCTTAAACTTCTAAGTCAACCCAGGAAATTGCTGGCAACCATATTGGTCGGCAATAATTTCGTAAACGTTTCATTTGTCATTATCAGTTCCATTTGGCTCGAATCCATTTTTAACCTGCAGGTCAGCCCCATACTGGATTTCGCCATAAAGGTGATTATCGTGACCCTTATACTTTTATTGTTTGGCGAAGTGGTGCCCAAGGTATACGCCATCAGGAGAGGGATGACCATTGCCAGGATGATGGTATTTCCGTTATTGTTCTGCCAGAAGCTGTTTGCCTGGCTGGTGTATCCCATGGTGAAATTCACGTCCATTATCGACAGACGGGTCAGGGTACATGAACTGACAGTTTCTGCGGATGAACTGACCCATGCCATTGATATCACTTCTGACAAGACCACTGGTCAGCAGGAAAAGGAAATATTGAAAGGGATAGTCAATTTTGGTAACAAGACTGTCAGGCAGATCATGAAGGGCAGGGTGGATGTAGCGGCACTGGATTCAGGCATGTCGTTCAACGAAATGTTAAAGAAGGTGAATGAGCTTGGGTATAGCCGCCTGCCGGTGTTCCAGGAAACATTCGATAATATTGAAGGCATATTGTATATCAAGGAAGTGTTGCCGCATTTATATGAACCGGAAGATTTCGACTGGCCTAAATTGTTGAAGCCCGCCTTTTTTGTCCCGGATAATAAACGCATCGACTTGCTTCTGTCTGAATTCCAGGAGGAGCGCAGGCACATGGCCATAGTGGTGGATGAATATGGAGGTAAACTTGGTATTGTGACCATGGAAGACATTTTGGAAGAGATATTCGGCGAGATCAATGACGAATTTGATGAAGATCCCCTGAACTACAGCAAGATCGACCATAATAAATATATCATTGAGGGTAAGTTGCTGATCAACGATTTTTGCAAGATCACCGATACGGAAGATGATTGTTTCGATGATGTAAAAAAGAGTTCGGAGACCATTGGTGGCCTCTTGATGGAACTTGCAGGTAAAATACCATTCAGGAATGAAACAATAAAATACAAGAATTTCAGTTTTACAATAGAGTCCGTTGATAACCGAAGAATTAAACGCATTAAAGTAGAAATTGCCTGATGAGATATATAATCATAGCCCTGCTGGTCATTGCGATGGCATGCAAGAACACTCCCACCAACCCCAAGCCACACGCATACCCTCGTGTTTATTTCCCGGAAAGGGAATACCAGTTGTTCGATACCAATGCGCCCTTCAGTTTTATGTATCCTAAATATGCACAGGTAAAACCTGATGATGAGGATGGCAGCAATACACACCCATTTTGGTATAATATCAATTATTTGCCCTATAATAATGGAAATAACTCCATGGCCACCTTGCATGTAACTTACCAGGAATTCAAGAACCGTGCTGAATTCGATGACCTCTTTGATGATACGCGTCGTCTCGCTTATAAACATGATATCAGGGCAGAGGAAATAAATGAGATTGAGGTTCATAATGCTTCGACCCATACAACAGGTATTATTTATGAATTGAAAGGCAATACTGCTACTAACCTTAACTTTTATGTTAGCGATGGTGAAAAACACTTCCTCAGGGGCGCATTGTATTTTAATTCAAAAACCGAGATAGACAGTATACTACCCATGCTCAATTTCCTGAAACAGGATGTGGTGAAGATGATTGAGACCACGAAGTGGAAGTGATTTACAAATTACAAGTTACAAATTACAATGTAGGGGTTGAACATTTTCAACCCTGTGAATCAACCCAAAAAATCATAAATCAAAAATCGTTAATCCTTGTTCTTAAATTGTTTTACTTGGTTTCATGTGGAAAAGTTAGGCTTTTTAAACATTATCTTTTCTTTATCATTGTATCAAGTTATCCTTAACACTTACTTAACTATTTAAATTAAACCATACAACATGAAAAAAATCATCTTATTAACCGGTCTGTGCGCCATCGTATTATTCTCCTGTAAAAAGAAAGAAGATAAACCGGTCGACACCGACACCACCCCGCAATGGGAGAACACGAATGCCACATCTGACATCATGACCTACCTGAATTCAAAAGCGCCAGCATTTAACTCCTTTATAGTGGAGTCCATTACGGGTGCTACAATTATGAATGACAGCGTAGAAGTCGTGATACCGGCTGATGCCTTTGCATTTGCCAACGGTACTCCTTATAACGGTGCCGTCAACGTGAAGATGCAGACCATACGCAGTACCAAGGACATGATCTACAGCGGTGTCACAACCGTTTCCGGAGGCGGGGACCTGTTGATCTCCGATGGCATGTTCAAACTTGAGGCCTATGACTCAAGCAATAGTAATAAGCTGAAGTTAAGAACCGGATCGACCATAAGTGCGACTTTCCCCGCTTTCAACAACAGCAATGAAGTATTTAAAGGCAGGGAGCCTGCCGGAAGGAATAATAAGGTTGAATGGGACAGGTGGGATTCAGCGGGTGTGAAGCGGATGAACAACAACACACTTGTCACAGGTCTCGACAGCTTGTTTAAATATTGCAACCTGGATCGTTTTATGAATGGTACGCCTCTTACGGATATTACCGTTACTACTCCTGCAGGTTTCACAAATAAAAATACCGATTGTTTCCTGAAATATGTCGGTGAAAATTCGTCTGCCTATATACCTTCCAACTTTTCATTAAAAGCTTTTTCAACCAAAGGAGCTTATTACAAGGTTGTAGAAGCCAAATCCATCAAGGTAATTTGTTATTCTAAAAAAGACGGCAAGTTCTATTACCAGATCAAGACCATCGCATCCATCGTAACCGACCAGACCCTGGCCATGGATACTATGGCAGAAACTACAGAAGCGAACCTGCAAGCTGTTATTGCTGCGTTTTAAATCTCAGGCACTATAATAGAAACCCATCACTGTTAATCGCGGTGATGGGTTTTTTATGTGTTTATTTCCTTATATAAATCTTCAAAGCCATATCCTCAACCTTCAATATATACATACCATCCATCAGGTCATCAATGTCCATACTGGTTTCGGCCTTATCCAATACAATGCTCTTCAACAGCTTGCCGTCAGAAGTATAGATATGCATAGTTTTTCCCAGGGTTTCCTTGTCGGGTTTGACAATCAACAATGCCTGTGACTGGTGGGCAGTGAATTTTACCGGCTGTTTCAGAATTACACGGTTGGATAAGGGTTTTCCATTGATCAGGTGCTCTATGCCAATACGCCTTAAACCCGCTTCAGTCAGGTATTTTTCATTGCTCAGGTATACTTGTTTGTCCCTGAAACAAATGCCTTCATTCTGACCGAAACTGAGAGCTGTGCCAAGTTCAATCCGTCTTTTATTGCCATTGCCAAACCTGTTGTTTTTAAAATCCCAGAACAGCCAGACAAAACAACTGATATCCGACTTGTTATAACCGGTCAGGATGATGATACCCCTTTTTTCATCTGCGCAGGCTCCTGTAACCTGGCCGTTGACAAAAAATGATTCCTGTGGCTTCAACACAAAGTTCCCTGTATTTTTTGACATCACATAATGCCTGGTTTTCTTGTCGACCCAGTTCTTGCTGAACAGGTGCAGGCTGTCTCCAAGTACACAAAAGGCTTCCATGTCGAAATCATGGGCCTGGTTGCTGTTGTTGAACGAAACCTGGTCGGTGAAACTGAAATTGATTTCAGAGGCCATTACCGTGTCACCGGCCTGTTGAAGTTTCAGGTCCGATTTTTTTATCCGCAGTATCTTCAGGTCCGTGCGGTTGCCATTATTATTGCCAAAATCACCAATATAGATGTACAAGGAATCCTGGGTCATGTC
>JANWHK010000065.1 GCA_025450395.1 Bacteroidia bacterium
AAAATCACTGACCCTGTGGCTTTTTCAGATATGCTGACAAACGATATCCATTCCATCTATCATGACGTGCATCTTTTGGTTCAATACAACCCACGCTTAGCATCCCGGCTTGCAAATGACATTCCTGAAAACAATAATCTCAGTCCGCTTCAACAAAACCGCGAAGGAAATTTTGGGTTCAGGAAAGTAGAGATACTCAATGGTAACATTGGATACATCAACCTGGAAAGATTTTGGGCCGACCCTGTTTATGGCAAGGGAACAGTTGTCTCTGCATTAAGGTTTGTTGAACATGCAAATGCCATTATAATCGACTTGCGTGCCAATGGAGGCGGTTCTCCGGAAACTGTAGCCTTGATTTGCAGCTACTTTCTTCCGGGCAAAACCCATGTCAACAGCAGTTACAACCGGGCGGAAAACCTCACCACCAAGTTTTGGACTACACCCGATAGTACTTTCACCGGTGTAGTAGATAAACCCTTGTATATCCTCACCAGCAACAGGACATTTTCAGCCGCGGAGGAATTTGCATATGATCTGCAAAGTTTAAAACGGGCTGTAATCATAGGTGAAACTACAGGTGGTGGGGCGCACAATACATTTGAAAGAGCAACAAGCAATGGATTTGTAGTCTCCATTCCATATGGCAGAGCTATTAACCCCATTACCCACTCCAATTGGGAAACTGTTGGGGTGAAACCCGATATCATGGTTGCAAGCAACCTGGCCCTGGAAAAAGCTGAAATGATCATTTTTGGGTCACTCATTTCCCAAGCTAAAGACACTGCAGAACGTTTTAATTTATACTGGCAACTGGATTTGCTGAAAGCCATTAATAATCCGGTAAATATTGAAGCCGCAACCCTTAAAAAATATGCCGGTATTTATGGTGACCGGACGTTCACCCTTGAAAACGGAAAACTGTTCTATCAGCGTACAGGCAGGCCCAGGTTTGAGCTGGAAGCAATGTCGCAGAACATGATGAAGGGCAAGGACAATTCATATTTTAAAATTGAATTTGTGATGAACACCGAAGGCGTTGTGAATGACATCAACGTTTATTACCAGGACAACAGGATAGAACATGCCAAACGGACACAATAAATAAAAATTAAATTTGAAAAATGATGCGGGCAATAATTTTAGCAACAATCGCAGCTTTTATCATTTCAAGCTGTAATAATCCAGACAAAAAGACAATGAGTTCTTACACAACAAGCAACGAAACAAAAAGCGACAGCAGCAGTGGCTACGCTTCGGTGAATGGACTTAAAATGTATTACGAAATTCACGGGGCAGGCACACCCCTTGTTTTAATTCATGGCGGTGGCTCTACCATTCAGACCACTTTTGGACGGGTGTTACATGACTTTGCAAAAACCCATCAGGTAATAGCGGTTGAGATGCAAGCGCATGGACACACGGCAGACATTGACAGACCTTTAAGTTTTCAGCAGGATGCCGACGACATTGCTGAACTGTTAAAGCAATTGAAAATTGACAAAGCAGACATTTTTGGTTTCAGTAATGGGGCAAGCACAGCACTCCAGTTTGCTATCAGGCATCCGGAAGCAACAAATAAAATTATTGTCGCATCGACATTTTACAAGAAAGCAGGTGCTCCCGACTGGTTCTGGGACATGATGTCCAATGCGACTTTTGAAGGTATGCCACAACCCTACAAGGATGCTTTTCTGAAAATAAATCCCGATACAAACGCGCTTCACAGGATGTATGAGCGGGATGTGGCAAGGATGCAATCATTCCCTGACATCACCGACGAGCAGATGAGATCGATCAAGTCGCCGGCCTTTATTATCATTGGTGACAAAGATGTTACAACTGCTGAACATATTGTTGAAATGCAACGCCTGATAGCAAACTCAAGACTTGCAATTATTCCGGGCGGACATGGAGAATATATCGGTGAAATGACAATGCCACAGGACAGCATAGTAATTGCTGCGACAGTTTCAATGATAAATAAGTTCCTAAGCGAACCGATAACGAAATAGAATCCAGAATGAACTTGTACGCAAAGACATCAGGACATTATTGTATCCTGCGCAAGTTTATTTCCTTGCGTTTCTTGATCACCATCGGGAATTTCTCGATCTTTACCGAACTGCTGTCCAGGCCGAAAGCCTTGGCTTCGGTAAGTGCAAAATGATTCAGGAAAAAATACATCCTCAGTATGATCCTTTCAAACAATGGCAAGTCGTTCTCAAATGACAGGAACTTCTCCATCACCACAAATTTAAAATCGCCGATCACATTATTTTTATTGAGTGAGGCGTAACGGCTGGTAATATCCACTTCTCCTTCTTTCACCAGGTCTTCCACCACCTTGCGGAACATCATGTCGATGCGCGGCACGATCCTGAACCCGAGACGGAAGTCGATGCGGATAATATCATTTTCGGCAATATGTGTCACCTTATAATCCGTACGGTAAGGTTCGTTCATGACATCCACGTGTACAAACCAGTATACATCCGCTTTTTTGGGACGCTTCTGCAAGATGGAATACAATATCTTGGACTCTATTTCCTCGGGATTATTGGCGCCTGTGAGGTACACCAGGTGGGTGGCATATTTTTGCAACGAATCATCATTGCTCAGGTCGATCAGCATCTGCTTATGGTCGTCGAACTTCACCATGTCAACGTAGCGCCGGCGGATCTTTTTGGAGATATGCCAGACCGCCATCACCATGATCAGGGCGCAGGCTATCAGCAGGGTTATCCAGCCCCCGTGGCTGAACTTGCTGAGGTTAGCCCCCAGGAAGGACAGTTCAATCACCAGGTAGACTGTAATGACAATGATGATGAACCAGAGCTTATAACGCTTCATGTGCAGGTAGAAGTTCAGCAGCGTGGTGGTCATCAGCATGCATAATACGATCGCCAGCCCATACGCATGTTCCATATTGGCCGATTCCCTGAAATACAGCACTACCCCGATACAGCCTGCAAGCAATATCCAGTTGATGGAGGGGATATATAACTGTCCTTTTGTTTCAGTGGGATATTTAATCGTGACCTTTGGCCATAAATTCAGGCGCATGGCCTCGTTGATGAGTGTGTAAGAACCGCTGATCAATGCCTGCGATGCAATGATGGCGGCTATGGTGGCAATAACAATACCATAAGGCATGAAGGCTTCCGGCATGATGGCGTAAAAGGGATTTGATGCCTTGAACTCCGCCAGCCTCTGCCCATGATGGGCGATCAGCCAGGCACCCTGGCCAAAGTAGTTCAGCACCAGCATGCTCTTGACAAAAATCCAGGAGATACGTATATTCTGTTTACCGCAATGTCCCAGATCGGAATATAGCGCCTCAGCCCCGGTGGTACAAAGGAATACCGACCCCAGTATCAATATGCCTGAGGGATGGATCTGCAAGAGCTTGTATGCATACCAGGGGTTCAGGGCTGATACCACAGACCAGTCACCTGCCAGTTGGTAAATGCCAAGCACTCCAAGCATCACGAACCAAACGGTCATCATGGGGCCGAAAAATTTGCCAATAAAACCTGTTCCGAATTGCTGTATAAAAAACAGGCCGCACAATATCCATATCACATAAGGGACCGTGTTGAGTTCGGTATTAAAAAAGCGTAAACCTTCAATTGCCGCTGAAACAGAGATGGGAGGCGTAATGATTCCATCGGCAAGCAGCGCACTGCCGCCGATAATGGCCGGAACCACGAGCCACTTATATTTGTTCCTCCTTACAAGCGTGAAGAGGGAAAATATCCCGCCCTCACCATTGTTGTCCGCCCTTAAGGTCAATATCACATATTTCAGGGTCGTCTGCAGGGTCAGAGTCCAGAAAACCGCTGATACACCTCCCTTGACTATATCCGCATTAATGGGGCCGTCTCCCACAATGGCCTTCATAACGTACAACGGGCTTGTGCCTATATCGCCATAAATAATGCCTAGGGTGATCAGCATGCCAGCTAAAGTGGCCTTGTTAATACCATGATGCGGATGTGTTCCCAAAATGGATGCAAATTTACAAACTAAAATATAAAGATTTTATAAAATTCAGACATTTATACGCAAGCGCATATATGCAAGCGCAGCTTCCAGCACAACTCAGGTTGCTTTAGTCTCGATTTACATTGTATATCTTGGAATTTACCAAATCAATACAATCGCCAACAACTTGGCAATCCTGTACTTCCTTGATGCTGATCTTGGTCCCTTTGACGTATTCCTTTGTCAATTGGTCTAAACGTCGCCGTAACAGGAGATATTCAATATGGCCAAATAGCAGGTTTTGGCGAAGATGTGACTCGTTAGCCAGGTCTTCGGGTTTACTGTCAAGATTACCGCTTATATGTAAAATGACGCGTTTGGTTCTTAAAGTTGGTGAATTAGCTGAATCTTGAATAGACGAATTTGCAATTAAGAAATTCATGATGTTCATCCCCCCTATTTTAATATTATATTTCAGGAGTTTCTTGTGTATTTTTTTATATGCTACAGGGTTTATGTAAATATTATGCTTGTTCATATCGTATTATTCGTCAGGTAATAGTCCTCAAAATTTTTAAGATCTTAGTTTTTGTCAATGGTTTTTGAATAAACCCTTTTATGGCCCTGAAAGCGTAGGATTTTTGATGATCCTCAGGACGAATTGATGATGTGAAAACAAATAAGGGTATTTCTTTCTTTAAGGGTAATTTGAGGTATTCATCCACAAATTCCCATCCGTCCATTCCGGGCATGTTGATATCAAACAATATGACTTCCGGAAGTTTTTCATCGTTTATGATGGCTCGCTTTAATCGTTTAATGGCCTGCGCGCAATCCGTAAATGTTTCTGTTCTTTCGCTGAAGTTTGCCTTTTTAATGATATGTTCAGTTAAATGAATAATGATATCATCATCATCTATGATGTACGCCAGATCGATTTTTTGCATTATAATTTTAACTGATATTCCTCATCATCAACGATATAAGCGGTTTTATTGTATGCATGTAATGTATTTGTTTAAATCTGCAAAGTTTTATAGTTATTTGAAGAGGATCTTTAGAGGTATATCCAATTCGGTCTTAGAACAAAGCGCTATTCTGTTGTAGAATTTATTCTACGGAGATTTGTTGTATATACTTTAAATTTGCCGAAATTAACTGAAGGAGTTTAAGGCTCATCAATTCAGAATATGGCCAGTTTAAAAGTTATCATCGCAGACGATCACGGCATAACCCGATTGGGATTGCATATGTTGTGCAGGGAAGCACTTCCGTTTGCCGAAATAACAGAGGTAGAATCCCTCAATGGTATTTATAAGGAAATAAGGACCATAAAACCTGATCTCTTAATGCTGGACCTGTTAATGAACGACACCAATTGCCTTACGGTGATACCTGAATTGCTTGAGATACAGCCCAGCCTTCATATACTGGTGATCACCATGGCGGATGAAAAGACATTTGGAAACCGGGTTTTATTGGCAGGAGCAAAGGGTTATGTAAACAAGTTGAATGACAATGAGGTTCTTAAAACAGCAATACAAAGGGTTTCACAGGGAATGCACTTTGTAAGCCAGGAAATGTACCTGAATCATTTGAGCAGTATGGGTCATAAGGATGAAACTGTGAATCCATTTGCAAAACTGACAGACAAGGAGTTGGAGATCGTTCATTACCTCATTACAGGATTGTCCACTTCAGAGATAGGTGAGAAGGCAAGGCTTGCCTTAAGCACAGTAAGCACTTATAAAAACAGGATATTCACCAAATTGAATATTGACAACCTGGTGTCCCTTATAAATCTTTCGAAAACATTTAATACAAACAGTCATTCAGGTAGTGAATGAGGTTGAGATGAGAAGTAAAAACAAATTCCTTTATTCGCTTATCATTCTTCTGAATACTTTGTATTCCAATGTATCGAATGGCAATGCAGTCCTTATCAATCATTTGACTGATTTAAACGGATTACCCCAAAATAGCATTAAAGGACTTCTAATAGATGATCTCGGGTACTTATGGATTGCCACGGAGCATGGCCTGGCGCGGTATGACGGAAATAATATAAAAACATATTTCGACAGTGCGCTTGTATCCAGCAGGTTCTATGGGATTTTCCAGGGAAGGAATAAAAATGAATTTTATGCAGTTTCTGAGTATGGGGCTTTGTTTTTAATAAAAAACGGCAGACTTAAAAAAACGCAGTTGGAAAGAACAGGTGATTTGTCAAAATTAATGGATAATGGCAATGAATTCCTCACACTTTCAGGTATTGGTATCCCAAATGTCTTTTTAATGGATGGGAAAACATATTCGATCGACGCGAAATTCAATATTAAACTGATCAGTGCTTCGGAAAAGCGTATCGCCCCCGTAGAAATTGAAAAACCTAATGTTCCTGTTTTCCCTAAATCCTCAATCACTACTCCAACCAATATTTTCATTTTTCAAAACAAGATTTATGGGATCAGCAAAAAAGGTGACCGATTTGTAATAACTGAACTCTTAAAAAACTTTGAAGATATTTCAAACATATATTACTGCTTGTATTCTGAGCAGACCCAAACCTTATTTTTAGGAACGAACACCAATGGCCTTTACATATACAAAATAAATTCAGGAATAAAGATACCCAAATTGGCCAAAAACAAAAGCTATTCTGCACAAATTGTCCTTGACAGCAACAGGATTTTCTCAGGTGGTGATATCATTGCCCTTGATGCCCTGCATTCAGTGAAGCAGGTCAGGAATTCCATTATTCCCTATGCATTGCTTAAAGACCATTTCGGTCATATTTATTATCCGTCAAAAAGTGGAGGTATTTACATGGTGAGTGAATTATGGGATCACACAAAACCGTTTAAGGCATTCAATGAAACAGGCCTTTGGATGTATGAGGATCAGTATTACAGGATGTGGATTTACGACAAGTATGGAATAAGTATTTATAACAACTCAAGGCCGAAGGACAAGAAGCTTATCCAATCCTTCAGCCGCTTCAGGAATGTGAAGGGTTATATTGTTTACAACCCGGAAAGGAAAAGTTTTTTTATCATCGATGGTGATCATATTTACCGCATTGATGAAAAACTGCAGCTGATGGATTCAATCCGGATCGATGGTAAACTCAACATCAGGAGCCTGTTTATTTCAAATACCGGGATATTGTGGCTGGCGACATACGGGCAGGGAGTAAAGTGCGTTAAAAATAATGTAACATATGATTTGCCCATGGATTTTGAAAAGTATATGCTGCTTGCGCATGAAGTATTCCAGGACCGGAATTACAACTACTGGATCACCACCAACAGGGGACTGTTCAAGATCAGGGCCGGCATGGTGGAAGCAAATCTTTTCAGCAATAATAGCCGTAACATCTATTACAATTATTACAGCACTTACGATGGACTGCCTACAAATGAATTTAACGGTGGTGCCTACCCGGGAATTGTAAAAATGAGTAGTGGTTTTTATTCCCTGCCAACCATTTCAGGACTTGTCTGGATCAACCCTGATCATATTCCCGACCCGACACTGAATTCGGATATTCTTATTGAAGAGGTG
>JANWHK010000066.1 GCA_025450395.1 Bacteroidia bacterium
CCAGCGAAAAACACAATTGGCCCTGTTGATGCCTTTAGAATCATCTATGAAATAAACTTCCCTGTTGCTGAAACACTGCTTATCGTCAATGATCCGCATTCTGGTAAAAGGACCCAATACCTTGAATTTTCTTGACACAGAGGTAACACAAGAGCCTCTTATAATTTCCGCCTTTATTTCGTGTACACCGGGGAACATCTTGGTGCCGAAATAAACATGGTCGCCCGATTTAAATGCATCAAACACGTTGTCCACATACCATTTTATCGTATCATTGGCGACTGGCTTATACCAGGCTTCATTCAGGCCATCATCGCTAAAACACCTGACTGTGTCCAATATCTCAAGTCGGGTCGGTACAGGATCTATCACAACATTAAATTTCATGGTGAAAGTATCCCTGCAATTGTTATTGGCATAGGCAATTAACTTCGCAACTACAGTTTTGGTTTTTTTGATATTGACACATTTATATGAATTGAAATAATGCATTGTGTCGACTGAAAAAGTGTCAATATGCCATTCATAATGCTGGGTTTTAGGATTGTAAGGGTCCGATTCATTCTTTAAACAGATCTGGACGGTGTTGCAATCGAGGAACTCAAACTCCTTGGGCAGTAATACTCCATTTGCATACCATTCCTTGTGGTTGAATTGTGGCTGGATATTCTCAACGATGTTAACGACTTCTGAAACGCTGTTTTTGCAGCCATAAATATCTGTCAGTTCCATTCTGAGTGTATACTTGTCAGGTACTGCATAGTTGTGACACATTTTCTGGCCGAATGGTGGAGAACTTGTCTGGTTAAAGGAGCCATCGCCCCAGACGAACAGCCGGTTGGTGATGGTCTGCCCGGTAACGGCGGGTCTGCTGGTATCCGTATAACATATCTTGTTACGGGTTAAACATGTGTCGTTTTTAAGGTCATGATAAAAAGCGGCCTTTGGCAATCCGAAAACCTCCAGTTTAAGACTATCCGTTGCAGTGGTGCTGTTGGTGAAAGTAGCCTGTATGACCACGGTGAATTTACCGATGCTGTTGTATGTGTGTACGGGAGTATTGCTTGAAGATGTAAAACCATCCCCAAAATTCCAGCTGGATGAACTGAGTGTCAATCCCGCAGGAGGGGTGTAGGTGAAACTTGTAATATTTCCAAGGCATTCCTTGACAGGCGCATTGATCTTTCCTTGTGAAAATGCAGTGAAGGAATTGAAAAAAAAGACAAATAGAATAAATACTGTTTTATTTCTTATTTTGACCATTTGTGCCAAAAATAAGTAAAATTCGGGTATAACAAAAATTATTCAATTAAAATGACATTCGCTTAACAAATCAAGGCTTAAGTATTGGTATTACCTGATCAACATAATGACCCCGTTCAGTGTAATGACCTCACCGGGTTTCTGTTTTAAGCTGTACCTGAAAATGTAATAATAGGTTGCTGCCGGACATTCGGCACCCTTGTTGAACACCTTGCCGTTCCAGTTGATGTTCTGTGTGTTGTCGGCATCTTCCTTGCCCTCATATACCAGGTTGCCCCAGCGGTCATAGATCTGCAGGTCATACAGGTCTTCATTTTCTATCTGTATATCGTACTGGTCATTTTTACCGTCGATGTTTCCGGGTGTGAATACGTTATAAATTCCAAAAGATTCCTTGTGGTCGTTGAATACGGTTTTGCAAATGGTGTCAGAACATCCTTCAGGCAGATCGGCTATCAGGCATATGGTAAATGTACCTGTATCCATGCCGTAATCATGACTTGGATCCTGGTCTGAGGATGTATTTGATGGGTCGGATGGCTGCCCGAAATCCCAGCGCAGGGATGCATTGGCAGGGCTTGACTTGTTATGGAAAATGAATACAGGTGGGACATTCAGCGGATTGATATCAAAATCCGCCTTGACATCCAGTACCAGTATATTTTTCTGTGCACTGTCCCGGCAAAGGTTGTTGAGGTTGGTATTATAACCGGGGCTTAATTTGACGGAATAAATTCCTGCTTTGGTATACTGGTAATTATGAGCCGAGCCTGCATTGAGCTTGAAAGCAGCTGAAGCATCACCCATTTGCCAGTAATCATAATCATATGCCGTGTCAGACTGGCTGAAAAAGTTTATTGGACTTCCCAGGCAGATGGTATCCTTGCTGATGATGCCGGTTTTGTAGAAAGGCAACACCAATACTGAGCGTGAAGTGTCTTTCTGGAAGATTTTGTCAGGGAAGGTGCTCGAACAATACTCAAGCTTGTTGGTAAAAGGATTAAACACTGAGTCAATGCCAACCAGGCTTATATAATATCGCCCGGGCTTGTTGTAAAGGAAATTCACATTTTGCTTACTGAAGGTCTGATATGTCGTCTGTGCGGAATCACCGTATTGCCAGGTATATTGCTTACAGTTTTTAGATAAATTAATGAAGAGGGCGTTCAGCGAACCGCAGCCTATTGTATCCCTGATGGTAAAATAAGGTTTTGGGCCTATAACATCTATCTCGAATCTTATGGTATCGTAACAGCCTAGTTGAGACTCCACCGCGTGTGCGGCAGGTATCTTGTCCAGTGACGTATTGATGGATTGCAAGGGGTTTTTTTGCAGGGTTGAAAACACACCTGAACCGAATTGCCAGAGATATCTTTTGATACTGTCCCCTTTAAAGTAGAGAATTGAAGAGGAATCAAAGAATTGCTTGAGTTCAGAGCAATAGGTGAACCTGGCGGTATGCTTGATATTAGCCCTCAGGTCCTGTACGAACAAAGTGTCTTGCAAAGTATCATTGCAGCCAAAAGAATCAGTCACCAGCATTTTAATCGTATGAAAACCGCCGTACTTGAAACGGTAACATCCTTTAAATTTGTCTAATGTCCCACTCGTGTCGTCAAACCACCAGGATACCTTTTTGTTTGGTGTATTGTTATACCAGAAATCGTCAGTAGGCCAATCATAGATGGATGGCATAAGACAATTGGTTTTATTCAGGCAAACAATCGAATAATCGCTCCATGAAAGGAGTTTACCCAGTTTCAGTGGAAATGTGAAGAGAGACTGACAACCGTATAGGTTTAGCATGTGGACCTTGATTTCCGTATCAAAGCCTGTTGTATTGAAAACATGGAATACAGAATCCACCCTGCTGCTGTCCTTAAATAACTTTTCATAACTGCCGCCGAAGTAACTGCTAAAACCTACATATAGTGAGTCGCCCTTATAGAACATGCCATTCTTGAAATGTACCGAGACTCTGAAAGGTTTACAATTGCCATAAACTTTCACGGTGATATCATCCCGCTTATTTTCCCTGATGTGCAAATAATGCTTCAGGTATACGGTGTCGTAATAGGTCATGGTATCTGAGTGTATCTTTATAGAATCGTCGCCAAAATGTTCAGCCCAGGGGGAAACAATGGTTTTGAACTTAAGCCCAACGTCATAAATTCCACTGTAGTTGGAGTCGATAAATTTCGGGAAGCCGTCCCAAGCCTGGTTTGCAGAATCGAAGGTATATTCAACAGGGAACGGCGGAGGGATATCTTCGATGAAATACCTGCCTTGACAAACATCAACACTGTCCTTGTCGAGCAGTACACTGCAGTATTTCATATTGATCTTACTTTCTATCGAGTCCTCACAACCTATGACCGTATCCTTTACCCACAAAGTGACATAATACTCTTTTTTGATATTACCATTGAACCTGTGTTTGGTGTACCAGTCAACCGAGTAGTTGCAGTTCAAATTCTTGTTGATATCCTTGATGCGGTTGCTGACACAATTCAAACCCAATGAATCTTTTATGTTCCACCGGAAAATAGAATTGGCCCTGTTATTCCCAATCGATTCATCATACAAAAAAACATCACGGTTGCTGAAACATTGTTCCCCGTCTATGGCTTTTATTCTTGCGAACGGACCTAATACCTTAAAGTTATTGCTAATCGTGGTGCTGCAACTCCCCCTCACAACTTCGACCTTTACCTGGTGTATGCCCGGCATCATCCTGGTTTCAAAATAAATCTTGCGACCGGTATTGAGCAAATCCTTTGCATTGTCAATATACCAATTGGCATAACTGAACCCAACCGGTTTAAAAGAGGCTTCATTCAAACCCTGGTAGGAAAAACAAACGACCGTGTCAAGCAATTCCAGCGTTAAAGGAATGGTGTCAATCTTCCCATTGAAAGATGTACTGAAGGTATCCCTGCAATTGTTGTTGGCATATGCAATAAGCATAAAGTTAATGGTCTTGTTCCGGGTGAAATAAGCGCATTTACTGCCATTAAAATAATGCATTGTGTCCATAGGCAAGCTGTCTACATACCATTCGTAATGTGCATTATTGGGATTGGCAGGCACAGATTTATTACTTAAACACAGCATAGCCGTTTTGCAATCATAAAAAACAATGCCGCTGCTATATGATAAAGTGGGGTTGATGTTTTCGGCAATTTCCACCACCCTGCTGATACTGTTTTTGCATCCGAAAGTATCGGTCAGTTCCATTGTCACAGTATATTTATCAGCCACTAAATAATGGTGGCAAAGTTTTGTGCCAAACACGGGATTGTTAGCCTGGTTGAATGAGCCATCTCCCCAAACAAACAAGCGGCTCGTAATTTTTTGTCCTGTCAGGAATGGCCTGCTGGTATCAAAAAAGCATACATTGCTGCGGGTCTGGCACGTATCGCTTTTTATATCATAATAAAAGGAAGCTTTGGGCAGGCCCGCTATTTCAATTTTTGTGCTGTCAGTGACCGTGCTGCTGTTTGTGAATGTGGCCTGAATGATGATGGTATATGTGCCCACACTGGCATAGGTGTGAACGGGTGTATTGCTTGATGATGTAAATCCATCGCCGAAATTCCAGCTCGCTGAACTGAGTGTTAACCCTGTGGGAGGGGTATAGCTGAAATTTGTAATATTTCCAAGGCATTCCCTACCGGGAACATTGATCTTTCCCTGTGAAAACAAAACGAATGGATTCAAGAAAAAGAAAAAAACTATACAGGATATTTTAGTTCTTATTTTAACCATTTGTGCCAAAAATAAGGAAAAACAATGTATTTACAAAAAATAGGCATTAAAAATGACTTTGTTTAGCCTCGCTTTTCAACTGAAATTTTGAAAGCAATTATGATTATTAAATCTTACTTTTGCAATCCGATTTTGAGCGTTTACCAGACAAATATAAATTCCATTGTTTCTACACTTTATTACAAAGGCTTAAGG
>JANWHK010000067.1 GCA_025450395.1 Bacteroidia bacterium
CGATCCTGAAAACCATTTCATTCATATCACACCAATCCAGTTTTAATCTCAGGAAACCGGATTCCAGCCTGTTCATATTCAGCAGGTTTTCCACCTGCCGGTTCAGGCGCATGGAAGCTGATTCCAGTGCTGTCAGCAATTCATCCTGCTGGGCTTCCGATAAATTATCCTTGTTCTCCTTCAAGGTGTCTATGGAGCCGACAATGGTAGCTATGGGGGTCCGCAATTCATGGGACAATGAATTAAGCAAAGTGTTGTACAACTTAAAAGTATTTGCCTTTTCTACCTTTTCAGACGCCTTTTTTTCGACACGCCTTATCTTGACTGTCAGGACAGCATTAATACTCGCAATGAAAAAGAACATGAGAAAAAGGAATATATCTTCTGCATTATTTATATGAAAGGTAAAAATAGGCGGAATGAAAAAGAAATTCCAGACCAGGGAGCACACCATTGCTGCCACCAATACCGGTAATATATCCAGGAACATGGCCAGTATCGAAATGAAAGTAAGCAATACAAAGGCAATGATCTTATACCCCAAATAATCCGAAACGGAAAAACAAGCCAGTGAAACCACTATGACCAAAGCCATACTGCCAATAAGTTGTGAGGAGATTGAATGCCTGTTGAGTTTCAAACCTTTTGATTTAATCTGTACAAAAATAGATTTAATGATGTAAAGATTTTATAAATTTAAGTGGACTTGAGGATATGCGGAAAAAGAGGAACTTTTTCCCGCACTCACTTTTCTTTGGCGCAAAGAAAAGTAGGCAAAAGAAAACACGCGCAGCACCCTCTGTTTGGCAAAGCCATGCCGTCAGGCTGTAAAACCTACCCTTCTGTGCCGATTCCATCCGCCTCAGGCGGACGGACTGGCACGATGGGTCCCAGGTTTTATGCACCTGCCGTCACCACAGCGTGTGAATGCGCCCCCCGGATACAGACTTAAATTTTCCGGAACCCATAGATATCCCAAACCTCCTCTTTTTGCGCTTGTTGCGTCTGTGACCAACAAGCGCCGGACAAGGTTTCCCAAAATAACAATTTCTAAAAAAATATTTAATCTAATCATAATAATTTGATTGTTAGTACATTGTAATTCATTTTTTCATTTTTCAGCTTACCTTTAATTTTAAAAATATGCAACCTTTTTAAATTTCATCAGACAAAAATATCAAAACATCATTTACACAAATAAGTTATATTATGGAAAACAAGACTTTACTTCAAAAATTAAACTGCAGCATCTTACCGTTGGTATTATGCCTTATCGCCTTTGTATCCGGCAATATCCATGCACAAAACACTGATACAGCAAGAAACACCCAATGTGGTCTCTGGGCACGATTCGCCTACAGCACCGATGGACTCAATGCAAAATTTGCAGGCACTTCCAACGGTTTTTATCATACCTGGGACTTTGGCGACAATTCCAGCGCTTCAGGCGAAAACCAGTACCATGCATTCGCAAATGAAGGCACTTACGCTGTTTGCCTGACTACCTACGACAAATACAGGACATGCTCAGTAAGAGTCTGCGCCAAGGTCACAGTAAAAAGACCATGTACACTAACTTCCGATTTTGAATTCAGTACAGACGGACTTGGTTTCAAGGCCCGTGCAAAAGCCAGCGAAGCATCTAAATTCGTTTGGGATTTTGGCGATGGCAACACTGAATCAGGCGAGGCTGTTGGTCACTATTACAAACAAGCCGGCATCTATGTTGTTTGCGTGAAAGTTTTTTCTATCGATGGACGTTGCAGTACTTATACATGCAAAAAAATTGAAATTAAAAAACCTTGCGCACTTACTTCCGATTTTGAATTCAGCACTGATGGACTTGGTTTCAAGGCACGTGCCAAAGCCAGCGAAGCATCTAAATTTGTTTGGGATTTTGGCGATGGCAATTCTGAATCAGGCGAGGCTGTAGGGCATTATTATAAACATGACGGTATCTATGTTGTTTGCGTAAAAGTTTATTCTGTAGATGGACGTTGCAGTACTTATGTATGCAAAAAAGTCGAAATAAAAAGACCTCACTGTACCTTAAAAGTCGACGCTTCTTACAGGATTGACTGTTCAACCGGCAAGGTGCAATTCCTGGCCCATACAAGCAGCAACAGCACCCTGATATATGACTGGAAATTCAGCAATGGTTCTACTGCAACTGGCCCTAACCCTACAATTGAATTTAAACCCGGAATCTATAAAGTATGTGTTGAAGTCCATGATGCGAACAGGAGATGCTCAGGAAACTATTGTTTCACCATCACTGTGTGCAAATGTCCAACCGAACCTTGCGACCTGCGTCCTGATTTCAAGTTCAGGGTCGATTGCACCCGGAAAGTTGTATACTTCTCTGCCTCATCCAATGGCGCTGAAGGTTTCGGCTGGGATTTCGGCGACGGCAGCGGTGCAGAAGGTGACTTTGTCCGCCACCAGTACAAAGGCGACGGTTCTTATGAAGTCTGCCTGAAAGTGTGGAATAAGGAAGAGAACTGCGTTAAACGTATCTGCAAAAAAGTAGTCATCGACTGCGACACCTGCGACCTGAATCCTAAATTCGAATACAAGGTGGATTGCATAAGCAAAACTGTTAAATTCTTCGGAAAAAGCAACGGTGGCGAATATTACTACTGGAGTTTCGGCGACGACAATAACGGCGATGGCAATGAAACCAAACATACCTATAAACACAACGGCGTATACCTGGTTTGCCTGACTGTAAAAGACAAGGCCGGTAATTGCAAGGAGCAGATCTGTCAACGCATAAAAATCGAATGCGACCCATGCAACCTGAACCCTGAATTTGGTTTCCGCACCGATTGCGTGAACAAGGTGACCTATTTCAAGGCTACTTCAACCGGCGGTGCACATTATGTGTGGAGTTTCGGCGATGGCACTTCTGCCAGGGGCCAGGAAACAAAACACCAGTTCTCCGATGATGGCACTTATGAAGTATGCCTGAAAGTATATGACAAGGAAGAAAAATGTATCGAAACTGTTTGCCATAAAGTGGTGATAGATTGCAACCAATGCGACCTCAACCCTGAATTCAAATACACTGTATCATGCCCCGACAGGATCATCAGGTTATATGGCGCTTCAAACAATGCCTATAAATACTACTGGAGTTTCGGCGACGGACAAAACGCTGAAGGTGCTGAAATGAAACACCAATATGCAGAAGATGGTATCTACGTGGTTTGCCTGACTGTAGTTGACAGGAAAGGTAACTGCAAGGAACAGACCTGCCAGCGCGTAAAAGTAGATTGTGACCCATGCGACCTCAATCCTGAATTCGGTTTCCGCCTCGATTGCAGCAACATGACCTTATACCTGAAAGGAACAAGTAATGGTGGCAGCTTATATTACTGGTCATTCGGTGATGGCAGCAGCGCTACCGGACCTGAAACCAAGCACACTTACAGCAGCGATGGCATCTACGTGGTGACCCTGACCGTGAAAGACCCCAATGGTAATTGCAAGGAAACCATCAGCAGGAAAGTACTGATCGATTGTAACGATTGCAGGGTAAAAGCCGGTTTCAGGTACGAGATCAATTACATTTTCGACAAGACTTCCAATACCCGTCAAGCCGTAGTTGACTTCAAGAATATATCCATCAACGGCGCTTATTACAAATGGAGTTTTGGCGATGGCGAAAGCTCAGACCAGGAACATGTAAGGCATATTTACCGCAAGCCAGGCGTCTATAAAGTATGCCTCACCGCGATTGACAAGGACGAAAAATGCCGCAACACCTTCTGTGCCGAGATCAAGATCAGTCTTGGTAGCACCGATATTTATGACACAAATATCAAGAGCAGCATGAAACTATATCCCAACCCTTCCAATGGCAAGTTCATTGTAGATTGCGGCACCTCTAGCACCGTACAGGTACAGGTGAAGGACCTGGCAGGCAAGGTGATCTACTCCGCTAAAATAAGTGATGGAAGTTCCATAGACCTTTCACACATCGACAACGGATCGTACTTCATAGAATCCATCACAGAATCCAATGTTGTATTCACAGATAAATTATTGGTAATAAAATAGTCATATTTCGTGCTTTCCTCATCAAAAAAACCGTCCTAGTGGCGGTTTTTTTTTTCAATAATGATAAAACATCCCCTTGTCCGAAGGAGTCCACAAACAGGCTTTCTGACCGCAACTCTTCAATGCATTGTTCGCCCAGGTATTACATGTATAAAATAAATTGTAAACCCTTTTGGCTTCGTAAAAAGCATCATTGTTGCCATAACTGTTGTCCTTGATATGCAAAAGTTCATTGTACGCGTTGTGCTGAAAACTTTCCTCAATATAGGTCACCAGTTTTTGATAAGCATCCTGACTCATCACAAGTTTTTTACAATGGCTTCCCTCTCTCATGTTTTTGTAAAACGTGCAATGCATTGCAGAAGTCCCCAGGTAAAACATGGCCTTAAAAGCGACACTGAATTTCAAGTCCGACCATTCCGGTGTTTCAAGGTAAAAGCCCTTGTCACCCCAGCCAAAAGCGAGGTATTCCATTGTCGTATCCCTGGATATGGTATGGTCGAATCTTATGTCCCTTGACCAATCCTTGTAAGAATTCTTAATAGGTAAAACCATGTCCATATGCACACCATTGGAAAGGATATAGACTTCAACATCATTCCCTGTAAGCCTGTCCTTTTTACCAACAGGGATTACGGATAAAATGAATGCGGAAACAACATAAAATAAAACAAAAAGCAATATCCCCAACACGATGCGTTTGGTCCATCTGAGTATTTTACGACTTATTGTCTTTATATCCATTCTATATATAACCCAATTGAAGCCCAAATATTGTTAAGAGCCCATTCCGCCACAGGCGGACTACGCGAAACCCTCGTACATTCCTCCTCACCGATTACCGATTACTGATTACCGATTACCGGTTCCCACTTCGTCCTTCGTACATCTCCAACTATTTTATATATTTGCCGCTTGTTTCGTGGATTCCATATCAAGCGACAATACATAGCAGCGGTCATTTTCATGGCATGGTTTTGCATGATGGTCTATGGCATGATGTACCACGAAATGTGGCGTGATGAAATGCGCGCACTGTCAATATCCATACAGACACCTTCTTATTTAGACCTGCCATCATACCTTAAAAACGAAGGACATCCGATCTTATGGTATCTTGTCCTGAAATTGTGTTTTGATATTTTTCACGACACCGCGGTCTTGCCGGTTTTAAGTATCCTTTTTGCTAGCGGTATCGTTTTCCTCTTGCTTTTCAGGTCACCCTTGCCGCTGCTTTTATGCGCATTCATTATTTTCGGTACCTGGTGCCTCTATGACTATGGTATCAACTGCAGAAATTACGGAATAGGTGCATTCCTGCTACTGCTGTTTGCGGAACTCTATTCTCGGAATCCCAAAAACATTATTTTACATGCCTGCATTTTAGCCCTGGCGGCGCAAACCAATATTTATGCAGCGGTCATGTCGATGTTTATTGGTTTATGGATGTTGTCGGAGGTTCCAAGGGAAGAACTCTTTAGCAAGAAAACTTTTACAACTGCAGGCATTATATGTGCCTCTTTCCTGTTTGTGGTATATGTGACCCTTCCTGACAAGAACTCTCTCGTGGTAGGCCATCAGCCTATAAATATGGAAAAACTTGGAAGTATATGGGATATAGGGCATGGTTTCGGGGATCTACTGTTTACCTGGTTTCCATACAAACGTGGCTTGGTTACCAGCTCCCTGCTTTTGAGCCTGCTCTTGTTCATTCCAAAACCCAAGTCACTCCTTTTATTATATATGGCTGCTGTTTTCATGGCTTTTTTCTCGCTTTGTATCCGGTACAACTATATACAGCACCAGGGCATGTGGATCTATCTGTATATCCTTTTATTCCATATCCATTACAGTGACATCAAGTTATACCTCACATCACATAAAGGTATTCGAAGATACCTGGTCTATACCGGACTCCTGGCCTTCTCGCTGATCATGCTCAGCAGTACATTCAGGGGCGTGGATTCATGGCTCTATGACATCCACAATCCTAAAAGTGACAGTAGAGATGCAGGTGCATGGTTCAATAAAAATTACAGGTCGGGTGATGTTGTGATCAGTGAACCTGATTATATCATGGAACCTGTCATGTATTACCATTATCATGACTTTTACCTGCCCCGGGAGAAAACCTTCAATACCTTTGTGCATTTTACAAAGGCTAATGACTCCTTCCTGTCATTAAAAAACATGCTGCACATAGCAGACAGTTTCCAACAAGCCGGCAAGAACCCAATCATAGTCCTGAGGGACAAACTCAGTTTTAAGGACAGCATCATGCGGCATTCATACGAGAAATATTTTATGGTCGACACGGCGACATTGAGGGATTTCGACAAACGCTACCATTTAGTGGATTCCTTCAGGCATAATTATTATACCGATGAACAATATAATATCTACAGGAAAAGGAAATACTGAAAGGTGTAACAGTCAATTGATTGGACTATTACAAATCTTTATAACGCAAAAAAGTGGAATGATTTTCACCATTCCACCTTGTTGCATGCCGTACTATAATATTTTAGACCAATGCATATTGGATTAAAATATTTTTAGTACTGGTATTATATGATAAAAAAATCTGAAAAAATTAGACTAGTTGTGCATCGATCTTTTGAGCGAGCATATTTTTAGGCACGGCACCCACGATCTTGTCGACGATCTCACCACCCTTAAACACCAATAAAGTAGGGATGCTGCGGATTCCATACTTTGTGGCAACACCTGGATTTTCATCTACGTTTAACTTGCCTATCAAAGCTTTGCCTTCATATTCAGTGGCCAACTCCTCAACCAAAGGACCAATCATGCGGCAGGGACCGCACCACTCCGCCCAAAAATCTACTAAAACCGGTTTGTCCGAACCCAATACCTCCTGATCCCAACTTGAATCTGTGAAATGTTTTGCCATTGTTTTTATATTTATATTGTTATTTGTGTTCAAAAAAAGTACTTTATTTTATACTTCTGCAAATTTATAATCCACAACTCAATCTTCAACATCAATTTTACTGATTAAGTTATAGGCGTCATGTATGTTTATAATTTTTCCAATTCCCCCTGGATGTAAGCCGTTAATTTCTCTCCTTTTAACAATCCCTTGGAAAGCATGGCCAGGTTCAATGCCTTTTCGGCAATCGGTTTTGCTTCCTCATCTCCTGTTTCCACAAGTTTTTTAGCCTTGGGATGATTGGTATTCAACACTGTGTTATAGGTCATGGGCAGGTTGCCGAACATATTAAAACCGTTCATCTTGCTCATATCCCGCATTCTCCTGTCGTATTCGCTCTCTGTAATGGTAATCAATGCGTCATTCGGGGAAAGCGCCTCAGTTGAAAATTTGATGTCGGAATGCCTGTTGGCACTTTCAAACACTGTTACGAGTTTTTTTGTTTCATCCTCGTTTAACAATGTAACTGTTGAACTCTCTCCCGCAACCAGCTTGTCAACTGCATCGGCATCTACACGCTTGCATTGCACCTTTTCGTTATGCTGCTCTATATATCCTGTAAAGTGGTTATCCAGGGGACCTTCAAACTTCAACACATCATAACCCCTTTGTTGTGCTGCATGGATATAACCGTGCTGTTCATCCGAATGATTTGTATACAACACAATGGTATTGCCATCCTTGTCGGTCTGTGTGGCTTTAATGCTTTCAATATAATCGACAATGGTCTTGTATGTGCCATTGGTACCTTCGAGCAAACAGAAGTCCTTGGCTTTTTCTGCAAATTTCTCATCGCTCAACATGCCGTATTTCACAAACAGGTCAATACTTGGC
>JANWHK010000068.1 GCA_025450395.1 Bacteroidia bacterium
CAGGGAATACCCGCTGTGAAGCGATATAAGTCAATGCCAGTATG
Source organism: Bacteroidia bacterium (assembly GCA_025450395.1). Classification (GTDB taxonomy): domain Bacteria; phylum Bacteroidota; class Bacteroidia; order NS11-12g; family UBA955; genus JABMMZ01. The sequence continues at coordinate 45 of JANWHK010000068.1, forward strand.
CTGCCCCATTCATTCATTGCATCCTTCTTGTAGAGCGTCTGCATCAGCCTGTGAAAGGAAATAGCAGAAATATCAAAGCTCTTATGCATAAAATCATAGTTCAAGTCAGTGTAAGGATTTTTTTTCCTCACATTCAAACTCATTCCTACGCTATGCAGCACAAAGTCGAGTTTTCCGTATTTCTTCATGGCATGGTCAATCAGGTTGTCCATATCCGCGTCGAGACTCACGTCACACGCCACTACTTCAGAATTGGTCTTGGCAGCCAGTTCATTGATGGTACCCATCCTTAAAGCGATTGGGGCATTTGACAATATGAATTCTGCACCTTCAGCGTGCGCCAGTTCTGCAACTTTCCATGCGATTGATTTGGTGTCTAAAGCACCAAAAATAATTCCTTTTTTCCCTTTTAATAACATATATATATTTATCCGATTACATTAATTTCCTAATTTGATGATGGGAATGCTCATTTCAAGATTGTTTTCATTCATGCATCTTAAAATGTAATTCCCATCCGGCAGGCTTGAGATATTAACCTGCTCATTCGCGCCCTGCAATGTGATATCCATCTTACGGCCCATCACGTCGTATATTTCAAAATCGTGCATCCCTGACTCACTGAAATAAATGATGCCCCTGGTTGGGTTGGGATATACATGAAGTGCCGGTCTTGAGATCTTGCTGATGGCACTTGTATGGTTCACATCTGCAAAACTGCCACCGCCCAGGTTGAAATAGGAACCCGAAGCAGTGGTTTCTTTTTTGATGGTCCTTACCACATACCTGTATTTACCATTGAAATAATTGAAGGAGTCACTGTATATTGTATCCGTTACGAGGTATCTTGAAACTTTAGTATAGATGTTCGTTGCCGTATCAAGCCTGTAAACCGCATAACCATCAAAAATTCCTGAACTCTTGTTCCATTTTAAATCCACACGGTTGTTGGCGCTTGTCGCGATTAAACCCTTCACGGAAGGCAGGTGCCTGTTGCAAAGTGTGGGGTCTCCCATCAAGGCGATATGTATTGAACTGTCTGAGTAGTTGAATCCTCCATCGAAATACATCCTGCCAGTGGTGCCGTTTGGATATGGGGTATGGTGGTTATTCATGGTCACCCTGGTGCCATATCCTATATGTTTGCCAAGGCCCATGGTGTGCACATACCATTTTGGAATGCCACCCCAGAATGAAGCCAATGCAGAACGCCCGAGTGGTGCTCTTAAGAAACTGTTGGTGATATCCCAGTCGCCAAAAAAACTACCCGATATGGACGTAAAGATATGTTGCAGGGAATCTGCTGCAAAATCACTGGTAAAACCAACTCCCCCGCATGAGGTATAACTTCCGCCGCCGCATCCGAAACTCCATAGGTAAGGGTTGGATTTTAATTCTGTCATGTAATCCCTGTTCTCATAAATACTGTCTTTTGGAAAAAATGCAGAGAAGTTATGAAACCCTGTAGAAGCAAGGTTTAAACCACCAAAATTATCATCTACTAATGCCCTTTCAATACTTTTGGTCTGTCCGGTGCGCCACAAATGGTTCCGGTTCAGGTAACGCTTTACCAAAGCGGTATCTGAAACGCCAAATACCGGCATGTCATAAAGATCTATGCGTCCTACCTCAAGTTCAATGGAACTTGGAAACTTGGTAGGGTCAAACTTGCCATCACCGGGGGTGTTTTGATGCCTGGTTTCAAAGCTTGTAGTCATGGTGATGAGTGCATCAGTCCACGAACCGTCCAGGTCGCCGTAATATCCGTCTGCAGGCCATGCGCCGGTATGATTGCCACTGCCCTCTACGTGTCCGTCAGGCGGGGGCCAGTTGGTTTGATCACCAGTAAATCCTCCAGAGTATGGCACAGGAACATGACCTATTATCAAAACGGTATTTGTAACTTGTTGCCTGTTGCTGATATGTTGTAAAAGCAAGGTCTTTACTGTGGTCGTTGCCTGTTTCCTGCCAACGTATAACCTGCTTACATTCCAACCTTCTGATGTAAGATCCGCAGAAAGACGGTTGATCTCAAAGGCCAGCGGGAGACGATAATTGCTGTCGATTAATAAGACTATGCCTCCTTTATAAGGGACTTCTTTCAGGTTATTGCCTGCATAAATATATCCAAAAGCAATCGCGTTTGTGCCGTTGCTCTGCACTACCCAATATTCATAAGATTTTCCTGGTGTTACAGCTATATCCTTGTAGGTTGTGGCAGTAGATGCCAGTGTGGCTATGGGATTCCCCCATGACAGGACGTCCAGGTTATCCCTGCGGAAAACGAGGTAACTGCCGGTGAAAGTGGCTGAAGGCCAGGTCAGGGTAATGCCGTCTGACTGCGTTGTGACGTTCAGCATAAGTACTTGTCCCTTGGATATCTGTGCATTCAGGTTTGTAATGACTGCCACAAATGCCAATAAGAAAACAGTAATGGTTCTTTTCATTTTATTCTTTTATAAATTGTTTGTATATGAGTGTATGATGATCTGAGATGATGAGTGTATAAATGCCTTTGTCCAGGGTCCTGCAATCAAGCGCAAGGGTATTGTCGATAAGGCTTTCGGATACAAGCCTTCCTGAAACGTCAAATATCCTGCAGGTTTTTCCTGCCAGTTCAGGGGCGTAAAAATTCAGCATGCCTGAAACCGGATTGGGATAAAACAATATGTTGTCTTTGGAAATATCTTGGACACTTGAGTTGTCCTTGATAATGGTGATCATATTGGTGGCGGTAGAATCACTGGATCCGGCCAGGTTAGTAGCTTTTAAGTTTACCGAAAAAACGCCTGCACTGTCAAATACAAGTATAGGGTTGACAGATGTGTTACCAGTGGATTTCACAAAACGCGACCCGAGGCTCGGTGAAATGGTCCAGAGATAGCTTGTGCCAATTGTAGGTGTGGTATTGTTGATCAGGGTGAATGTGTCTTTTGTAGTCTTGCCACTGTTTTTATCGACTGAAAACTTGACTTTTGGTGCGAAAGGCGACTGGGAAGGGCCGCGGTACTTATCCCTGTAGCGTATGACGGCGGGTGTAAATACGCCTGCTAGTTCTGTTCCTGTCACTTCCAGCATGGGTATTTTTTCTGTCGTGCTAAGCCATTTGTATTCAACCCTGATAACAGGAAAACCGACATTAATTCCGGGCTGTAATGGAATGGCAAGCGCCAGGCTGTCGTTCTCCACTATCCTTGACTTGACCTTGATACAACTGATATTGCTGGCATAAGGGGTGCTAATCGTTCCATACCCTTCCACCTTGTTGATCCTGTATCCCTTTTGGGTGAAACTGCCGAAACTTATACTCTGTGAAAGTCCCAAAGGAGTTGTAACATGAAAAGTTGTTGAATCCTGGTCGTTATATTTTAATGGGAAAGTATAAATTTCGTCTTTATCACTATAGACTGCACCAACCGGGACAGGGTTGCCCATCAGGGGAATGCTGAAGGCAGTGCCGACACCAAGCCATGCGGTAGACTTTTTCTCGTAAAAATTATAGACATTCTTGAATGCCAATGGGCCTGCGCCGATACTGTCCGCTACCTTATAACCGAATGCGCCAATAGGCATACCGTTTAACACCAGAGTAGGATAAGCGCTTAAAAGTGATTTAAAACTGTAAATATCCTGGTTGGTCATGCCAAGTGCACTGAAGTCCCAGTTGTAATTGACCCCGGTTGCCTTAAAATCAAAAGAGCCTGCACCCGCATTGCTATACCTTATGGTATCATTCAGGCTCGGCATGTTGGCCTGGGTAATCTGTATCTGTGAGTTTGCCACAGATGCAACAGAAATCAGTACTAACAAGTAAATTTGTTTCATGTAATGAATTTGTAGTAAAGGTGTAAAAATAATATTATTTTTGAATTTTTCAAACTCCGCATGAAATTATTAAAATCTTGTTTCCTGTTATTTTGCCTCGCAACGCTAATGAATTCAAGGGCTGCGCGTGTGGATTCATTTTTCGTCAAACACACGGATATACACTTAAGTATCCGCAATTTTAGCGTAAAAAATATCGCCGGATATGTTTCCCACAAGATAAAATTCAAGGTGAATACCAATCAGTTAACTCTTGACCTCTCAGGAATGACCGTTGATTCTGTTAAAAATGCAGCGATAACGCTGTCCTATTCAAGAAACAAGGAACGATTGAATATCAGCCTTGAGAAAATCTACCAGGTAAATGATTCATGTTTCTTGACCGTCTTTTACCACGGTACCCCTGCCCTGGATCCAAGCTGGGGTGGATTTTATTTCAATGGTGATTTTGCGTTTAACCTGGGTGTTGGATTTAATGTGGATCCCCATAGTTTTGGAAGGGCATGGTTTCCATGTGTAGATGAATTCCAGATGAAATCATCCTATGGATTGTATATCGAAACGGATACAAATTATACCGCGGCGTGCAATGGCGTATTAATTGACACCCAGCGTTTGCAGGGTTCCAGGATTTGGCATTATGAGGAAACCAAACCCTTATCAGCCTATCTGGCTTCAGTGACTGTAAGCAAATATGCGATCCTTAAATCAAATTATACCGGCATAGAGGCGGATTTCCCGGTGTGGCTGTACTGTAAACCAGCTGATACAAGCAAGGTAAAAAACTCATTTGTAAACCTGCCAAAGGCTATACAGGCTTTTGAAAAGGCATTTGGTCCGCAGGTATATGGCAAGGTGGGCTATAATTTTGTGCCTTTTAATTCAGGGGCAATGGAACACGCGGGCAATATTACCTATCCCGCAAGTTTCGCGGATGGCACACTGAATTATGAAAACATATTAGCCCATGAATTGTCACACCACTGGTGGGGAAATCATGTCACATGCGTGCATGAGGGAGATATGTGGCTGAATGAAGGATGGGCGAGTTATTGCGAACATTTTTTCAAGGAACAGGTATATGGGCGCCAGGTTTATAAAAATTCCATACTGGCCAATCATTTAGGCGTACTTTGGTTTGCCCATATCAATGATGACACAGTGTTATCGATGACGAATATTCCCCATAACAATACTTACGGGAGTCATGTCTATAAAAAGGGCGCCGATGTAGTTCACAGTTTAAGGGGAGTGATGGGTGATACGGTGTTTTTTAAAGCCTGTAAAGCATTCCAGTCCGCCTATAGGTTTGGCAATGCTTCAACGATTAACCTTCAAACTGTATTTGAACAAAACGGGGGAGGAACAAAAGCGACTGATTTTTTCAATAACTGGGTATATGAAAAAGGATTTCCCCATGTCATCATCAGTAAACAGGTTCACAGTGGAAACGGACCTTACCAGTTGAAATTCCACACCCTGCAGAGGCCGAGATTTACGGATAAATTATACCGTAACCTTCCCGTTGAGGTCTTCTTTTTCAAGGACAGGAACACCTATGAAAAACGCGTGATAACAATTCAGAATGCAAGCGATTCATTTACATTTTCATTCAATTTCAAACCGGTATATGTGTGCCTTGATTATGATGAAAAGTTGAGTGATGCGATTACTGACAGGACTATTATTACAGACCAGGCTACAACATTTGACCTGTTTGAAACCCAATCAAGAATAATCCTGAAGAACAGCCAGGACTCTTCGCTGATCAGGATGGAACACCACTGGATAGGACCGGAATTGTACAGGATAAGTTCCCCGTACATGAGCAATTACAGGTATTATACACTGGATGGAATCTGGAAGGATTCCCTGGCAATGGATATCGAGTTGACCTATGATGGCCGAAAATCAGGTTCAGGATACCTGGATCATACCCTGATCTATAAGACTGAAGACAGCCTTACAGTTTTATACCGTGCTTTTCCTGGCGATTCCTGGAAGGTTTGGCCTGAACTGCAATTCACCATGGGGAATAAGAATGACAAGGCGGGAAAAGTGCTCGTGAAGAATGCCAAAAGGGGCGATTATGTATTTGCGATGTACGATCAAACGCTTGGATTGAATGCCATAAGTGAAATGAACCCTTCAGGTGAAGATATATGGACTGTTTCACCCAATCCGGCCAGCGATCAGGTCTTGCTGACATTCCTGCATCCAGGTGCAACCGACATGGAAAGTTTTATAAGGGTTTATGATCCTACAGGCAA
>JANWHK010000069.1 GCA_025450395.1 Bacteroidia bacterium
GTATGCGCAGAATACCTGGTTTAAGTTATCCAATGGCTGGCAGGCTCAGGGATGTTTCATACACAGGGACACTATTTATGCAATATGTGCAGGAACTTTAAGAGGAAGGAACACGGTTCATCTCACCCGCCATAATTATATAAGCGGGAATTTATTCGATACGGATACTCTAGATTATTTCAATATATCCAGGGACAGTTTAATCAACAACCAGTTAAATTCGTCATCCGTCTTTCTTTATGATTCGGTCGCCAACAATTTGCAAATTGGCTTTAGTTATGGAGACACGTCTGGCAGTGGATATAAATGGCGGGCCGGATTATTTAATGTCAACCCGTTTTATAAAACCGGGCACCAACTAAGTGTTGACACCTTTGATACACATTTTAAGCGTCTTTATAACATCAATGGAATAAAATATGCAATAACAACCTGGCTTGTACGGTATGCTCCCCAACAAGGAACAAACAGTTGGAACCTGGTAAGACTTATGGGAAACGGCCAGGTTAAATTGGTTAAACAACAAGTTAATGACAAGGTCGGCGCCTCAAGCCACAAGCCTACCTTTGAGAAGCTGCACGCTGATAATCAAAACCCGGGCAACTTGTTTTTGCAGATGTATGATCTTTGGGATTATGCAGGAGGCCCTCAGTCATGGCAGGCTGATGTAGTGAAAATTGATACAAGTGGAAAAACAATCTGGACATGCAGGCCCAATAACAGGGACAGTATAAACCCTACCCTGTTTCAAATGGTGCAGAAGCCTGACGGTAATATTATATGCTGTTGGATAGACCTGTATCATCCTCCGCACAAGCATCCTAAAAAAGACAATCCTTATATTGATAATAATGACAGCTCCACAATATGGTTTGCAGAAATTGATTATCAAACAGGAAAAGTGCTGTGGAGAAAGAATATCAGGCAATATCTTGAATGGAAAATGTCCAGGTCGGATATCATGAATGATAGAAACATTAACGACCTGTCATTTTATGATGCCCAATTGGTTGATAACGGCATTGTATGGGCTGGTCATCGTTCCCGAACATATAATTATATGCAAAGTTGGAAAAGGTTGCCTGTGATCCTCAAGACCGACTTACTGGGAAACCCGGTCTGGTACAGGGAATTTGATTTATATCCAACGGATGATGGCGACAAGGGAATGCAGGTTTACAGTTTTACTCAGACACCTGATAAGGGATTTATACTGTCCGGTGAATACGAAAACCGATATGGGCCTATTACAGGCGGGGAATACTGGCAAAAAGCGGCTCTGCTTAAATTGGATAGCTTTGGCTGTCTCGTGCCTGGTTGTCATGCTACAGACGGCATAGCAACATTGACAAAAATAACCGAACTTTGCAGAGTGTTTCCAAATCCTTCCACCGGGCAGATGACCATTGAGCTGCCTCAGAACCTCTCCGGGCCTTGGGATTTTACTGTAACGGATGGGCACGGAAGGATTGTCAGCAGCCATAGGCTTGAAAAACCGGAGAATTTCATCAACCTGCAAAACCTTGCAAACGGCATATACCTCATTCAATTGCATAACATGCATTCAAATCAATATGAAACACATAAAATTATTATTCAGCATTAGTTTGATATTTCAGAAATATGAAATAGCTTAAAATATCTAAATTTTTAAATAATGAAACGAAAACTCTTGCTAACATCATGTTTACTAACCATGACAGGTTTCTTGTCCGGGCAGAATTTTGGAGCAGTCGGCACGCAATGGTACTACAATCATACCGGATCCTTCCCACCTAATTCAGCATATCAGCATTATCAAAGTGTAATGGATACTTTAATAAATGGTGAACTAACACATAAAATTACCCGAACTTTTTACCAACCCAATGGAACTATAGTAACAGCAAAACCACATTATGTTTTTGAAAGTTCCGACACAGTTTTCATTTATAATTTTGAAAAAGGAAGATTTTTGAAATTGTACATTTTTAATGCGTCACAAGGGGACACTCTGATTCTGGATATTCTGGAGACATTTCCATGGCCATATGATACGACTTATAAGTTAATCATTGATTCCGTGAAAATATTAATGATCAATGGGATTGCTATTAAAAAATATAGGGCCACAGTATTGATTGATGGGATTGTTTATTTCAAAATGACCAATCATTTTATGGATCGAATGGGTTGGCAAAACCAGTTTTTTCCCGAGTATGTAGCTTCAACTCCACCTACAGGTTCACTCAGGTGTTACTCCGATTCGCAAATTGACACCAACTTCCAATCTGTCTCCTGCGACTTTAGGGAACACGTTTCTATTGGTGAAATCAAAAATGAATTCAAGGTGAATGTTTTTCCTAATCCTGTGCATGATAGACTGTATTTTTCAAACATGGACAATATGGGATATGAAATTTTTAACTCATTTGGTCAGAAAGTATCACATGGTTTGGCCTACGTTAAAATAGATGTTTCCGAACTTAAAAGTGGAATGTATATGATCAATTTAGTTGTTGATAGCCACATTTATAAGGTTAAGTTCATTAAAAACTAAAATGGTATAATTATCATCATGCCATCACATGATGCTGTGCCGCCAGCCACCTTTCGGCATCAAGAGCTGCCATGCATCCACTTCCTGCTGCCGTGACTGCCTGCCTGTAGGTCTTGTCCTGGGCATCGCCGCAGGCGAATACACCTTCTATATTGGTGAGTGAACTGCCGGGCTTGGTCAATAGGTAACCCTGGTCATCCATATCGAGGTAACCCTTGAATATTCCGGTATTTGGGTTATGACCAATGGCCACGAAAAACCCTGTCACTTTCAGTTCCTTGGTACTGCCATCCTGGTTGTTCCTGATCCTGGCGCCTGTCACTGTTTTATCACCGAGTATCTCATCGGTTTCACTGTTAAAATGTATTTCAATGTTAGGTGTGTTTTCCACCCTGTGCTGCATGGCTTTGGAAGCACGGAATTCACTTTTACGGACTATCATGTGTACCTTGCTGCACAATTTAGACAAATAACTCGCTTCCTCACAGGCTGTATCTCCGGCTCCTACGATGGCTACATCCTGTCCGCGATAAAAGAAACCATCACAGACGGCGCATGCGCTTACGCCACTACCGTTAAACTGTTGTTCGCTTGGCAGTCCCAGCCATTTTGCACTGGCCCCTGTGGCGATGATAACTGTTTTTGCCATAATGGTCTTTGATTCATTCGCTATACATTTAAAAGGTCTCTGGCTGAAATCCACTGCTGTGATCATGCCATACCTGACATCTGTACCCAGTCTTTCCGCCTGTTTTTTAAAATGGTCCATCATCTCAGGTCCCATGATGCCATCAGGGTAACCCGGATAATTTTCTACATCTGTTGTAATCGTCAATTGTCCACCTGGCTGTAATCCCTCATACATCACCGGCTTCATGTCTGCACGTGCTGCATATATCGCTGCAGTATATCCCGCAGGTCCGCTTCCAATAATCAAACACTCTACATTTTCCGTTTCTTGAATCATGTCACAAAATAAAGGAATTAAACTTGAATGCAAAAATTGAACTTTGTGATGTCAACATCGATTTATTCCATATGATTTTTGGGAGGGGAAGAGACATTCGTAGCCTGAAGGTTATACGTAAGTTGTTGGTCGGGAGACTCAACAACGGCGTGCGTGAACAATTATTATTTTGTAAACCAAGATGTTACCTATCGAGTACTTTTTTCAAGACACCTGTGGATAAGTCATTTTGGGAATGCAAACAGAATTCAATAGAGCAAAATATTGCCTTGGTAATGAAGTCATGAATGACATCTTCAAATAGAATAAAAAACTGCAGTGATAAAAGTAAAAATATTATTCGTCAATAGGCGGGCCCGAGCTTTCCTTGTTTTTCTTGGAAGGAATGCCTGTGCTGATGCCAAAATAAAAATCGATACCGTTCATTTTATTTGACCGGATCTGTCCTATGATATTATCTGAACCGATAAATACCGGTCCCACCCTCAGGAAAAATCCAATCCTTCCGGTCCTGTAATCGTTCATTAGTCCCATCGGGATACAAAGCTCGAATAATTTGGTTTCTATCCTTGGCATTAACATCACATAAGACGCCTTGCGCATGCCTACGCTTTTTTTACCCCTGAAATCCTGAGAAATATTAGCACCTACATAGAAAAACTTGAATACGTTGTAATCGAACTGCAGATTCACTGTAGTCGGCATTTTTGACTTGATGGTTTTTGCAGACGTGTCAATTTCGAATATGGTCCGCATGACACTGTCGGTGTATTTAAGTCCTTCCTCTTCGCTGGTGGCCCATGCTTTCGCGAATTCAGGTGTCATCACAAAGGTCTTGTCACCGCCATTGTTGACAAGATGCGTATTTTTCACTTCCTGTTTATAAACGATATTACCTGCGTCCAGTAAACTGATGCCTGCCCTGAACAGGTAGTTGTTCTTTTTGCTCGTTACTATTTTTGTCGCACCGGGCTTGATTTCTATTGCTGCGCCAATATCCAGACCGAACCCTTTTCCCTGTACCTTTTTATTGATCAGGTCGAAATTGATAGCATCCATATTCGTGAAATAACTTGGGTCTGTATAACCGTATTCAACATCTGTATGACCGAAAACAATCGTGTCGGTACCGGGTGCTTTTATCAATATGCCCCTGTTCTTGATATAACCGGTGGCATAACCCAATAATAGTTTAGGTGTAGCGCCTACTTTGAGAACCATACCGCCGTCATCGATAAGCGACTTGGCTAAGGTGAGTCCAATTTCACCGAATGCATTCATGTTGACCGTAAATGAGTTGTCACCGAAAGTCTCGCCCACATGGAAGTTGTTGGGTCCGCTATAGGCAATTGAACCTTTCGAACTGTCGATGCCATAACGGCCAAGGCGTGCAAGGGGTTCTGACACGTCATTGATCTGGAAACTCAGGGTATTCTTGTATTGGAGTCCTACTGCAAAAGTCTTGGAGAGTTTATACATGACGCCCGGGGTGCGGAACTGGGTATAAACATTAAGGTTCTTGGACCTTCCATTCAGGTTTTCCGATAACCAGGAATTATCGATTGCAAGACCACCGTTACTGTTCTTATATTGTTCAGGAACATTCCCGGTTATAAGTTTGTGGAATGGAAAAGGCAGGCTGAGGTTTAAATAATCATTGCTGAAACCAACCCCCATTGTCAGGCCGTTGATATAGACCTTGTGTCTTGAATTGGCAATATTGGCAGGGTTAAGGCCCGCCTGGTGAATGCCGCTCATGTTGCTGTGCTGTAAACCCAGGAAGGTCTGCGACATGGGGGTGAGTGAACATGTTAAAAACGCGCTTAAAAGCAAAAAGTGTAATGTGTAATTATTCTTCATTTTCATCTATTTTTGTAAAATGTTTAAATCGCTCAATGTATTCATACTGATGGGTTGGTGTTCAGTTTTTGTGTGCCTGTCAATTGTTTTTGGGGCTTTCGGGAGTCACGCCCTGACAAAAGTGTTAAGTGTCCAGAAACTGGAGGTGTTTAACAAAGCAAATCATTACCTGTGCATACAATCCATTGGTATTTTAATTTTATTGCTGGTCAATAATACGACAAAAATACAGATTTTCCCAATGGCAATTTATTCACTTTTTGCCGGGATGCTTATATTTTGCTCATCACTTTACCTCGTTTCATTTAGTGAAATCAATGGTTTTGGCGGATTACGAAAATTTGGAATGGTAGCACCTATTGGTGGATTACTCATGATTTTCGGATGGGGACTAACAGCCTGGAATTTTTTTAAAGGAGCATCATTATGAAACAGATTATTTTATTCAGGCATTCTAAAACCGAGGAAAGAAGTTTGATGGGTTCTGATTTTAAAAGGGACCTGAAGGAAAGGGGTAGGGAAGATGCTAAAAAGGTAAGCCTTTACCTGGTCGATAAAGAGCGGCTTCCCGATTTGGTTTTATGCAGCACGGCTAACAGGACCCGGCAAACATGTGAGATATTTACCAAAACCACGGGGTACGACGGCGAACTAAGTTATATTGAAGAATTATACCATGCCTCAGCGACCGGCTTGCTTGACATCATACAGGAACATGTCGCGGAAAATGAACGCGTCATGCTGGTGGGGCATAATATGGGCATCAGCCAGCTGGCCAACTTGCTATGCAAAGACGGTTGTGAGGAACTGCCAACATCAGGCATAGCCATTATTGATTTCAAAAATAAGATAGAACCTCACCACGGGGATTTGAAAACATTTATCACACCTAAAACCATTTGAGGAATTGAGCGGAAATACAAGCGATGAAATAAACGCCTTATATGTTGAAGTTGTTTTACCTCTTCCCGTCAGGAAATTATTCACCTACAGGTTACCTGCCGAGTATTTTGAGCTGGCAGTGCAGGGAAAACGTGTCTTTGTTCCTTTTGGCAACAGGAAGGTATATACCGGCATCATTGTTAATATTACAACAGAGGCGCCAAAGAGCTATGAGGCTTTATATATTATTTCTGTATTGGATGATAATCCGCTGGTCACCCACAAGCAGCTGCAATTCTGGCAATGGATAGCTGATTATTATATGTGCGGGCTGGGTGATGTGATGGCTGCCGCATTGCCGGCCGGACTGAAACTGGCAAGTGAAACCTATATTGCTTTACAGGATGATATAAGTTATGAGGAGTCTGAACTGGATGAAAGGGAAGTGATGATACTGAAAGTACTTGAAGGCAAGGAAAAAGTCAGGATATCTGAGATTGAAAGCCTGCTGAAATCGAGAACCTCTTATGTCAAGATCGTCAAAAGCCTTTACGAAAGGAACCTCATCGTGATGTTTGAGGATATCAGTGAAAAGTACAAGGCCAAAAAAGTTTCAAGGATCAAGTTAAATCCTGCACTCGGTGAACCAGAGATTGAATCACAAGTGAATGCCCTGGAGAAAAAAGCAAAAAGCCAGTTCCAGGCATTTATGGCCATAGTCGCTGAACCCGGTCAGGATGCTATAAAATCGGAACTGCTCAGGAAGTACAAACTTCAGCCGGCTGCCATCAAGGCATTGATTGAAAAAGGACTGCTTCTGCAATATGAGGTCGAAACGGAAAGGTTCTCGAAAAGAAATTCTGAAAACAAGATATTCAATCTCACACCTGAACAGGATACCGCGCTTAAGGCTGTAAGGGAAGCATTTTTAACAAAACAAACAGTGCTGCTTTTTGGGGCAACGGCTTCAGGCAAAACTTTCCTGTACATTGACCTGATCAGGGAACAATTGGAGGCCGGTAAATCTGTCTTATACCTGGTGCCGGAAATTGCACTGACCGAACAACTGTTAAGGAGACTGGAATTATATTTCGGGGATGTGATGATGGTATCGCACTCACGGTTCAGCATGAACGAAAAGGTGGAGATATGGAATAAGGCCTCAAAAGGCGAGGTGAGATTTCTTGTCGGGCCGCGTTCCACATTATTTATGCCCTTGCAGAACCTTGGCCTTATCATTATTGATGAGGAGCACGAGTCAACCTTCAAGCAACAGGAAAAAGCACCCCGTTACCATGCAAGGGATACTGCAATTGTGCTGGCCGGCAATTACGGGGCAAAAGTATTATTGGGTTCAGCCACGCCTTCAGTGGAATCGTATTACAATGCAGAGACCGGTAAATACGGTTTGGTGGAACTCAGGGAAATGTATGGTCAGGCAAAAAAGACTGTCGTCATTTTTGGTGATATCGCCGAGGATACCAGGACAAAAAAAATGCAGGGTATTTTCACCGAAGCATTGATGAGCAGGTTAAGACAGTTGCACGAAGAGAAGGCACAGGCCATATTGTTTCAGAACCGCAAGGGGTATGTGCCGGTGCTTGAGTGCAGTGTTTGCGGATGGGTCAGCAAGTGTATCAATTGTGATATAGCGATGACCTATTACAAATATTCAAACAATTTAAGATGTCATTATTGTGGATTCCACCAGGCGAACATTACAAAATGCCAGGCTTGTGGCAGTCATGCCATGGCCATACAGGGATATGGGACCGAGCGTATCACGGAAGAACTGCAGTTATTGATGCCGGAGTTGAGGGTGATCAGGTTTGACCAGGACAGCACCCGGCAGAAAAATGCCTTCAGGAAACTGATAAGCGATTTTGAATCCATGAAAGCGGATGTGATGGTGGGTACCCAGATTGCAGTGAAAGGACTTGACTTTGAAAATGTACAGCTGACTTCAGTGATCAATGCGGATCATTTGCTGAATTTCCCGGATTTCAGGTCCTATGAAAGAACATTTCAGTTATTGGTTCAGCTGGCAGGAAGGGCAGGGCGGCACGGTCAACCGGGCACCATGGTGATACAGACCAGGCAGCCGGAACATCCGCTCTTGAAGGCTGTGCAGGATTTTGATTATATGGGTATGTACCGTCAGCAGGTATTGGAACGAGAGCAATTCAGTTATTCACCTTTCAGCAAAATGATCAGGCTGACCTTAAAACACAAATCACCCGAAGAGATCAATGTGTCGGCATCCAGGTTCAGCACTTTGTTAAAAAACCAATTGGGAGCGCGGGTACTGGGACCCGAGACACCTTATGTATCAAAAATCAGGAATCTGCATTTGCGCAATATACTGGTGAAGCTGGATATCGCCGGCGATAATCCGAAGGCCGTAAAAGCCTTTATCCTGAAAACTTTTGATTTCCTGGTTCAGGCGGATAATATCAAGGGCTTGCAATTGCTTGCTGATGTGGATTGTTATTAGTAGGGCTCCCTACATAGTATGTCCAAAATTAAGGTAAAAGGAAGTCTGGTTGAAAGGCCTGAACATGATATCCGGACTGTCAATGCATTCTTCATCCATTAAGCGGAGTATCTTGTTTATTTTTTGGACATTCAGGGGTTTGATGATATAACCCTTGATGGCATCGTAATGTTTGGATTTTTCAATATCTTCATTGTCCATGGAGGAAGTAAAGATAAAGGCCGGAATTTCTTTCCGGAATGGCAACTTCGAAAATTCTTCAATGAATTCCCAACCGTCAATGTGTGGCATGTCTAGGTCGAACAGTACCACATCGGGTACATTTTCATTGACCTCAAGAGCGAATTTCAGGCGGTTGATCGCATCCATGCCATCGGTGAACTTTTCAACTTTTTCGCAGAAGTTAACCTTCTTCATGATGTTATCTGCCAGATAAATCGTGATCTCATCATCGTCGATGATATAAGCTAAGTTTATGTTTTTCATACTAGACATATATCAAAACAGTGTCCGATTTATTAATCAATTAACTTCTAGTTGTTTATAACTTGTGTCTATGAGTTATTATTCTCATTTTGAGAATAAAGTGGAAAATTTGTTAAAAAATCGCCAGTCAAATTAGGGTAAATTCAAGTTTTGGCACGAGTCAAGAAAAAATAATTTGTCTTTCAGGCTATTTTAAAACAAGAAAAGTTTATTCCCTGGAATTCTTTGATTCAATCCTGATATCATCTATCTGGCGCAGGATCTTGTCCAGTTTGTTTACCGTCAATGGTTTGGTAATAAAATCCTTGATTACGCCCAGATGTTCCGATTTTTCACGGTCTGCAGGGTCAATAGAAGAGGTGAAGATAAAGGTAGGTATCTTGTTTTTCACCGGAAGTTTGGTGAAACTTTCAATAAATCCCCAGCCATCCATATCCGGCATATTGAGATCAAACAGAATGGCTTCAGGCAGGTTTTCATTTGTTTTTAGTGCCAGTTTCAAGGCTTCCAAAGCTTGCCTGGCATCTGAAAATATTTCAAGGCGGTCGCAGAATTCCACATTTTCGAGTATCTTTCCTGTAAGGTAATTGGAGATGTTGTCATCATCCACAAGGTAGGCAATTCCGATTTTCTTCATTTATATGGTCTTGATTTCTGATTTGGGTTTAATAGGTTTTGCAATGATATATATTATTCGTCGATATATTATCGATTATCCGTCGATGATCCTGAGTATTTTGTCAAGTTTCTGTACGGTTAGTGGTTTGGTAATGAAATCCTTGATCACTTCATAATTGTATGATTTTTTCTTGTCTGCAGGGTCTATGGACGAGGTGAAGATGAAAGTCGGTATAGGTGTTTTGACCGGCAGCTTGATAAATTCCTCTATAAATTCCCATCCATCCATATTCGGCATATTCAAGTCAAACAATATAACCTCCGGAATATTTTCACCTGAAGCAAGCGCTTCTTTTAACTGCGTGATGGCCTGTTGAGCATCTGTAAATTTTTCGACGCGGTCACAGAATTCCACTTTCTTCAGTATTTTATCCGTCAGGTAAATAATGATCTCATCGTCATCAATAATGTATGCCAGGTCAATTTTTTTCATATATGTACAGTTTAAATGTTGTTCCTTTTCCGAGTTTGCTTTCCACTTCTATCTTTCCGTTCATGGCTTCCACCTGGTTTTTGGTGATGAATAAGCCAAAGCCCCTTGCATCCTTGTTATTGTGGAATGTTTTGTACATTCCGAATAACTTGTCCTTGTTCTTTTGGAGGTCAATACCAATCCCGTTATCCTTAATTGAAATGACCAGGTAATCCTTTATTTTTTTGCACTGCACGTAGATTACAGGATCCCTGTCAGGAGATTTATACTTGATGGCGTTGGTCAGCAGGTTGAGTAATATGCTTTCAAGGTAGGAGGGAATGACGGTTACCAGTGTTTTATCAGGTATCCTGTTATGCAGTATTGTATTTGTCTGTGAAATCAAGACGTTGATGGCGTCGCAGGTCTTGTCCACTTCCGACTTCAGGTACACCTTCTTTCTTTCCTTATAGGTCTCATTCTGCACAGTGATAATATCATTCAGGTTCTCAATAGTCTCCCCTAATTTTGAAGTACTTGTTTTCAGCATGGTGAACAGGTTGTTGCTCGCCAGTTTCAACTTGTCCTGTTCATTGAGCAGTTCCACAAGGCCTATTATATTGGAACTGTGTGAACGGATATTATGAGACACGATGTGCGCGAAATTCTGTAACCTCTTGTTCTGGTCTTTGGTGATATTCAAAAGGTCCTTGAGTTGCTGTTCAGTGGCTTTCATGTCAGACAGATCCTGTGTGGCCCCAATCAGCCTGATAGCTTTTCCCTTTTCATTCCGTATGATAAATCCCTTGTCAAATATGTATGAATAATTCCCGTCAGCTCTCCTGAAACGGTATTCAACATTGCAAATATTGAGTTTAGGATTTTTAAGTGTTGCATTTAATTTATTGTACACTGCTGGATAATCCTCCTTGTGAACGCGGGTTTTCCAGAATTCCGAATTTGAATGGCCTAGCTCACTTTCATATCCAAAAAGCACGCTTAACCCATCACCTGACCTGAAAACTTCATTTGTGATTAAGTTCCAGTCATAAATCGAGTCATTGGTTGCTTTTGCCACCAGGTTATAACGCTCCACTGCTTCACTGATCTTTTGTTCCGCAAGTTTTCTCTCTGAGATATCATTCCGGGCTATACAGACACCTGTCACTTCCCCGTCTTCCCACACAGGGCTCAATGCAGCGTGGAACCAGCATTTGCCGCCATCCTTCCTGTCATAGTCAATATCGTATTCTATTGATTCCCCTTTCAGCACCCGGGTTAACAGGTCATTAAAATAGGGTTTCCTGTTCGGGTCTATATAATCAAGCAGCTTTTTTCCGACTTGCAAAGTGGATTTTACATTGTGAAGGATATGGTTTTCTGCAGACTTGGCATTAAAAGCCTTGATTCTTCCCCTGGCGTCCAGCAGCATCAGGCCCTCTGCCGAATTGTCGAATATGGCGCGTAGGTTAGACTCTGATTCCTTGATCTTTTCTTCACTTTCTATCCGGCTTGTAATATCCCTTATGACACTCAATACGGCATATATTTTAGAATTGTGGTCTTTCAGGGGAACTGAATTGGCCTCCATCCACAGCTGTCGTTTTTTGAGCCCGGTAATCCTGAATGAGGCGGTCCTGTTTTCGCCATCCAGAACTGCTGTATGAAGTTCTGAAAATATTTTCCTGTCTTTCCGGTGAATAAAATCTGAAAGTTTTTTTCCGACAATGCCTTTACCTGAATTTGCCTGCAACATTTTTATGCCTGCGGGATTTATTTCAATCAGTTTTCCATGCACATCCACAACGCTGACACATTCGGGTTCATTGTCTATAATGACCCTCAGGTGTTCTTCCTTTTGCTTCAGTTTGTTTTCCGCTTTTTTACGGTCTGAAATATCAACGACTGTTGTGGTAGTCCTTATTTCCCCTTTAATATCCTTAAATGATACAGAGGAATATTCACATGGAAAATGTTCGCCATTTTTTCTTATGCCTGTGAGTTCCCCTTTTGTTTTTCCATCTTTTTTTCCTTTCCTGAGTCCGGAGATCATTTTCAAATCACCATGCTCAAACAGCACCTGCATGTTCAGTTTTTCAAATTCCCTGAAACTGTAACCAAACATGTCAACGGCAGACT
The DNA here is from genome assembly GCA_025450395.1 of Bacteroidia bacterium. Classification (GTDB taxonomy): domain Bacteria; phylum Bacteroidota; class Bacteroidia; order NS11-12g; family UBA955; genus JABMMZ01. The sequence goes on from JANWHK010000069.1 coordinate 12,458, forward strand.
TGTTGACCTGCAAGATGGTTCCTCCGTCTTCGGGTGAAGTGAGAAAAAAAGCCAGCAGTGAATGTTCAATTATGGAACGGTACTTATCCTCGCTTTGTAATTGTTCATACCGCGCCTTCCTGATTTCACTGATATCCTTTACAGAGACAAATGCACCTATAATGATCTTGTTTTCTTTATAAGCCGGCTTATACCTTATTAGGAAGGAAGTGCCCGGACCATCGGGTGACGGGATTTCAAGTTCCGCTTCCACAGTCTTTCCTGAAAACACTTTTTTGTAGATCTTCTTAAGGTCCTCAACCGTGTGTTTTTGGGCATAATCAAGTATGGAATGCCCCTTCAAGACCTCTCTGCCGTAGAATTTTGAATAGAGGAGGTTAAACTGCTTGTTAAAGGTAACAATCCTGTACCTTTTATCCACCAGGACATAATTTTCCTCTGTGTTCAGCATGAACAACGCAAGTTTTTTCTCTAATTCAAGAAGCTTGGAACTGTCATTATCCTTTACCTGCGGTTTAACCGGACTTACTTTTTCTTTTGTATTATTTTTTCGCATAAAGGAATGATGAAAAACCTGTGTTTTTTCCTGAGTTTTTTTTAAATGGATTTAAACGATGAAACAAAATTATATATTATTATTGAATTAATTTTAAGCTGCATATTTATTTTTAAATCATGAGGCTGGTAAGAAAATCCTGAATGTGCTGCCTTTACTCAATTCACTTTCCAGTTCCACTCTTCCCCCTAATGTTTCTACTTGTACTTTCACCATGCTGAGTCCTATTCCTTTACCTGGGATGGAAGAATTGTGTATCCTGGCATAGAGGTCAAAGATCTTTTCCCTGTGTTTATCCATGTTGATGCCCATGCCATTATCGGTGACTTCTATACAGACAAATCCATTTTCAAGGTAAGTCTTTACCTCGACCTCCAGGGGCACTTCCTGTGAACGGTATTTAATGGCATTCGACAGGAGGTTGTACAAAATACTGTAGATATAAGTCCTGACCGAAACGATTTCATTGATGTAACTGAAATCACTTGAAATCCTTCCCTTGCTTTCCCGTATCTGCGCTTCAAGTATTTTGGTGATCGATTTGAATTCCGTATTGAAATTCACGGTTTCCTTTATCACATTTTCTGCATCCCCTGTAGTGATAATGGCATTCATGTCATTGATCACGTGGTCGAGGTTATCCACTTCATTGCTGATGAACTTTATGACTGTATTGTTGTCTTCATTGTCGGTCTGATGCTCGAACAGGTATGCCAGGCCTTGTATCTTGGCGATAGGAGCCCGAAGGTTGTGGGAAACCATAAAGGCGAATTGCCTGAGATTCTTGTTTTTCAACTCCAGCTGTTCTACATATGCCTGCATCTCCTTGGTCCTTTCACTGATCTTTCTTTCCAGCGATTCATTTAATTCACGGATCTTGTTCTCATTTCTTACGCGATGCGAAATATCCCAGTTGGCACCTATCATGCGCATGGCATTGCCATCCTTGTCGCGTTGCACAATACCATTGGCCTGTATATAATGTATGGAATCATCAGGCCATATAATGCGGTAAACCGAATCGAATTCCTTTTCCCCGCTTAATGCCAGCCTTGTCTCCTCCATTTGCACCTTCCTGTCTGCCGGATGTATGGCGGATTGCCAGGATTCGTAATTGGTGGCAAAAGAATCGGGACTTACCCCGAAGATATGGTACATTTCTTCGTCCCAAACCAACAGGTCATTTTTTATATCATAATCCCAGATACCGATCTTTGCTGCATAAGTGGCAAGTTGCAACCTTTCGGTGACTTCCAGGATGGCCATGTTCTTGTTTTTGATATCTTCGACGATCTCATTTTTGGTACGTTCAATATAACTGGCCTGTATCGTCACCATAACTATACCAAGCACTGCTGTGACAAAAAAATCAAAATCAATGATCTTGGGATCGTTTCTCAGCAGGTCATAATTTACCCAACTTGTATTCCAGTTGAAATAATAGAAAAGTGCAAGATGGATCAGTGTCAGGGCTGCCATCACCATTCCGCCTTTTTTGCCCAATAACATGTAGGATAACATGATCAGGGCGGGAATGTATAACATCGTGGAATTCCTGAGGCCACCGGACCTGTAGGCAACGATATGCAAAAGCGTATACAGGAGACCTAAAAGTGCAATACTGGCTATTTCCTGTCTTGCGTGAATGGAGAAAAAAAGGTAGTTGATGGAAATGGCAATGAAAAGAAATGTGACGAGTATGGCTACCCTTACATTGATGGCATCCACCATTGAGATCTGTACAAGAAAGGAGGTGTAAATGATCAGGGTGTATAAGGTGGCCATTTTAAACAGGTGGAATCTCTGTTTTGCAACAATGTCACCTTTAACAAGTGACTCCTTGATGTTTTCCAGAAATAACAGCCTGCTCAGTCTTTTCATTGAAATACTTGAATTTTCAAATGAGGGTCATTTTGAGCTTGCCCGAAAAAGATAAGGGGGCTGTTCTTTTCATATGGATATTTAATATAACATGATAAGTCTTCATTTCCCTGTATTTGCCGATTGTTTGCGAAAGTAATGAGAATTTATGAATATTTCAAAGTTTAAGTTAAAAAAAAAGAAGTCGTTTGGGTGTGACTAAGTATTTATACTCAACCACTTATCCACAATTTTTTATTTGAAATGAACTTTTTTTTGGTTTATTTCGTAAATTGAAATGATAACACATTATACACAAAATATATGCACACTAATGAATTGGAAAACCAGAGACTGGTGGCGATGAAGCGTTACCTCGACTTCTCATTTGAACGCGATAATAACCTGAGGGACATTGTGATGCTTGCATCGCATATCCTGGAATCACCGGTATCCCTTATCACATTGATGGACCGGGATGTGCAATGGATTATCAGCAATTATGGGATAGAAATAGAAAAAATGCCCAGGGAAACTTCTTTTTGCACCCATGCCATCATGCAGGATGAAGTGATGGTAGTGGAGGATGCCCTTTTAGACCAGAGGTTTGTAGAAGCACCGCTTGTCAAGTTCAATCCCAATGTGAGGTTTTATGCGGGTGTACCGTTGAAATCCAATGATGGTTTTAATGTAGGGACACTATGTGTGTTTAACAACGAACCCAAGCACCCAACGGATAGTCAACTGAGTTGTCTTAACGCGCTGGCAAAGCAGGTGTCAAATATCATGTCACTGAATATGAGCATGGAACTTCTCAGGGAAAGCAGTTCCGAAATTGAGTCGCAATACACCGCCTTGAGAAAGATCGCATATGTGCAATCACACGAGGTGAGGGCGCCATTGTGCAACGCGCTTGGACTTATGGATATGATCAAGGA
>JANWHK010000070.1 GCA_025450395.1 Bacteroidia bacterium
CAGCCTGGTGTAATGAAATGACCGCTTGCTCTTGCATTGTATTTGTTGATTTGGAAACGCAAATCTAATACTATGATGTGATTTGCCAATCGATTGGTGTCAATCCTTTTTCAACAAGGTGCTTATTCGCTGCTGAAAAATGCCTGCAGCCAAAGAACCCGTTATGGGCAGATAGTGGGGAAGGGTGAGGAGCTTCCAGTATCAGGTGCCTCTGTCTATTGATGTGCACACTCTTGCTGCGCGCATAATTTCCCCAGAGCAGGAATACGAGATTTTCACGCTTCTCGTTCAATTGCCTGATGACCTCGTCCGTAAAGAATTCCCAGCCTTTTTTCTGGTGACTTCCCGCCTCATTGGTCCTTACTGTAAGTGTGGCATTGAGCAACAGGACACCCTGGTCAGCCCATTGTACCAGGTGGCCGTGTGAAGGTATCTGAATGCCAACATCCGTTACCTGTTCCTTGTAAATATTTTTCAGGGATGGTGGAATATCTACTCCCTTGTTGACGCTGAAACACAGGCCATGTGCCTGGCCCGGACCATGATAAGGATCCTGGCCGAGTATCACTACTTTCACATCGTTGAAATGGGTATGGTCGAATGCTGCGAATATTTGAGATGAAGGTGGATAAATAATCTTTTTAGCGGTTTTTTCCTGTAATAAAAATGCCTTTAGGGCCTTCATATAAGGTTTTTCAAATTCATCATTGAGTACCTGTAGCCATGAAGGATGTAGTTGGACCATATTGGATTTCAAAGAAAATGATTGCCGGGCGTATTTCCAAGTTTCATTTGCAGTCCTGCCTAAGTCGGCTCATAAATAAAATTTTGTGAACCTTTCTGACAGTCATGAAAAGTTCTTTATTTTTGAAACCTGTTTATGTCATCAAACGCCAAAGAAAAGATAGAAAAACTGAGAGCGACCCTGTCAGAACATAATTACAAATATTATGTCCTGGCTCAACCCAGTATCAGCGATTTTGAATTCGACAAGATGCTGGAGGAGCTGGTTGCGCTTGAACAGCAGTATCCGGAATTTTCTGATCCTGATTCTCCTTCACAAAAGGTAGGGGGTGCCATCAACAAGAATTTTGAGTCGTTTACCCACCAGTATGCGATGTTGAGTCTAGGCAATACCTACAGTGAGGAAGAATTAAGGGATTTCGACCAGAGGATCATCAAACAGCTTGGTCATTCGGATTATGAATATGTATGTGAACTGAAGTTTGACGGCTTGTCCATCAGCCTGCATTACGAGAAGGGACAGCTGCTGAGGGCTGTTACAAGGGGAGACGGTGTGAAGGGTGATGTAGTGACCGATAATGTGAAAACCATCAAGTCATTAAAAACAAGTCTGAAAGGGGATTATCCTGAAAGTTTTGAAGTGCGCGGCGAGGTCTTTATGCACCGTCCGGCCTTTGACAAGCTGAATATGGAACGCGAGGAAGCCGGTGAAGTCTTGTATGCAAATCCACGCAATTTAGCTTCAAGTTCATTGAAACTGCAGGATAGTGCTGAAGTGGCGAAGCGCCCGCTGGATATCTATTTATACCAGTTGCTTGAAAAAAATGAAACGATCAAAACCCACGCTGAAAGTTTAGATAAAATGAAGTCATGGGGACTCAAGACCAGCGAATACACCAAGACATGTGCGAACATGGATGCCGTATTTGAGTTCCTGAAACATTGGGACGAAGCGCGTAAAAAACTGAGTTATGATATTGATGGTGTAGTCATAAAAATAAACAACTACCAACATCGCGAAGAACTGGGGTTTACCGCCAAGTCGCCGCGCTGGGCCATAGCTTATAAATTCAAGTCGGAGGCTGCCTGCACCAGGTTGCTCAGCATCGATTACCAGGTGGGCCGGACAGGTGCCATCACACCAGTGGCAAATCTCGAACCCGTATACCTGCTGGGCACTACGGTTAAACGCGCTTCCCTTCACAATGCCAATGAGATCGCCCGCCTGGATGTAAGGGCCGGTGATTATGTGTACGTCGAAAAGGGAGGGGAGATCATTCCGAAAATCACAGGGGTTGAACTTTCAAAAAGGACGGGCGACCTGCCAATGCACACATATATTACAGCGTGCCCCGAATGTGGAACTCCGCTTGAAAGAAAAGAAGGAGAGGCCCAGCATTATTGTCCGAATGAGGAACATTGCAGGCCACAGGTGGTGGGCAGGATACAACATTTTATACATCGAAAAGCCATGGACATCAGTGGTATGGGCGATGAGACAGTAGAACTGCTTTATGAAAATAATCTTGTAAGGAATGTAGCCGATTTGTATGACCTGAAATTTGAGGATGTATTAAAGCTAGACCGGATGGCGGAAAAATCCGCGCAAAACCTGGTGGATGGAATACTTGCTTCGACGAAGATTATTTATGCCAGGGTATTGTTTGGTTTGGGTATTCGTTATGTCGGGGAAACGGTAGCTAAAAAACTGGCGGCCAAATTCAAGACTATAGAAGCATTGATGGCAGCTACCTATGAAGAACTGCTATTAGTGGATGAGATAGGAGAACGTATTGCGCGGTCCATCATAGAGTTTTTCTCAAGGGAAAGTCATCGCGAAATGATGGCCAGGCTAAAAGCAGCGGGCCTGCAAATGGAGAACATGGAAAAGGAAAAGGAAAGGACCTCGGATATTTTAGGCGGCAAGAGTGTCGTGATTTCAGGCGTGTTCAGCCGTTATAGCAGGGACGAGATCAAGGACCTGGTAGAAACCAACGGTGGGAAAAATGCAGGCAGTATCAGCAGTAAAACGGATTATGTAGTAGCAGGGGAAAATATGGGTCCGGCTAAACTTGAGAAGGCCATGCAGCTGAAAATTCCGATTCTAAGTGAGGATGAATTTCTGGCGATGATCGGGCAAGGGGCTAGGATTTAGGATCTAGGATTTAGGGCTTCTCAGAATCTTATTGCAAAGAAATATGACTAAACTCCGCTTGATCTAATTGTATCCACGACATGAAGGCTGTGGCAATTTATACCTATCAACAAACAATTATTAACTAATCATTCATAATTCCTCCCTATATCCTAAATCCGATCCTAATTCCTAATTCCTATTTCCTATGTATAACCCCCGCCATCGGTTGGGCCGTTGGCATAATCGTCAGTTCATTGATATTGACATGGGCCGGACGGTTGAGCATGAACCAGACGGCTTCCGCCACATCCATGGCTACCAGGTTTTCAAATCCTTCATAGACTTTTTTAGCCTTTTCTTCGTCGCCTTCAAAACGCACAATTGAAAACTCGGTTTCAACAGCGCCCGGATGAACGGCCGACACCTTGATGGGGAATTTGCTAAGGTCGAGGCGCATGCTCCTGTTGAGCGCATCCACAGCATGTTTAGTGGCACAATACACATTGCCATTGGCATAGATTTCCTTGCCAGCAATACTGCCCACGTTAACGATATGTCCACCTCCGGCCTCTATCATCAAAGGCACTACCAGCCTTGAAACATATAACAAACCCTTGATATTTGTATCAATCATCGTATCCCAATGGTCCAGGTCACCATTTTCAAAAGAGGATAATCCCATGGCCAGGCCGGCATTGTTGATCAGGACATTGATATTCCTCCAGTCAGCGTCCAATTCACTGGTCACTTTTTGGACTTCATCCCGGTTCCGGACATCCATCACCTTTATGAGGCATTCTGTACCGAATTCTGTCGCGACCTGGGCCTGAACTTCTTCGAGGTGATGTTTCCTCCTGCCTGTTAAAATAAGGCTATAGCCGTTTTTTGCCAATATCAGGGCACAGGCTTTTCCGATACCCGATCCTGCCCCTGTGATCCATGCAATTTTATTTCTCATAAAAATTTTTGCAAAAATAAGTAAAACTTTTTGGGGGTTGGCTCCTTTTTTGTTGTATTATAGACAACTAAACTAACACAAATACCTTGAATCCTGAAATTTACATCCTGGGGTCCAGCAGTGCTACACCCACCAGGGAACGACATCCCAGCTCACAAATACTGAAGATTGGCAGTGAAAAAATCATGATTGACTGTGGCGAAGGCACTCAAAGTCAATTAATTAAGTTTGGCATCAGGCATACCGGACTGGATTATATCTTGATCAGCCATCTGCATGGTGACCATTATTTTGGCTTAATAGGTTTAATTTCTACAATGAGCCTTATGGGCCGGAAACAAGTACTTCACATCATAGGTCCGCCCCCATTGAAGCAAATACTGGATCTCCAGATCCTGCACAGTGGCATGACCCTGAAATTCGAGATCATATTTTACCCGACTAACCCCGGCAGGCAAGAGTTCGTTTTAAGTAACCAGTCGTTCGAACTTACTTCATTTCCCCTGAAACACCGTATACACTGTACAGGTTTCCTGATAAGGGAATCAAAGAAAGAGCGCCATATCAACATGGAAGCCATACAACAATATAAAATCCCGGTGGCGTCCTTCAAGGGTATTAAAAGGGGAGAGAATTTTGTGCTTCCTTCAGGTGAAGAATTGGATAATGCTTTATTGACCTTTGACCCGGAGCCATGCAGAAGTTATGCGTATTGCTCGGATACCATTTTTGATACCGACATAGTTGCATATGTAAAGGGTGTCAACACGCTTTACCATGAGTCCACCTACATGAAAAACAACCAGGAAAGGGCTACATTATATTTCCATAGCACTGCAGAACAGGCGGCCACTATTGCGAAGATGGCGAAAGTAGGACACCTGATTATCGGCCATTTTTCTTCAAGGTATGATCATCTTCAACCCATGCTGGAAGAGGCCCGTGAAGTATTCCCGAATACTGACCTGGCAGAGGAGGGTGAAAAATTCATGCTCAGTGTAACCAAAGAGGTGCTGGTGCATTCTTAAATGTGGTCACCTTTCGGGGTCTGTTTTTTATTTTAATTATTTGGAAGAATCTTTCTTCAATTGTCTTAATTGGGTTAAATCAAAAAAAAACTATAATTTTGAAATTCATTTTCTGATATTTGAATTCAAGATCGCTTATAAGGAAAACCAGGCAACTCGGTATAGAACGCACGGCGGTGAGTTTTGATGCACTTCACAAAGTGCTGCTGATCTGGGATGCCAATCAATCAAAAACGGATATCGAAGAATTGAAAACCTTTGGCCATGCACTCAGGAAAAGCGGCAAGGATATCACTTTTTTAGTGTTTCACCATTTGAAGAAATTCCCGGCGGACATGAAATCAAATGAACTTCACAGGTTATGCTGTAAAGGGGATTTTAGCATGTTCCAGGTGCCTAAAAGCAAGGAATTACTTGAACTGATACGACAGCCTTATGACCTACTGATCAATGGCTGCCTTTCTGAAAATCCTTTTCTCAGAACCCTGTCGGTATTTTCAACGGCAAGGTTCAGGGTGGGCCCTTACCTCCAAAATGAAGACACCAATTTTTACGAATTATTAATCAAACCAAACGGGGCTGACCCATGTGAAAACTACCTGATCGAAACCGGTCGTTATCTCCGCAAAATACAATAGCATTATGGCACATCATCTATCACAAACATTAAAAGGAACAGGTGTAGCGCTTGTAACCCCCTTCAATCCGGATCACGAAATCGATTTTGAAGCACTGAAAAAACTTGTCAG
>JANWHK010000071.1 GCA_025450395.1 Bacteroidia bacterium
GGAGGGTTTAAAGGAGATAGACGATAAAATCAATGCCATAAAGTCAGAAATCGAGAAACTCTCTGCCGAAGATGTCATTGACAAGGATAATCTTTATTCCGAAATTGAAAACCTTGAGAAGGAAAGGAATACCGTGCTTGAAAAAGTACTTATGGACATATTGCCTGAAGCCTTCGCAGTAGTCAAGCAAACTGCAAAGAGGTTCAGCGACAACGAAACCATCATCGTGGAAGCGACTGAAAGGGACCGCCTGCTGGCCGCCAAAAAGCCCAATGTCACCATACAGGGTCAAAAAGCACATTACAAGAATGAGTGGATTGCCGGGGGTGGAAATGTCAAATGGAACATGGTGCATTACGATGTACAATTGATAGGTGGTGTTGTTTTACACCAGGGAAAAATCGCGGAGATGGGTACAGGAGAAGGAAAAACATTGGTTTCTACCTTGCCGGCCTACCTGAACGCCCTGGCCGGAAGAGGTGTACACATTGTTACAGTGAACGATTACCTGGCAAAAAGGGACTGTGAATGGAACGGGCCTATATTTGAATTCCACGGCCTGACAGTGGATTGTATCGACTACCACCGCCCTAACAGCGACGAGAGAAGGACAGCTTATGCCGCGGATATCACTTACGGCACCAATAACGAGTTCGGTTTTGATTACTTAAGGGATAACATGACCCATAGCCCTGAAGAACTGGTACAAAGGAAACACCATTACGCAATGGTGGATGAGGTGGATTCTGTTTTGATAGACGACGCCAGGACGCCCTTGATCATTTCAGGTCCGGTTCCAAGGGGTGATATACAGGAATACACAGGCTTGAAACCAAGGATAGAAAAACTGGTGGAGGCCCAGAAAAAAGCAGTCAATGTGCTTATAAATGACGCCAAAAAGATGATAGAAGCCGGCAATACCGGTGAAAAGGAAGGCCAGGGCGGACTGGCTTTATTAAGGGCATACAGGGGTTTGCCTAAAAATAAGTCCATTATCAAGTTTTTAGGTGAACAAGGCATGAAAGCTTTATTGCTCAAGACTGAAAATTACTATTTACAGGACCAGCAAAAGGAAATGCACAAGGCGGATGCTGAATTGTATTTTGTAATAGACGAGAAGAACAACCAGGTGGAATTGACTGAAAAAGGAATTGAGATGATCACACAGGCAGGTGAGGAAAAGGATTTCTTTATCATACCCGATGTGGGCAGTGAAATTGCCGATATAGAAAAATCAATCTTATCAGGAGAAGAAAAAGCGATGAAAAAAGAGGAGCTGATGCGCAATTTCTCCATTAAATCAGAACGCATCCACTCCATCAACCAGTTGTTAAAAGCCTATACTTTATTTGAAAACGATATAGAATATATCATTGCCAATGGCAAGGTAATGATTGTAGACGAACAGACCGGCCGTGTACTGGAAGGCAGGCGTTACAGTGACGGCCTTCACCAGGCGATAGAAGCCAAGGAAAATGTGAAGGTTGAAGCGGCTACCCAGACCTTCGCCACCATTACCCTGCAGAATTATTTCAGGATGTACCACAAGCTGGCCGGCATGACCGGTACTGCGGAAACTGAAGCAGGTGAATTCTGGGAGATCTATAAACTGGATGTAGTGGTGATACCTACAAACAGACCGATAGCAAGAAAGGATATGGATGACCATATCTATAAGACCAAGCGTGAAAAATACAACGCGGTGATAGATGAAGTAGGCAGATTGACCAGCGAAGGCAGACCGGTGCTTGTCGGAACTACCTCAGTGGAAATCTCTGAGTTATTGTCGCGGATGTTAAAACTGCGCAATATCAAGCACAATGTATTGAATGCAAAACAAAACCAGCGTGAGGCGGAAATTGTCGCTGAAGCAGGTATGCCGGCCGCAGTGACCATTGCAACAAACATGGCGGGAAGGGGAACAGATATCAAGATAGGCGAGGCCGTTAAAACAGCAGGTGGACTGGCCATCGTTGGTACAGAAAGACACGATTCCAGGCGGGTTGACAGGCAGTTGAGAGGTAGGGCTGGAAGGCAGGGTGATCCCGGTTCTTCATTGTTCTTCGTATCACTTGAAGATGACCTGATGCGCAAATTCGGAAGCGACAGGGCCTCTAAACTGATGGATAAATTCGGGTACAAGGAAGGCGAAGTGATTCAGCATTCGCTGATGAGCAAAACCATAGAAAGAAGCCAGAAGAAAGTGGAACAGAACAATTTCGGCATGCGTAAACGCCTGCTGGAATATGATGACGTGATGAACAAGCAAAGGACTGTTATTTACAAGCGTAGGAAAAATGCCTTGATAGGTGACCGTATAGCCCTTGACATCCAGAATATGTTATCTGACTGGTGCGACCAGAAAGTAGGGATAGCGATTGAAATGGATGATTATGATGCATTATCGCTTGAACTGGCGCTGTCTTTTGCTGTTGAGATTCCTTTCTCCAAGGAAGATTTCAAGGCCAATAAGCCTGAACAAATTGCAGATGACCTTTACCACACATTAGTGGATGCTTACCAGCACAGGCAACAGCATTTGAAAGACACTGCCATGCCGGTGCTCAGCAAGATATATGCACAGGAAGGTGAGAAGGTAGGTTATGTGATGATACCGTTCTCTGACGGCATCAAGTCCTTCGGCATCCCTGTAGACCTGAAAAAGACCATAGAAAGCAAAGGTGATGCATTGACAAGGGAATATGAAAAAAATGTCTGCCTCGAAACCCTTGATGATGAGTGGAAAGACCACCTGAGGGAACTGGATGATCTGAAACAATCTGCGAACAATGCAACATTCGAGCAGAAAGATCCGTTATTGATCTATAAGATCGAGTCCGTTAAATTGTTCCAGAGCATGATCGTACGCATGAACGACAAGATACTTTCCATGTTGTTCAAGGCACAAATCTCAACTGAAGACAATAAACAAGTCCAGAGAGCTCAGGAACCGCAAAAAACGGATATGAGCAAAATGAAATTGACAAGGACTGACAATATTCCAAGTTCCATGGAAAACCTTTCGACCAATGGAAGACCGGGTGGTGAAGATGTAAAACTCAGCAGGGCCGACAGGAGAAAACAGGAAAGGGAATTACAGAAAAAGCGATAATCATGAATAAAATTATATTCTTACTGCTGATTTTTATCTGCAGCCTTAGTGAAGGTAGCGCACAGATCAGGGTCACCAAACCCGCCGGACTTGAAGGACTGATATATGGACGTACAGCGCAGAGAAAACACCCGGATGCAAAAATAGAAGGTTACCACATCCTTATCTTCAATGGTGATAACCGCAGCAAGGCCGAATCTGTCAAGTCACGATTCGACGCGGAATATAAACATTACAGTGAGGTGGTATGGGATGAACCCAATTTCAAGGTTTATGTGGGTTTGTTCAAGACCAAGTTTGAATGCATGAGCCTTTTCAATGACATAAAAGGTAAATACCAGACCGCCATTGTTGTGAAAGACAAGATAACCTATCCACCAATAAACGATTAAATCATGATATTACAGAAAATCTGGAGTTACATTACTTTTCAGAAACAACCGGAATTCAGGGAAGAAGAAAACAACCTGGATATAAATGAAACAGATACAATCGATGAATTCAGGGAAACGGGTGAAAGGAAAAATGTATCTTACCTCAAAATGATGCATGGTATCAATCGTTTATCTATTTTAATGTTCATAATCGGAATGATTATTGTAATGATTAAAATATTTAAATAACACACAAGATAAAATAGAACGATTATGGGATTGTATTTGATTATTGGATTTATTGTCATGCTGATCAGCCTGTGGGTCAGCAACAGGCTCAAGAAAAAATTTGCCTTTTATTCACAGGTAAGACTACAAAACAATATGTCGGGGGCCGAAATAGCCGCCAGGATGCTGGCAGACCATGGCATCAATGATGTCAAGATCACGCATGTGGAAGGTCAGCTAACAGACCATTACAACCCGCTCAACAAGACGGTGAACCTCAGTGAATCTGTATACCACGAAAGGAATGCTGCCGCGGCCGCAGTAGCTGCACACGAATGCGGACACGCTGTACAACATGCCGAAGCTTATGCATGGCTTGGCCTTAGAAGCAAAATGGTGCCAATCGTCAATATAAGCGCCACCATCATGAATTTTGCCAATATGATCATGCTGCTTGCCGGCGGATATTTATTCTATAATCACAACCCGATTGGAGATACCATCTTATTGGTATTGATAGTTGCCAACCTGTTTTTAACCGCTTTCGCCATGATCACCCTGCCGGTGGAATTTGATGCGAGCAACAGGGCCCTGGTTTGGATGAAAAACAACAACATTGTAGCAAGTAATGAATATGATGGCGCAAAGGATTCCCTGAAATGGGCAGCCATGACCTACGTCGTAGCCGCCATCGGTGCTTTGGCTAACTTAATGTATTTTATCTCATTATTCCTGGGCAGAAGGGACGACTAAAGTCATGCTAAAAAGCCTTGCTTTTATTTTCTCGTGCTGCCTGGCGCATAACATGATTGCACAAAGTGCAGTCCGGAAAGTTATTCTCGACCAGTTTGTTGAAGATGAAAAGGGGAAAAAACTGCAATCCATCATAGCTGTCTATAAATACAAGGGACAGCCATTTGAAGACCCTATCAATAATGGGGTTGAAACCAAAAGGGACTTTGGCAGATTCTTCGCAAAACTGCCTGACTTAAAAGGCGTCAGGGATACCAGCTATGCTTATATCTATTTTGGCGCATTAGGCGAGAAAAAGGACCTTAAAGGTTATGTCCTGGCCATCATTGCCAATAATACAAGGCAGGCAAACCAGCCATCCACCCTGATATGGATAGACCGGAATTATAACCTTGACCTCAGCGATGATGGCGCTCCGGATACGTTTGGCAATAACATTTTACAAAAAGACATCACTTTTTTCCACCCGCATATCAAGAACGCAACCTATACCATCAATATCAGCAGGTTCCCTTTTTCATACAATTCGAAATACATAGGAATGCTGGATGATTATTACAAGGAAAACAGCGGTTCCAAAAAATTCGCCGGAGCTATGTTTAGTTTCAGGGAGGAAAGGATCAATACCATTGGCGGGGATTATAAATCCGGGAACGACAGTTTCAAGATTGCCATTAAAGATGTCAATTGCAACGGATTGTATA
>JANWHK010000072.1 GCA_025450395.1 Bacteroidia bacterium
GCCTGGAAAGGGATCTTGCTGTTTCTCGGGATAATGGTATCCATCATGCCTCCAATCGTCTCTATGCCCAGGCTTAACGGTGTGACGTCGAGCAAAAGTACATCCTTGCGGTTGCCGGCCAATATGTCGGCCTCAATGGCGGCACCTAAGGCCACCACTTCATCCGGGTTTAAACTGTTATCAATCTTATCGGTCGCAAAAAAGGCTTTTACCCTTTCCAGCACATATGGTGTACGGGTACTTCCGCCCACCATTACCACTTCGTCAATATCCTTGTTGGACAAACCGGCATCAGCAAGGGCAAGGGCACAACATGCGAGCGTCTTGTCGACAATGGATTTAATATGTTTCTCGAAAACCACTTTGTCAATCGATACCTCATGGGTTGATGCATTGATATCGATACTGCCGGTATAGACCGCATGCGAACCGAGGTGCTTCTTGGCTTCTTCAGCCTTCAGCCGCAATGACTGGTACAATGGTTTATCCTGCTCCACCTGGTCCATGGAGAGTTTCAGTTCAGTACACCAGTATTCCACTATGGCCCTGTCAAAATCATCACCTCCGGTATAGGTATCCCCATTGGTGGACAAGACCTCAAAAATACCGTCTTGTATGTTTAAGATAGTGATATCAAAAGTGCCACCGCCCAGGTCGTATACCGCTATGGTCTTTGATTCGCCTTTTTTTAATCCGAGACCGTAGGCCAGGCTCGCTGCTGTAGGTTCATTCACGATGCGCAAGACGTCCAGTCCGGCCAGTTTCCCGGCGTCCCTGGTGGCCTGCCTCTGACTGTCGTTAAAATAGGCAGGGACTGTGATGACGGCTTTTGAAACGGCTTCACCCAGGTGGTCTTCAGCGATTTTCCTGAGCGCCTTGAGTATATAGGAAGACAATTCGATGGGGTTGTAGATACGGCCCTGGATCTCGATATTCACCATGGCTTTGGTGGGGTCTTCAATGAATTTGTAACCGTAACTTCCCTTATGGGTTGCAATATCCGTATAGGACCTGCCGAGCAGGCGCTTAACGGAATATACAGTATTCTGCGGCTCCTTTGTCAGATACGCTTTGGCCTCATGCCCGACCTTGACGGTATGGTCAGGACCAAAATAAATGACAGATGGTATGGTGCTTGCGTCTGATGAATTCAGGCATACAGCCTTTTTGGTCTCCTGGTCAACAATGGCAACAAGGCTGTTGGTCGTACCCAGGTCGATACCGATTACCTTGTCGGACTTCCTGATGGTCCCGTCCTTGATATTTATTTTTATACGCGTCAATCTGGTGCAAAATTAGTCAAAAATACTTCAAATTGATAGTAAAACAATCTAAATGACAAGGGTCAGGGGTTGTAAACAGGCAGTATATCAAATATTTATTTTAAAAATGTGAAATTATTTGGATTAAAGGCATTTATTTTACAACTTTGCCGTTATTAAAATCTACAATTATGTTCAAAACAATTACGAAAACCAAGCAGTTCTTATACCTGGCGTTGCTTTTAGTCCTCACGGTTACATTTTCATGTAACAAGGACCATTGGTGGGATCTATTCAAGAAAGGTGGCAACGGAGGAGGAGGAAATAATACAGAATGTATAAACAAGAGCAGAATCAATCCTAATAAATTCTGCCCGAAAGTAAATGAGCCAGTGTGTGGCTGCGATGGAAAAACTTATGCCAATGCCTGCGAGGCGGACAAGAACGGGGTAATGAAATTCACCAAGGGCAGATGTAATCCCAATGGTGGCGGCGGTACAACTGAATGTATTGACAAATCAAAAATCAATCCCGGTAAGGACTGTCCGGAAATACTGGAGCCTGTGTGTGGATGCGATGGAAAAACATACGACAATGCTTGTGAAGCAGACAAGAACGGGGTAATGAAATTCACCAAGGGCAAATGCCCAGGCAATGGCGGTGGCGGTACCAATGATGGATGTATTGACAAATTAAAGATAGATCCCAATAAAGTATGTCCTAAAATATTGGAGCCTGTCTGTGGCTGCGATGGCAAGGAATATGCCAATGCTTGTGAAGCCGACAAGAATGGGGTTCTTAAATACGTAAAAGGCAAATGCAATCCGGGTGGAGACGATAACGGTGGTTCTAATACTTTATGTATTGACAAATTAAAGATCGATCCAAATAAAGTATGCCCTAAAATAGATGAGCCGGTCTGTGGTTGCGATGGCAAGGACTATGCGAATAAATGTGAGGCGGACAAGAATGGCGTCATGAAGTATGCCCCTGGAAAATGCGCACGTTAAGAAATAATTAGTAATTTAAATATATAAGAAAGGCTTTACATTTTTGTAAAGCCTTTTTTTTGTTAAAATCCTATAGCCGCCTGAAGCATGAAACCACTGAATTTTCCACCTGAAAATATTTCTGACGATTTATAATCTTCATATACCTGGTTCACATACTCCGCTTTCATCACAATGTTCTTTGTGATAAACCAGCCCAATGAACCAGCCATACGGGTAATCGTAATGTCTGTTGGATTGCGCACTAAAGAAGCCGTTACAGAATTATAACGCGCGCCAATCCAGAAGTTTTCCTTTTTGTGTGGGAACCTGAAAATCAAGTCCGCTGCGTATTGTATTGCTGTGCGCATTTCAGGTTCAATAATGGTTCTTCCCTGAGCCATTTCATACGTTCCAAAGAATTCAAATCCCTTGAATTTTACAAAAGGGTTGATCATAAAAGTAAGAACCTGTTGTTTAAATTGGGGATTGTATCTGCCAGAAAAGGCATTGCCCGAAGCGGTAGCAGCGGTATTTTCCATGACGTAAAAATAATGCGACCCGGTCCGGTCTCCTCCAAACAAGGTATTGCTGGCGGCGCTTTTTACCATGTAAACGGAGCCAGTAAGCCTGAACCTGAAATCTTCATTGAATTGCCTGTCGTATCCAAGTTTGCCGTGATACGCAGGCGAATATTTATTTAACTGGCCAGTTGCCGTATCAATTTTTGAGGACCTGATGACTGTTGGATTAAGTTCTCCGTTGGTGACGCCCACCATCGCAAAAAAACCGTTGGAATGATGGTAGTAAACCTCACCCCCGATTTCCGTTGTAAATTCATCCATGATATAGTTTTCTACAAAGGGGTTATAGATGCTGTTGCCTCCGTCACTTCGGCGAAAATGCTGGTCGCCGTAGTCCACTTCATAATCTCCAACCTTTATGGTGATGTTTTCCATCAGCTTATCAATGAAACCACTTTTCAGGAAAAGCAACTTGTCAAACTGGATATATCCACCTTTCACCCAGGTTTCACTATGATGCCGGCTAGCCAGGTACATCGTGAGGCTCATCCTGACTCCATCTTCGAGTTGGGCATTGATGTCCAGGTTGGCCATGGCCAGGTTAAAACCATTTTTAAGCGAGGCTGGTTGATTGGTATTGACACTGTTTACAATGACAGGGGTTGCGGAATTCTGGTGTTTAATTGCCTGGAAATCCTGGGAAAAATTGCCCCCAACCTGAACCCTCATTTTTCTAAAAACATTGGTATCGTTTTTAGTCGTCTCAAAAACATGGATGCCCTCTTGATTATTGGGCCTGAAATATTGCATTTTCTGACGTTGTGCCATTGCAGAGAAGCTAATGGTTGTCAGAATCATTATTGCCAATAGCCGGGATTGATTGATTAAAATTTTCATTGTAGGATTTTTAAGTGTTTGCTTGTTTTCAATTTGAAGTGTTTGTGAAATTTGTAATAAACCTGATGGTGATTTCATTACCTGTCTTGATGGTTCCAAAAAGAGCTGTTGGAGGATTGACGCCATAATCCGTCATTTTTATGGTTTGCGAACCTTCAAATTTCAATTTCACTTTTCCCTGGATCGATATTTTCACATATAACGTAACCGGCTTTGTTTTGCCCGCAATAGAAAGATTGCCTTTGGCGGAAATGAACTTTTGATTTGTTTCGCTTTTAATTGCTTTAATGGGCTCTGTAAGCGTAAAAATGATTTCAGGATGTTTATCTGCCTTGAGCGCTTTATGGGTGTTGTTATCCATGACGGAACCTTTACTGCTTTTAATAGAATGTACATTCATCCGTATTTCGATGGCATCGAGGTCAAAACTGCCGTCGTCGTTAAAGGTAGCATTACTATGTCCTGTAACGGTCCCAACCTTTTCATCCCAGTTGTGGATATTGGATGTGCCATGAATCGTGACCGTATGGTCTTTAACCAATACAAATGTTTTTTTAGAAGGAATGGCGCTCAGGAAAACAGTCGCAATGGTAATCAGCCATAAATTTTTAAATGATTTCATAATTGTTTTATTTTATCAGGGATTCAGCTTTTCAAAAATCAGTCCGGCAATTACACCCTGAAATAAACCCAAAACCAACCAGGTAGCCATCAATTCAAGAGAAAGGTTCATAGCGCTATAAATAAGCCACATGAAAGGGAATAGGGCGATTAAAACATAAATCAATCCGAATTCAATTCCGCGCGTGAGAAAAGAACCTGTCAAAACCCCTTTGAACCTGCTCCAGAACCAGGAGAGTGCAAAACTGATGATGAATGGATGTAGATAATATAAACCAATCCTGCCTGACTTCGTATCAAATGCAGGATCGAAATATTGTACCGCAAGACCCGGAAAAAACCAGATGGTCATGTACAATCCAAGTACACTTAAACATAACAGGACAAGTCCGGCAACAAGACCGGATACTAAGATTTTCTTCATTTTTTAAGGTGTTTAAAAGAGGACTGATGTTCTAAGTTATTATCCCCTTTCTAGTTTGTCAATATTACTTTTAAGGATTTTTCTTTTTCAGAATTGCCGAAAGTGGCATAAGCCTGCATGATCTGGCCCAACCTGAAACTGTGTGTAATGAGTTTTTTATGGTCAGGTTTTTTAGACTGGACCGTTTTAAATAAGCGGGGTGTTGAAACGGTATCGACAAGGCCTGTTGTAATGGTCATGTTGTGTGACCATAATCTTTCCATGTGAAGCGTGACACTTTTGCCGTGAACTCCTGTATTGGCAATGTGACCACCTGCAGTCACAATGGACTCGCATAGTGCAAAAGTAGCCACTGCTCCAACTGCCTCTATCGCGGTATCCACACCCCTGCCATTGGTCAGTTTCATCACCTCATCAAAGGCATTTTCCATACTGCAGTTAATAACATGGGTCGCACCGAATGTTTTTGCCATTTCCAGGCGGTTATCATCCAGGTCGATGACAATAATTTCCGCCGGAATATAAAACTGCGAGCTTAGCAATGTTGCCATTCCTTTGGGTCCCGCGCCAACGATGGCTATTGTATCACCGGATTTCACCTTGCCGTTCAAGATGCCACATTCAAAACCGGTGGGCAGTATATCGCTTAACAGTACCAAAGCTTCTTCATCCGAACCATCCGGAATGGCATAAAGACTATTGTCCGCGTAAGGAATCCTGACATATTCAGCTTGTGTTCCATCAATCATGTTACCCAATATCCAGCCGCCATCCGCGCAGTGTGAATACATGCTGCGTTTGCAATAATCACATTTGCCGCATGACGTAATGCAAGAGATGATCACATGATCACCTGCCTTGAAATTACTTACTGCACTTCCAACTGATTCAATAATGCCAACGCCTTCATGTCCAAGAATCCTGCCGTTGGTAACAAATGGAAGTTCTCCTTTCAGTATGTGCAGATCCGTACCACAAATAGATGTCATCAGGATTTTTACAACTGCATCTGTTGGTTTCTTGATGGTTGGTTTTGGCGTAGCCTCCCACGCGATTTTCCCTGCACCGTGATAAACCAGGGCATTCATGGTCTGGTAATGCGATAGATTCCCTATAGGTGGTTTTGTTTGATTTGCAGTAGTTATCATTTTAACAGGACTTAAATTGCATGTAAATTAGCAACATTACAAAGGTGTGTTTCTATTCACCGGTTAATGTTACACAACTAAATTAATAAGTTATAGAATTCATTGGTTTTGAAACAGCATTTTAAACAAAATCAACAATTTGACTCAGGGAAACGCTGTCAGAAATAGTGATCCTGAAGGGTAATACTGAAGGGGTGGCAACTGCAGGTAAGAACTTCGGATAGTAAAAATGTAACTTATTGAAAATCAATGCCAATGTGTGAATTGTATAAGGTTATCCTGTAATGATGTAACCTTGCCGCATTTGAAATATTTAATTTTGAAAGCATCTGCAAAAAATATCTCGAAAAGGAAAAAATGGAATTAATTATGAGCTTTAACATCCTTTTCTTGTGTATTTAAATTTACTGTTACTTCCAATAAAAAATCCAAACAATGACTTTAAAACCAATTCATATATTGCTTGCGGACGATGATCATGATGACCGTACCTTCTTTAACAATGCATTAAAAGAGTTGACAGTTTCAACTCATCTGACAACAGTTGACGATGGAGACCAACTCATGGAGTTGTTATTAAATAAGGCTTTGGAACTTCCCGATGTGCTTTTCCTGGATATCAACATGCCGCGTAAAAACGGATTTGAATGTTTAGCTGAAATAAAAAACAACAACAGGTTAAAAGACCTTCCGGTTGTGATCTTTTCGACGTCAGACTGCCGGGATAAAATAGACAGGACCTTCCAAAACGGTGCAAAAGTCTATATCCATAAGCCCAACGATTTTGCACAACTTAAGGAATTGATACACCACGCGCTTCCCATATCCACCGAAAAATTATCACCGGGCCGCCAATTAAAATATATCCTCAACGCATGAATTTGAAGGCACTGGATATTGTACTTGCTGATGATGATATTGATGATTGCATCTTTTTTAAGCAGGCATTAGATGAATTGCAGATACCGACTCACCTTACAACAATGTCCGACGGAGAAAAATTGATGGAATACCTCATGGATAAAACGACTTTAATACCCGATATGCTGTTCCTGGACCTTAATATGCCCCGCAAAAATGGATTTGAATGCCTGGCGGAAATAAAAATTAATCAAAAACTGAATCAATTGCCCGTAGTTGTTTTCTCAACGTTTTTTGAACAAGAGACTGTGAACCGGCTTTATGAAAACGGAGCACAATATTTCATCCGGAAACCTTCGGGATTTTCGCAATACAAAAACACGATCCAGCAATTGGTTACTTTTATTTCACAGGGAAATACCCCGGAACCGACTATGGAGACCTTTGTATTTAAAATTCAGGATGGTTTGAAAATATAGACATTATTAAATACACCATTGCATACAACAATTTAAACTTCATATTATGACAAAAAGAAAAGAATCGGTAGAGCATGTTTTAAAGGTTGCACAAGCTGAACTTCTTTTGCAAAGAAAAGAGAATAAAAAGCTTGCATTGGATTTAGGAATTGCCAATAAGAAACTTGCCCTGCTGGACAAGGATAAAAGTAAACGGGCTGCTGAATTGATCATTGCCAATATAGAACTTGCCTTCCAGGAAGATGAAAAACGGAAAAGGGCAAAGGAATTAGGTCTCGCCAATAAGGAACTTGTCTTTCAAAATAAGGAGAAGGGAAAGCGGGCAGAAGAATTAGCGGTTGCCAATAAAGAACTTGCCTTTCAGGATACAGAAAAAGAAAACAGGGCAGCAGAATTGGTCATTGCCAACAAGGAGCTTCTCTTTCAAAACAAAGAGAAAGAAAGCCGGGCCCTGGAATTGGGAATTGCGAATAAGGAACTTGTTTTTCAAAACAAGGAAAAGGAAAGCAGGGCTGCAGAATTGATCATTGCGAACAAGGAGCTTGTTTTTCAAAACAAGGAGAAAGGGGATCGGGCAGCGGAATTGGTCATAGCAAATAAGGAACTAGCCTTTCAAAATGAAGAGAAGGAAAAGCGGGCAGCGGAATTGGTCATAGCCAATAAGGAGTTGCTTGCATTCACATATATTTCCAGCCATGATCTTCAGGAACCACTTCGCAAAATACAAACATTTGTAACCATCATACTACAGGATGAAAATATAAACCTGTCTGAAAGCAATAAATATAACTTTAAGCGAATGCAATTGGCGGCGGGAAGAATGCAACAGCTTATTGATGACTTACTTGCTTTTTCGCGTATCAGCACGGCAGAGCGCAAGTTTGAAAAAACAGAGTTAAAGTTGATCATGGATGAAGTAAGAGCTGAACTGAAAGATGTAATCCAGGAAAAGAAGGCAACTATAGAAGCGGATGAACTCGGCCATGCCTACATTGTTCCCTTTCAGTTTCGTCAACTCATGTATAACCTGATAAGTAATGCCCTCAAGTTTTCAAATCCCGAAGTACCTTCCAGAATTCTTATAAAGAGCGAGATCCAGTTGGGTAGTAAATTTAATAACAAAAAGCTGTCAGCAAAGAAACAATATTGCCACATTTCAGTTCAGGACAATGGAATTGGCTTCGAATCACGTTTCTCGGAGCGTATTTTCGAAGTGTTTCAAAAACTTCACGGCAAGGAGTTATATGTAGGAACTGGCATAGGGTTAGCCATCGTTAAAAAAATAGTTGAAAATCACAACGGTTTCATTACCGCGACCAGCGAATTAAATAAAGGAGCAACATTCGATATTTATATTCCAACTGAAACGTGAAATAAGAAACAATCTCCCTTCCTATAGATAAGCAACAAATTATTTTGCAGAATTCAATAATTGGAATAACTTTGTTTGAAATAAAACAACAAGCATATGAATCGACTGATCTTTTTATCCATTTTATTGGTCCTCTCTTCATTTAATGATCCGGACCAAAGCGGCAGCTACATGTTTGTCATGCTTAGACCTTTACCGCACTGTGACGGTAAATGCAATAACTTTGAAATTGTGGAATATCCAAAGGCAAATGCCGAAGATTGTAAAAAACAGCAGGATAGCTGTAAGGCAAAATATGGGGATGTGCCGACCTATTATACCGTAGCTCCCGGAGAGGCCGTTATATATTACAAGTACAACAGATTTGTTACGAATTGCGATTGCAAGATCAGGGGGGTACATAAGTCAAGCTCAGTAGCCAAGGCAAAGGAAGAAATGGACCAAAAAGTGGCGGAGGAAAAGGCTAAAAAACCCAAGGCGTTTCACAATTATGAAGTGTATTCCTGGTGGCCCAGGTA
>JANWHK010000073.1 GCA_025450395.1 Bacteroidia bacterium
TGCTAACCCTGTATTGCGACAGCAACCAGTTGAGTGTTATTGGCCAGACCTTGCCTGCCTCTCTCAAAAAACTTGACTGCAGTCATAACCAGATAGGGGTTATGCCTTTCCTGCATAATACCATCAGCACACTTGTATGTGATGACAACCAGTTGAAGATGTTGCCTGCATTGCCTGTAGCTCTTCGGATTTTCACTTGCTCTGACAACCAGATCGCCTGTTTCCCAACTTTCATAAAAGAGATCACCGAAATCGATATTTCGGGTAATCCATTCACCTGCCTCCCGAATCATATTTCGGCCATGGATGTAACCACCAAGGCTTATCCGATATGTGTAAAGGGCGATACGGTGAACAATCCACTGGGTTGTGATAGTGCGGGACTGACGGAGATCAAGACAATTGGTTTGAGTCAGCTGAAACTTTATCCGAATCCTGGTTCCGGGGTCTTTAACCTGGAAATTGCGAATCAAATTGACGGTGAAGCTTTGCTGGTTGATGTTTACAACATGATGGGTGATCTTGTGTATCATTCAGCAATTCAAGGTACATCAGCGCAAGTGGATATAAGCCAGCAACCCAATGGTATTTATTTTGTCAGGTTGAGAGGGGAGAATGTAATGTTGAATACGTATCTTGTGAAGCAATAACTGCCATATTTTTGTAAACTTTTAGTCATGATTTCGTCATAAGTTGGCGATTTCGATGTATTGTGTTCAGGATGCGGTAAGTTTGCCGTAAAATATTCAGCATGAAAAACAACTACCTTCATTTATTCTTGAAATTGACCTGGATTGTTTGTCCTTTGCTGATATCAATGCAGGCAGGTGCACAATCCACTAATCCGTCTCCATATTGTTATCCGACAGCAGGAGCCATGAGTTCCGGCACTTGCACGGGAACCGGTGGGGCAAATGGTTATGGTTATAGCCTGAAATCAGTGAAGTTTGACTCGGTTTTCATCACCAGCGGTTGTTATGGCAGCAGTAGTTCGGATGTATACCGGTATTGGAATCAAAACACTACGGTTATAAAAGGATATACATATAGGTTGGAGATAGCTACACCTGCCGGTTCAGGTACCCTGAACATGAATGCCGGAGCCTGGATTGATTTTGACCAGGACAACCAGTTCGATTCAGCGGAGTTTATACAAAAATTCACCCTCAAAAATTGGGGAGGTACCATCAGTGGTAATATTGTGATACCTTGCACTGCCAGCATAGGAACCACCAGGATGAGGGTCAGGATACAGTCTGCAACATTTTTTGCGCATGAACTGCATCCCAATCATGGCTGCGCAATCCCGTCCGGTTTCGGTGAAACCTGGGACTTTAATCTTACGATCACCCAGCCCACTAGTAACAGTGTCGGCTTTAGTGCACCTACCAGTGTTTTTGTAAAAAATATTGCAAATTTTGTCAATATCAACAGGGCGGGCTATATCAATCAATGGGATGCCAATAATGATGGTACAATTGAAGCTCCAAATTCAGTTGACTTTAACTATACATGGACCTCAGCAGGAACAAAATGCATAAAATTATCCAGCACCAATTGTTTTGGAAAGGATACACTTCTCAAATGCATCAATGTAGTCAGTCCGACAGCCAAACCTGTTGCCAAATTTGAGAGTTGTATAAGGGCGGTAGAGCAATATGGTTCTGTCAGGTTGTCTGATCTTTCCACCAATGGCCCATGGGCATGGACATGGGATGTTTATGATTCAACAACCTATGCGTCGCAGGGTTACTACCCGAATCTATCTGATGGTGACTTATATTCTGATCCATGGGGCAATGGCAATAACGAGTTTGCGAAGAACCCGGAATTTGCTTTTGATATACCCGGCCTGTATACCGTTATCCTGAAGGCAAAGAATGATGTTGGTACCACCATGGTGACGAAAAAATCCTATATCAGGGTCTATATGCCAACTGATTTCATGTTGGGATATGGTACTTATGGCCCCAATAATAACAATTTAGAGGTGAGTCATAATTATGGATCCCTGTATGATAACGGAGGGCCCAACCTGAATTATGGCAACAAGCAAGGCGTAAAAACAAAATCATTCCTGTCGATGGAGCCTGCGGCTGGTGGCCCAATAACACTTAGGTTTGAACAGATACGCCTGAATGATAACCGTGATACAATCATGGTTTACGATGATAATAAAATAAATCCTTCCAAATTGCTGGCTACCTATACTTCAGCCCATAATGGGACTTATCCCGTGCTGACATCCACAGGCGACAAAATGTTTTTCTATTTCAGTTCTGACAGTACAGGGTCCGATAGTGGTTTTTATGCTGTGTTCTATACCGGAGGAGCTGATCCCGGCAGCAAAGGGTTTGGCATCAGGCACAATGTACTGAAGGTTGGTAAACAATCCCTGTTCTATAACAAGTTTAATAATCAGCATACCTGGAAATACAGTAAAAAATGGAAGGTGGATGGCGTTGTCAAAAATGCCTATGAGAATCAGGATACGTTCAAGCATGTGTTTACAGATACTGCTTCGCATACTGTTTGTCTTGAGTTATTCAATTGTGACGATTCTTTTACTGTTTGCGAAAGCCTGCAGTTTGACAAGGGGATAGAGGGTAAGGTATTCAGGGATAATAACAGCAATTGTGCCTTGAATACAGGTGAATCCGGTATTGGCCATGTGAAAGTGTCATTGTATGATAACAGCAATAATTTCCTGTCAAGCAGGTTGACTGCAAAAGACGGTTCATTTGATTTCGTAGAAGGTGCGGGTCAGTATAAACTTGTTTTGGATACCCTCGGAGCGTTCAGGGTGAATTGCAAATACCCAGGCATTGATTCAGCCTTTACATTGAATTCCGGCAATCCCCTGATAGATAATATTAATTTCGCAATGGAATGCAAACCGGGATTTGATGTCGGTGTAAAATCAATAGCAGTTAACGGTATTGTATTTCCGGGCCGTCACCATGTGTTAAAAGTGATTGGTGGAGACCTGGCGAAATGGTTTGGCCAAAGTTGTGCATCCAGCCTGAGCGGACAGGTAAAGATCAGCGTGACCGGAAAGGTAGCCTATGTAAACGAGGCCTATGGTTCACTAACACCTTCGGTTTCCGGAAAAGTATTCACATACAGCATTTCAGACTTTGCAAATGTAGATATTGAAAAGGATTTTGGCCTTGTGTTCAAAACAGATACCAACGCTAATGCATCAGATACCGTTCTCGTTGAAGTGAAAATTACGCCAACAAGCGGCGATAATGACAGCAGTAATAATTACAAGCGTTTTGTTTACAAGGTGGTTAATTCATATGACCCTAACATGAAGGAAGTATACCCCCAGGATGTAAATCCCGGGTTCAAGGACTGGCTGACCTATACCGTACATTTCCAGAATACAGGAAATGCCCCGGCCTATGATGTACGCCTGGCTGATACACTGGATGCGCAACTCGACCTTCCGACCTTTGAGGTTTTGGGGTCCAGCCACTATGTCAATACATCATTAACAGGTCGCGTGCTGTCGTTCACTTTCAAGGATATCATGCTGGCAGACAGCTTCAGCGATGAAAAAGCTTCACATGGATATGTGCAGTACAGGATCAAGCCAAAAGTGGGCCTTCCCCTCGGAGCAAATATCAAGAATACCGCTTATATCTATTTTGATTTTAACGAGCCCGTGGTAACGAATACTACGACCAATGAATATGTAAGGGATAATTTTATTGTTATACCCGACCCGAATTTTGTGATATGGCTGAATGCCAATTACCCTTCATGCATGAGGGGCAACAAGATGGATACGACATGCACCGGCGTGAAATCCGCACTTTCTGTTGATGTGACAGGCAAGAATATCCAGACACTTGAAGGTATCCAGTATTTCAGGAAACTCACCTTGCTGAATTGCTCAGGAAACCAATTGTCGGACTTGCCAGCCTTGCCTTCTGGACTAACAGCCTTCAGTTGTTCATATAATCAAATGACACAATTGCCGGCCTTGCCTTCAGGCATTACAGTTTTGAGTTGTTCCGGAAATAAACTTTCACAGTTGCCGACTTTGCCCACTTCGCTTGTCAATTTGTTCTGCAATGAGAACCTGCTGACTTCATTGCCCGCATTGCCAGCCTCACTGACCAAGCTGCAAATTCATGACAATTTGCTCACCGCCTTACCCGTCCTTCCTGCTGCTCTGGATGAACTGGTTTGTTCAAAAAATCAGCTGACAGGCTTGCCTGCCTTGCCTTCTTCGCTACTCATGTTGATTTGCTATGATAATAAAATTCACGCAATCGATGCATTTCCTTCCGGCTTGCAGAAACTCGTTTGTGCAGACAACATGATCAAGTGTTTTCCTGAATTCCCTGCCGCCATGTACATGATCTCAATTATTGGAAACCAGTTTACCTGCCTGCCAAACTATGTGAATGCTATGAGCACATTTGAAAAGGATTTTCCATTGTGCAAAAAGAATGACCCGGTGGGCAACCCGAATGGCTGCCTGAGTTTAATTACTTCCGTGGGTGAAACTACGGTCTCCGGAATACAGATTTACCCCAACCCCGGTACCGGCATATATCAGCTGGAATTGTCGGACTTGAAGGGGACAGGGGCTACGGTTGAAGTTTTGAATGTTCTGGGTGAAGCCGTTTTCAATACAGTAATGAATGGTCATTCCCTGCAGATTGATCTTCGCGACCAGCCAGCAGGAATCTACATTGTAAGGGTGAATGGAATGAACATTGTCTGGAATACCATTTTAGTTAAACAATAATATAAACAAAAATATATAACCATGAAATACAAATACCTCATTTCATTTTTAAAACTGTCTTGCCTGCTGCTTCTTTGTCTGGAGGCAGGTGCACAATCTACAAATCCTTCGCCTTATTGTTACCCCACTGCGACGGGAATGACAGCCGGCACCTGTACGGGCAACGGGGGAGCGTTTGGCTATGGTTTCAGTATACAGTCATTCACGCTCAATACCATTTCACGTACGGGAAACTGTTATGGAAGTGGAAACACGGATGTATACAGGTATTGGAATAATACAACAACCCTGAACGGGGGAGAAAAATACAGTTTGGAGATTGTTACGCCACAGTCCGTTGGATTTTCTGTTTCAGCAGGAGCCTGGATAGACTATAACCAGAATAACACATTCGATTCCCTTGAACTTATTGGGGTCAATTTTGTAAACAACAACAATGTTGCCGGTGGCGTACGTCACAAATTTACATTTACAGTACCCTGTAATGCTACAGCAGGCACTACCAGGTTAAGGGTGAGGGCACAGTCCTCAATACTGATACTGGGTAACCAGGCCTGTGCATCGCCTTCAACTTACGGTGAGACCTGGGATTTTGCCATAACCATCTGGCAACCTACCAGTGTCAATGTAGGATTTACAATACCGACAAATGCGTATGTAAAAACTTCGGTAAGCATGGTCAACGACAACCAGGTCAAGTACACCACCAATACCTGGGATATCAACAATGATGGCACCATAGAAGCACAAAATGCACTGAACATTGGATATACCTGGACCAGTGGAGGCACTAAATGTGTAAAACTGAAAACCAAGAATTGTTACGGGACTGATTCTATTGTCAAGTGTTTAAGTATTGTATCTCCGACAGTCAAGCCTGTTGCTGACTTCAAGAGTTGCATAAGGGTGATAGACCGATATGAAACCGTGCAATTGTTCGATCAGTCTACCAATGGACCCTGGCAGTGGACCTGGAGTGTGATAGACTCTTTAACATATGCCTCATCGGGATGGTATCCATACCTGGGCGGTGGCGAGGTAACAGCGGATCCGAACAATAACGGGAATGATGAACACTCTAAAAATCCCGAATTCTCATTTGATGTGCCGGGTACCTATGCGATATTGCTGCAGGTGAAGAATGATATAGGCACCTCAAGCACTGTAATGAAAAGAGGATATATCAAGGTGTTGCTACCAACAACTTATCACCTGGGGTTTGGCGCTTACGGACCAAAATACGATAATGTGGTTACAAGCGACTATGGCACCCTGTATGACGATGGTGGTCTTTTCGGGAAATACGGCAACTCTATGGGCATGAGTTCGAAATCATACATGGTACTGGAGCCGGCGTCCGGTTTGCCTGTAACAATAAAGTTTAAAAATATAAAGCTTAATAATAGCGGTGACAGCATCACCGTTTATGACGATAACAAGCGGAACGCATCGAAGATACTTGGAACATATACTGCTGCTGATAATGGGACCTATCCCACGCTTACATCAACAGAAGGCAAGATGTTTGTTTATTTCGGCACTGATAATACAGGTACTGACAGTGGTTTCGTGGCTGAATATTTTGCGCAAGGCCATGATCCCGGAGCAAAGTCATTTGGTTTGGGACATAATGTGCTGAAGATTGGCAAACAGGCATCGTTTTACAGCAAGTATAATAATTTGTATACAGGCAACTTTGGCAGAAAATGGAAAGTCGATGGTGTAGCCAAGCCGCTTTTTGAAAATCGCGATACCATGACACATGTGTTTTCCGATACCATGTCTCACCAGGTCTGCCTTGAGTTCGCAAGTTGCGATACAAGCTTTACCATCTGCACGAACCTGCAATTTGACCAGGGCATCATTGGAAAGGTATACAAGGATGTAAACTCCAATTGTGCATTGAATTCAGGAGACGAGGACATCGGCCAGCTAAAGGTGTCCTTATATGATAATAGCAATAATTTCATATCGAGCAGGACGACCGAAAAGGATGGTTCATTTGACTTTCCGGTGGGTTTGGGTCAGTACAAACTGGTATTGGATACTTTGGACGGCGCTTTCAGGGTGAATTGTAAATACCCGGGTTTTGATTCTGCATTTACGCTGGCATCAGGTAATCCGCTTATTGACAATATCAATTTTGCAATGGAGTGCAAGCCGGGCTTTGATATCGGTGTGAAATCCGTAGGCGTCTATGGACTTGTATTCCCCGGACGTCAACACCAGATACGGGTATTAGCCGGGGATTTGGCAAAATGGCATGCCTCGAGTTGCAGCAATATGAGCGGACAGGTGAAAATTACCGTGACAGGCAAGGTCTCTTATTTAAGCAAGACCACCGGTTCACTGACACCTTCGGTTTCAGGAAAAGTATTCACCTACAGTATTTCGAATTTTGCAAATGTAAACCTGTTAAAGGATTTCGGACTGGTGTTCAACACCGACACAAGTGGCAAGTCAACAGATTCCGTGGTGGTTGAAGTAGAGGTCACCCCTACCAGTGGGGATAATGACAGCAGCAACAACCGCAGGCGTTTTGTGTATAAGGTGAGGAATTCGTATGACCCGAATATAAAGGAAGTTTACCCGGAAAATATCAAGCCAGGCTATAAGGATTGGCTGACCTATACTGTACATTTCCAGAATACCGGTACGGCCCCGGCCTTTGATGTAAGGATTGCCGATACCCTGGACACACAGCTTGACCTTGAAACATTCGAGGTGATCGGATATAGCCATTATGTGAATACCTCATTGACCGGCCGCGTTTTGTCCTTCACATTCAAGGATATCATGCTGGCTGACAGCTTCAGTGATGAAAAAGCTTCACATGGTTACATCCAGTATCGCATCAAGCCAAAACCTGGCCTGCCTGCCGGAGTAAAGATCAAAAATACGGCCTATATCTATTTTGACTTCAATGAGGCCGTCGTGACCAATACCACCACCAACGAATTTGTAAAAGATAATTATGTGATCATACCTGACCCGAATTTCGTTGTATGGCTGACTGCCAACTTCCCTTCATGCATGAATGGCAACAGGATGGATACGACTTGCAACGATATACTGGTCAGTTCGGTCAATGTATCGGGCCTTGATATTGCTACACTTGAAGGCATCCAATATTTCAAGAGCCTGATCTTGCTTAATTGCTCTGATAATAAATTGCAGGACTTGCCGCCCATGCATGCACTGTTTTCATTGGATTGTTCGAATAATAAATTCACCCAGCTGCCAGCCATAGATGTAAGCAATAGTTTATTGTGCGGTAAAAACCTAATGACTTCGCTCCCTGCTCTCTCGGGTAATCTTCTCTTGCTTGATTGTCGGGATAACCTGCTTACCACTTTGCCATCATTGCCCAATGACCTGTCTGAGTTGAATTGTTCCGGCAACCAGTTGACAACATTGCCCACTCTGCCTTATCCACTTAGAAAACTTTATTGTAAAGATAACAAGCTGAATAGTATTCCGGATTTCCCTTTGCTATTGGAAACCCTGGATTGTTCAAACAACTTTATAAAATGTTTCCCTGAATTTCCCTCACTCATAAAAATGATAGCCATCGTTGGAAATACATTTACCTGTCTGCCAAACTACCTGCCTGTCATGAACAGTGGAGAAAAGGATTTCCCCCTCTGCAAAAAGAATGATACTTTCAACAATCCGAATGGCTGCCTGAGCCTGATCACTTCTGTGGATGAAACGTCGGTTTCCAGGGTAATGATTTATCCGAATCCGGGCACAGGTATTTTCAGTATTCAATTGCCAATGGATATGCAAGTAGCGGGTTGTTCTATTGAAGTCTATAATTTAATGGGTCAAATGATACACTGCAGCTTGATTACCGGTGAATCCACACAAATTGACCTGAGTCTTCAGCCTGCTGGTGTCTACATTATAAAAGTGAATGGATTGGATTTTGTATTGAATGCCTGCCTGATTAAGCAATAGTACGACATAAAGAGAATAATATGAATTTTAAAGGTTGGTCCAGAAGGGGGACCAGCCTTTTTTTAATTGTCGTGGTTCGAGGGCCTCTCCATGACAATTTAGGTGTCATCCTGCGGCTGTCATCCTGAGCTTGTCGAAGGATCACCATTTTGGTTTTATAAAATACAGATCCGTGCCATCAGGGTCGCTGAAATGCAGGAATTGCCCGCCTTCTTCATTCCTTTCCAGTACTTTCACCGGCAGGCTATTCAGCATCTTCCGGGCCTCCTCAAAATCGTGGGCTGTAAAACCTATAGAGACGTTACCTGTTCCGGTCGTCGGGTAATCGCTGTTGGCGGGATGAAGACCTATCATCAGTCCTGGTGCACTGAGTTGTGCATAATGGTTGTCCCAGCGGTTATCCAATGTCAGGCCAATGGATTGGTAAAATGAAATGGAACTGTCCATATCCTTCACCATGATGGTGATGTTGGAATCCTTGATATTCATAATGTATTAAGTTTTCTTTATATCAATGCAAAAATAAGAATAAATTGATTTTATGTGAGTAATTTTTCGTTCAATGTCAATCGAAGGAAAATTTCAACACCGGGCAAGAAAAATGCCACGCAAAGGTGGCATTGAAAAGGGGCTTGCAGGAAAACTTATTGTCAATTGTGCAATATCTCCAAAGGTTCTTTTCTTTTTGAACGCTTCTTCAGCAGCAGGCAGGAAATAAGTACACCTGTTAAAAATCCTATAAACAGGTAGGCGGTAATTTGTAGTCTTTCGAATGGGATTTCTTGTTGAATTGGCTCAGGCAGTTTATAGGAAGTGAAGGTAGCGATCAACCATTGTTGTCTCGCATACGCTGCAACAAATGCAGATATAAGCATGATAAGTATACTCATCACACGTTTTACGGGACTGCTTAAAGATGCATAATGCCAGGTGAAGACCGCAGCAACGGGAATGAGGGCAAGTGTCATGGCATAAAGTATGGAGCTGTTAAATTGGCCGGAAAGCGAATTCATGGTATAAGTAAAACCTTCAATCCTTGGCATAAACCAATTCATGAAATTACCATACGTATATAATCCTGTCATAAAAAGGGCAATGAATAATCCTGTAACGATACCGATTTTCTTGGGAAGTGTTATTTTTTCCTGGTACATCTTAAGTGAGGTTTTTCGTTGTTGAGAGGTTTTATTTTCGTTTCTCTGCAATGGATTTCAGCACCTTGTTGCGGATCAAAAGGAATCTCGTCATATATCTTTTTAATATGATTTTGTCAAATACTTGTCCCAGTATTCCAAATGGAACTTCATATTCAAATTGGTCTCTCATGATGGTCTTCCCGTTTTTTTCTTCGAAATGGTGTTCATGCCGCATGCTTTTAAATGCACCTTTTAACATGCGGTCTTCAAAAAAATAAGGTTTGTCTAATTTTGTTATTTGAACAGTCAGGTGTTGTTTTATTCCAAAATGTTTCGCTTCCCAGGTCACCGTGGCCCCGAGTTCGCAAAGACCACTGGTGCGACCGGCAATAGCTCTTTCATTTGTTTTTTCTGTTGAGAGTTGATGTATGTCAATGTCTCTTGAGAAGTCAAAGCAGGTGTCAATAGGTGCTGAGATTTCGGTTACGAGTTGTATGGTGGTCATTTATGCGGGCTGATTCAAGATGCCTTTTTTGCAAATATAGTCAATAGGATGATGACAGCGCCTATAACGCCTGGCGCAGCATATAGCCTTGTGTCGCTGATGCCATTGGCGTTAAAGAGGAACATCATGAGAAGTCCTCTCCCTAAATTGATGCCTCCTGACAAATAAGAGAGTGCAAAACCTTCTGTTTTCCTTTTCAGCAGCCAGGTAATCGTCATGACATGCAAAACAAGCATAGCCAATACAAGGCCACCCAATATGATCAGGAGTTTTTCAATGTCAGGACTCGTCTTTTCCATATTGAAAAACTCAAGGGCATCGGCTTGACTGAACAAACAGAGTATGGCAAGTTTTAAGGGGACAAGTGCGGTGATCGAAAGCACGACAATCAGGATTTTTGTGATTGGTTTCATTTGTTATGGATTTATGATTGAAGTTTGTCCGCTTAGTAGTTTCCATCCGTCCTTCCGTCTGATAACGATTCCGGTTTCCAGCATTGAGAAGGTCATGGTTTTGCCTGATGTGTCTGTCATGCTTGAATGAAGCCGGCCTGTATAGGTGGCAAGCTCCCTGCTCAGCGGGATGATGCGCAGGGTGTCCAATGTATTGTCAACGATTCTGAATTTCGGCGCGTTTTGCCTCAGGACCGTCACCACACTGTCGTAAGAGATAGGGCCACCATAGCCGGGAGGAACCCAGAAGAATTCGGCTGAACTGTCAAGGTATTTGAACTCTGCCGTTAGTCCTGATTTCCGTATGTCTCCGTAGTAGTTATTGAATGTTTGCCGGATCTCGCCGATGATAGCAGTTTTTTCGTTTTCGCTCAACGTTGTTGGTTGACTGCAAGAGATGATCAAAAGAATTAATGCGAATGAAATTTTTTGCATAATCATTTTTTTAATTTGTTTTTAGCAATGGTTTCATTCTCCTTCATCCTGGCCTTCACGATTTTTTTGACGAGTGAAGAGGGTAGGGGTTTATCCATTGGAAATTGTATCGTTCCGGCGGAGGTCTTATAGGATTTAAGTTCTTCTTTCATGGTTTCCACCAGGGTTGAATTCATTGTAAAGAAACTGCAATGCGCTTTAAATGCCGCTAAACCAACTAACATGCCATGATATTTGAAAGCGGGCATCTGGTAGCTGATGAGTTCTTCTGCTTCCGGGACTATGTCCCTTATAGTCTGCCTTAGCGTTTCTAACGTGCTTCGTGCAGGCTCCGGAATATTGGCAAGATACCTGTCCACATCTTTTGCATTGGTAGTGTTTTTTGCAGTCATGTGTTTGGTTTATTTTTTCTATGGTATTAATTTTTCATCTTTCATGATCTCAAGTGCTTTCTCCGTTTCATCTTGTCCATCTGTCAGTGAACCGGGTAGCATGATCAAGCGTCTTTTCAATTTGCCATTTTCATTTTCAAACATGACTTCAAAACATGAACGTGTCAAGCCTGGAATTGCTTTCTTGAATTTTACTTCCCTGATCTTATTCCTGTCTATGACGGGTGTGGCAGAATTATTTATACTCCTGAGAATGCCAAAGACCAGGAAAAGGCCAAGCAATCCAAAAAAGACTGTTTCAAAAGTAAACCCGTTTTTGTAATCTTTAAAAGCCAGATAAAAAAACCAGGTGGCAAGTATCAGATAAATGAACAGTATCCTGTAGATTGTATTGCCAACCGCTATTTTTGACATATTGCCAATAACCCCATCCCGGGTCAGGATGATTTTGTCGGGCAGGATATGACAAAAACCTGGTTTTGTCCGGAATACTTTTTCGTTGTCTGTTGTCATTTATTTTTTCTTTGCAGGCTTTGGTTTTAAAGTCTTGATATATTCCAGACTGATGTCAAGATAAGGCGCCAGTTCTTTTGTTTTCTCCAATAAGTTTTCAGGCACCGCTACATGTTCTTTCATGATCACGCCATGTGCTTCCATCAGCCTGGTTTTGTATTTTTTGATAAAATCGGTTCTTTCCTTTTCAGGTAACCTGAGGGCCAATATTCCTTCAGGTGAAAGAAAAGTAAACATGTGCCCGTTATGGGAAGTGTAGGGCATGGCGGCTCCTTTTTGCTCTATAAGTGGATTTGTGGCAAGTAGTTTTTCGTACAGCTTCAATTTGTCTTCATGGATACCTGTTTTTGGGCTTTTCATAATTCTGTCATCCTGAGGCACTCGAAGGATCCCTATTCATCTTCATTTTCAACCGCCGGGGCATCCAGTTCCTTCAGTATCCTGTTGACATCCTCTTCAGTGCTGGTCAATTTTGATTTGCAGATCTTGATCAGGTAAGCGGCCCTTTTTACTTTTTCGGAAAGTTCATCCACGGCGATTTCTCCCTGTTCAATTTCTGAAACTATATTCTGTAATTCCTCAAAGGCTTCTGTATACGTTGGTGTCTCGTCCATCTTACGCTTGCTCATATGTCTTCTTTATTATGCTTGTGATGTGTCCTTCGGATAGGCTTGTGTCTATAATATCACCTTCCTTTAGTTCACTGTGACTTTTTATGACTTTTCCATTATGTGTGGTGATGCTGTAACCGCGTTTCAGCACATTTTCAGGACTCAGATTACGGACATCTTTTTCAAAACCATTGATTTTAGACAGTTCGTTTTTAAAACGGAAGGCAGAGACCTGAACTAATGACCTCTGATGGTTCTTTACATGGTTGCGGTTTTCCATCAATATATTCCCGGTGACGGAACGGAAAAGTTTGGCTTCTGACTGTACTTTTACACCTTCCTCTTTTAACATCCGCCTTGACTTATCTACAACGGTTTCAAGCGCTTTCTGGACCGGGACCGAAAAGTTGTGAAATTTTTGTACCAGGTATTCAGCAATTTTTGTAGGTGTAATGGCATTCGAAAATGAGATCATTTCTACTACGGTTTCATTGGTTGCATGACCTATACCGGTAATGACAGGGAGAGGGAATAGGGCTATTTCCCTGGCCAGTTCATAGTTGTTGTAACACGACAGGCCCACATCCCCGCCACCTCCGCGGATAATGGCGACCACATCAAAATGTTTCCTTACCTTTTTAATTCTTTTTAATTGATAAATGATGGAAGTGATGGCTTTTTCTCCCTGCAGTATGGAGGGGAATAACATGTGAAAGAATTTATAGGACCATGGATTCAAGTTGAGCACTTGCATGAAGTCGGCATAACCCTTGCTGGTCTCAACTGAAATAATCGCGATGCGTTGCGGCAATACAGACAAGCGCAATGATTTGTTGCGATTGAAAATTCCTTCGTCCTGAAGTCGTTTTATACTGTCCTGTTTCTCCTTTTCCAGGTCGCCCAAAGTATAGGCAGGGTCAATGTCAATGATTCTCAGGGAAAGTCCATAGGTGGCGTCAAACGAGATGGTGGCAAGGAACAGTATCTTGATGCCATCTTTTAAAGGTTCCCTTAATACCTGGATGAATCTGTCATTGATGTTCCTGTAATCATCTTTCCAAAGGTTGGCTTTTATCTGGGCAATGACTTTTCCGTCGATTTTTTCCACCAGCTCGGGATAACAATGTCCTGAATGGCTGTAGTGGTTCAGCTTGTTCATCTCAGCCTTTATCCAATAGGCGCTTTTATACCTGTCTGCGATGGTTTTCCGTATGCTGTTGCACACCTCGAGCAAGGAGAATATGGTCTTGTCGTTGATGGTTTCGGGCATGTTGCGTCAGGGATTTTTAGTCCACTCAATATTACTATAAATGATATGGATTGTCAAGAAAAATATTGGTGCTTAGGGAGCCTCTTCAAGACATGGAGTATATCGCACTTAGGTTGTCATACTGATACTGTCCTCCTGAATTTGCGGAAGGACCGAAGGGTCTATTGACAAACAATAGGGGTAATAAAACTTTTTCAAAGCCTTTTTTCCTCTTCACTCCAGCGGATGGCTTTTTCAAGGCGTGTTATCCGGGTTTTTTCCTGCTTGGCAGTCATGATCCAATAAATGATCACTTTTTGGTAGGAGGGGGCTTGTGTCGTAAAAAAAATCCAGGCTTTTTTATTGGCCTTGAATTGTTTGGCATAAGGGGCCGAAAGCGTTTTTGGAGCATTTTCAAAACTGTAGACCATGGACTTGGATTTGTCGCGCTTCTCGAAAACTTCGAGTCCTGCTTTTTGCATCCTGCCTTCCTTTATCAGTTGATTGACCTTGTTGATATTGATAGCACTCCAGTTGCTGCGAGGTCTTCTAGGCGTGAAACGGTTGGTGTAGCTTTCCTTGTCTATCGATTTGCGTATACCATCTATCCAGCCAAAGCAAAGCGCCTCATCCACTGCTTCGGACCAGGTCATGCTGGGTTTGCCGCTGTTGACTTTGTAAAAACCAACCGATATCTCCTTTTCTTTATCGTGATGGGCCTTGAGCCATTTACGGAAGTCGGATGCTTTGGGGAAGAATTTTGGGGGCATAATATTCCCCTCCTTGGAGGGGATAGGGGTGGGTTAAATGAGTTGTTATAATTTTAAATCGCAGTTAATTTCCACTTCATCGATTACAGCACCTCTCTTTTTGTAGAATTCTATAGCCTGGCTGTTCCAGCTTGAAACTTGCCACCTTAGCTTTTTACAATGCGCCTGCTTAGCGATTTCAATGATTGCATCGAGTAGTTTGGTTCCGGTTTGCCGGCCGCGGTATTGCTCTACCACATATAGGTCATCCAGGTATAAGGACTTGCCGGTCCATGAATAATACGCAAAAAAATAAGTGGCAAATCCAATCACTTCTTCATTTTCAACTGCTACCAGGCAATGAAAATAATCTTTGTCCTGTCTCATTTGCTCTAAAGTGACAGATACTTTTTCAGGTGTTTTGATGAAAAGGGCGAATTCCTGGATCAGGCGGAATACCGCACCGAAATCTTCTTCTGTAGCTTGGCGTATTTCTATTGACATTGGTTTTGTTGAATCATAAGCGCCCGCCATGTTGTTGAATTAA
>JANWHK010000074.1 GCA_025450395.1 Bacteroidia bacterium
GTCAATTCAACTCCATAACGCAGTTCTGTTTTTGAACCAACCTGTTTCTGCAAATCCATATTAAAGGTTTTCACCTTCACTTTTTCTGTCCTGTGCGTGATGTTGGAACTTCCGAATCCCCTGTTGTGCCTGCTTTCCTCTATGTCCTGGTACGCAAGAATGAATGAAGCCTTATCGAAAGCGATGGTGTTTTTATCAATGTCCATGCGATAAGAGACAAATGCCCTTTTCTGCGGACCGTAATACCATTGCGCCTGGCTTGGCTTGCCTGAACCTGACAGCTCAGTCAA
The DNA here is from genome assembly GCA_025450395.1 of Bacteroidia bacterium. GTDB lineage: Bacteria > Bacteroidota > Bacteroidia > NS11-12g > UBA955 > JABMMZ01. The sequence continues at coordinate 291 of JANWHK010000074.1, forward strand.
CCTGTCGTACCTCGGAATATTACTTGTATTTGAATACTGTAAATTAACAAGATGACTTACCATCTTATTCGGTTGAAACAGTATTTTCTCCATAAAATCCATTTGCGTGTAAGCTGTTGGAATCTGCTTGAATGAATCCGGATTGATTACCATGCTATCCTTATTGTCGAAACGCTGGGCATAAAAAGTCCTTCTTCCCCAACTTTCATAATCCCTGGTTCCCTTTTTCCCTATGGTCATGTCACCAAAATCAGTGTAAGTGAAAGAGGTTAGAAAAGCAAACTTTTTCAGGCCAATATTAAAGTCGACGTGACCTGTCTTTTCCTGCATTGCGGTACCATAACGGGTCATGGCCATCGCTTTGAACAAGGGCTTTCCGTTGCTTGAAAGCAATGGGTTCTTGGTATAAAAATGCACAACCCCACCGAGTGCGTCGCTGCCATAAACAACGGATCCGGGACCGAATAACATTTCTGTCTTTTCGAGCATGTTATTATCCACCGATATCACATTCTGTAAATGCCCGCCCCTGTATATTGCATTGTTCATCCTGACACCATCCACTACCATCAGGACCTTGTTGGCTTCAAAACCCCTCATTGCCACGCTTCCGCCACCCATCTGGCTTTTCTGGACAAAGACCCTGCCGCTCTGCAGCAAAAGGTCAGCCGAGCTTGACTGGTTATTAAATTCCATGGTCCGCCTGTCAATGACAGCTACCTGTTGTGCCACATCCTTTGATTTTTCCTCGAATTTTGAAGCGGAGACTACCACGCCATTAAAATCGAAGGACCTTTCGTCCAGGAGTACCAGGTAATTCATGGTTGTCAACTGGGCAGCGGTAAAGGAATCACTGAAATAACCCTCTTTAGAAAATACATATATAGGATTGATCTTATCCACTCCTATGGTACTGAGTTCAACCTGTCCCTTTGCATCCGTCTTCATATTATTGACTTCTGCATTTTCGATGGGTTGCAAATTTGATTTGTCTTTTACAGTGATAGTTTGAGCGTATTGCTCCATTGCCACCATCAGGCATATAATTGTTATAATTGTTCTTTTACTCATGTTTATAATTTTTTTTAAGTCGCATTCGTGAGACTTCGTGTTCATTTTTTTAATATCTAAAATACTTCTTTTAATTGGATTGTCCTTCGACAGGCTCAGGATGACAATCTGTGTCATAACCCTGATACTTCCAAAGGAAAATCAGGGAATAGAAATCGATGTTCTATATTTAGATGAGGCAGGTCGGCGGCCTGAAGTGCAAATCCGAAAAACTGTAGGTATACTGATCCGAAAAATAATCCCTGTGTAAGACGGGCGTATTGATGGTCCTTAAATAGAATGAAGGAAGTGAAGGGATATTCAGGCAGAATTTCTTTATCACATCCTCCAGGAGATTTTTTTGTTTTTTATGCGTATCAAGGGATTTGAACAATTCCTTTTCCCTTTTGTCATTGATACAGTGGTAGAGTTTAATACCGTCAGAATCAACAATCCTGACCACGTCAAACTTGTCTTCTCCCAGGAAAAACTCCCTGGAATGTTCCCATTCTGCATTCCTTAATTGCTCTTCACTGAAAACAACCAGTTCAGCATCAAATTTGCCGCTTTTCAGGTCCCTTTTCAGCAGGGATTTAATATAGGCCTTATGACATTTGATCCTTGTAATTGTATAAACAGCCACAAAGCCTGACTGCAAGGCTATACATACAACAAACAATATGATACAAGTCTTTTTAAACACCTTGGGCGGGCAAAGATACAAAAATCCAATACAAATGTAATTTTTAGTCCAAAAAAACCGAACTTTGCAGTAATTTGAAAAAATGGACAAAACGGAAGAAATTGAAATCATAGGAGCTGCTGAACACAATTTAAAACATATTGACCTGACTTTTCCACGCAATCAACTTGTCGTTTTTACAGGATTGAGCGGAAGTGGCAAATCGAGCCTGGCATTTGATACTATTTTTGCAGAAGGACAACGCAGGTATTTAGAGACATTCAGTGCTTATGCGCGCCAGTTCATAGGTGACATGAAGCGCCCGGCGGTTGACAAGATCAACGGCCTGTCACCGGTTATCAGCATTGAGCAGAAAACAGTCAGCCGCAACCCACGCTCGACAGTCGGGACCATTACCGAGGTATACGATTTCCTGAGATTATTGTTCGCCCGTGCCGGAGATGCCTACAGCTATATTTCAGGAGAAAAAATGGTGCGTTTCAGCGAACAACAGATACTTGAACTTATACAGGACAAATTCAGCCTGAAAAAAATAACTGTGCTTGCACCGTTGATCAAGGGCCGAAAAGGACATTACCGCGAACTTTTTGAGCAAGTGCGCAAACAAGGCTACCGCAAGGTGCGCGTTGACGGCGAATTGATGGATATAGAAAACGGCATGCAGCTCGACCGCTACAAGATACACGATGTTGACGTGGTCATTGATCGCATCGAGCCAAGTGATGCCAACAAGAACCGTATCCAGGAAAGTATCAGGACCGCTTTTAAGGTTGGAAAGGGCACATTGTCCATCATGGATAACACCAACAACAAGGTGTATTTTTACAGTAAATTCCTGATGGATCCGGATACAGGACTGAGTTACGACGAACCGCAGCCCAACACCTTCTCTTTCAACAGTCCTTATGGCGCCTGTGGCACATGTAATGGACTCGGCATCGTCAGCGAGGTGGCAGTCGACAATATCATTCCCGACAGGACTAAAAGCATCAACAAAGGCGCGATAGTCCCGATTGGTGAACTCAGGGAGAATTTCACCTTTTCGCAGTTAAGGGGCCTGGCCAAAAAATTCAAGTTCAGTCTTGCTGACCCTATTGAAAAACTATCGGACGAGATACTCGAAATCATACTGCACGGCAGTGATGAGTCATTCCCTGTCACCTATACCAATTATGAGCTGAAGACTCAAACTGTTGACACCATCTTCAAGGGTATCATACCGATTATTGAAGAGCAATATTATGAAGGCAAAAGCGATTCCCTCAGCAGGTGGGCGGAAGAATTCATGCATGCCAAGACCTGTCCCGAGTGTCATGGACAAAGACTGAAAAAAGAAGCCCTGTTTTACAGGATTGAAGATAAAAACATTGCCGACCTGTCACTGATTTCCATCAAGGAACTTGACAAGTGGCTGGAAACGATTGAATCAAGGTTAAAAGACAGGCAAAAACTGATTGCATCGGAGATTATCAAGGAAATAAAAACCAGGGTTGGTTTCCTGTGCAATGTCGGCCTTGATTACCTGACACTGAACAGCCCGTCGAACACCCTCAGCGGTGGTGAAGCGCAGCGTATCAGGCTGGCGACACAGATAGGTTCACAACTCGTGAATGTTTTATACATCCTGGATGAGCCGAGTATAGGTTTGCACCAAAGGGATAATGAAAAACTCATACGTTCGTTGAAGGACCTCAGGGACCTTGGCAACAGTGTAATCGTAGTGGAACATGACAAGGACATGATCATGGAGAGTGATTATATCATCGATATCGGGCCAAGGGCGGGTATTCACGGCGGAAGGATTATGGCGCACGGCACCTACGAGGAATTCATCAAACAGGATTCACTTACTGCCCAATATATCAATGGTACAAAAAATATAGAAGTACCAAAAAAAAGAAGGAAGGTCAGCAGTAAAAAAGTCAGCTTGAAAGGATGTTCCGGGCACAACCTGAAAAACGTGAATGTAGATTTCCCATTGGGCAATTTTATCTGTGTTACGGGTGTATCCGGAAGTGGAAAATCTTCGCTGATCAACGAGACCCTATATCCGATACTGGCCAAACATGTCTACAACAGCAAATACCAATGCCTGCCATATAAAAACATTACAGGCCTTGACAATATCGACAAGGTGATACGCATCGACCAGGCACCGATCGGCAGGACGCCCAGGAGCAATCCTGCGACATATACGGGGGTATTCGGTGACATCCGGAACCTGTATGCAATGCTTCCCGAAGCCAAGATCAGGGGATACAAACCGGGAAGGTTCTCATTCAATGTGAGTGGCGGAAGATGTGAAGCATGCAAAGGCGGAGGTTACAAGATCATACAGATGAATTTCCTGCCCGATGTAGAAGTGCTTTGTGATTCATGCAATGGCAGGCGCTATAACCGCGAAACACTTGAAGTGCGCTACAAAGGCAAAAGCATCAACGATGTACTGGACATGCCGATTGAACAAGCGGTCGAATTTTTTGACAACATGCCAACCATCAGCCGGAGATTACAGGCATTAAAGGATGTGGGTTTGGGTTATATCACACTTGGGCAGTCATCCACTACCCTTAGCGGAGGTGAAGCCCAGCGCGTAAAACTCGCAGAAGAACTTTCAAAAAAAGACACCGGCAGTACCTTCTATATCCTGGACGAACCAACCACAGGCCTGCATTTTGAAGATATAGCGGTCTTGCTGCAGGTCCTGAACAAGCTTACGGACAAGGGCAATACCGTACTGGTGATAGAACACAATATGGATGTCATAAAAGTTGCGGATTACATCATCGACCTTGGACCTGAAGGCGGGCATGGCGGTGGGGAGATCATGGTGACCGGCACTCCTGAAGAGGTGGCTAAGGATAAAAAAAGTTATACTGCGAAGTTCCTCAAGCGGGAGCTTGAGGAAGGTAATCGGTAATCGGTGGGGATATACATTTACAAATTACAAGTTACAATTGGCATCACCTTACTCGTAATCCTGAATTAAGACTTCGGTGGGAATTTTTAAACTTTGATGTAAGAGTCGAATCATTTCAAGCGACAGCTTTCTTTTCTTGTTGAGTATTTCACTTGCCCGGCTTTTAAGTCCTACTATTTTCGCCAGATCGGTTTGGGTATATCCCATTTGTTCCATCCTGAATTTTATAGCTTCAATTGGATCCGGAAATCCTAAAGGGAAATGCGCATCTTCATATTTCTCGATTAAGATTCCTAATATTTCAAGTTCATCTCCATCAGGGGAACCTTTTCTTGAATCAAATATTAATTCAAGCCTTTTCAGCGCATTCTGATAGTCCTTATAAGTTTTTATTGGTTTAATTGTCATAAGTTTTAGATTTTTGAAGCGTCAATTTTATCATATTCAGCATGGGTTCCAACAAATCGAATCCAAATCATTTGGTAATCATAATTCATTTTAACAATCAGTCTGTATTTGTTTCCTTTAATATTAAAAATCACACGATTACCTTCCAGGAAACTTGCACTTGGATAATCTCGCTTTACCGCTTTCGGGTTTCTCCATTCAACATTGCTGGTTTCTTGAAACCATGCTTTCAATTGTTGTTGACTGTCGGAATGTTTTCCCCAAAATTCCCTTAGTATTTTTTTCGAAATTATCCTCAAATTTGAATTTCCTTTGACAAAGGTAGTACAAAGTTCCCAAATTGGGAAATTTTTTTA
>JANWHK010000075.1 GCA_025450395.1 Bacteroidia bacterium
AAGAACAGAATCCGGACTTATACCATACTTATAAAGAAGCGCGAAAGGTAAAAAACAAAACATACACTGCCAGGGCCTTATTCAAGGGCATGATTATGGCCAATTCCACTCAAACCGTTGCTGAGATCGGCAACCAGCCCAATAACTGGTTATTGATAAAAAACAAGGCAAATACCGGCTTATCGGTTTACCTGAGCATGATCAAAGATGTTGCACTCGGTGAAGGGATTTCAATACCTGCACAAGGTACGATTTACAGGCAAGTCAAAAACCTGAATCCGGATATCCGGGCAAAATACCTGATAGCCAAAAATGATGACAGAAAAAATCATAGTGACCTGGAAATCTGGATGGGAGGATAACTACCGTTGTGAAGGGCTTCTATTTTTGAAATAGAAATAATGGGGAATTCCGGTAGCTGTAAGCAGAAGGCCAAAAACAGAATTGATAATCTCAGTTTTGCCCATCATATAATTATTGATATCATTATACAATGTGACGGTCACATAAAGCATGGTAAATCCAATAAAAATAATTGGCAAATAAGGATATCCCTTCATCTTATAGGGACGGTTTACATCCGGCATTTTTTTGCGGAATATAAAGATGCCATACGCTGCAAATCCGTAAAATATCCAGGTGATAAATACGAACATGTCCATCAGCATATCAAAGGAGCCCAGGAGTACTAATATACTGGCCCAGGCAGCCTGTATCAACAAGGCATTGGAAGGTGTATGGTGAGAAGGGTGAACCTTTCCGGCCACGGCAAAAAAGCTATTGTGACCACTCATGGCAAAAGTCACGCGGGCGCATGGCAATATGTTGCCATTCACTGCACCGGAGGTGGATAACATCACCAACAATGCCACGAATCCGCCTCCTGCCACACCCATAACACCATACAAGGCATCGGAAGCTACAAGAGACGATTGTTTCATCGTATCCACAGGCAACATATACAAATATGCCTCCGTTGTGAGTACATATAGAATGATACAGCAACCCAGGCCTATTATCAGTCCGCGGGGAATATTTTTCTGTGGTTCCCTGATCTCCCCTGAAAGGAATCCCAGGTTGTTCCAGCCGTCATAAGCAGCCAGGGCGCCTGTTGTCGCTGCTATAAACCCGGTAAGCAAGCCGGCAAAAGACGCATCAAATTGCAAGGACACTTTTGTAAGATTTTGAAGCTCACCTTTGGCAGAAAAAAATATGACCCCCACCAATACAAGCAGGGCAGCCACTTTCAATACCGAAAAAAACACCTGAACGCCCCCAGCTGTTTTTACGCTTTTCACATTTACAAGAGTTATTAAAGCAATCAAAAATATGGCCAGCATTTTAACTCCTAAATTTTCCAGTATATAGAATTTGCCAATTAAAGGAATACTCAAAAAGATGGATTGTTCCATTTCCTTTGAGAACCGCGGCATGAGAACGAAATATTCCGCGTATTGGGCAAAAACAAAAGCTATACCTGCAATTGCACCCGTATTGATGACAATGAAGCCCGCCCAGCCGTACAAGTAGGCGAAGAAATTGCCGTACATAAACCTGAAATACATATACTGGCCGCCCGTTTCGGGTATAACAGAACCCACCTCGGCATTGATCATGGCGCCAAACAGCGATACGATGCCGGCAATGATCCAGACCGACAGCAATAACAATGGAGAACCCAGTTGCGCCGCCATGGTGGCCGGTTTCATAAAAATACTACTCCCGATGACAGCGCCAATCACGATGGAGACACAGGTCCATAAACCCAATTTGCGCTGAAGTCCTTCCATTTTTTCTATCTACTTTGCTTTCATAAAGTCGGAAATGATGGTATGAAAGTGATGTGTTCCCCTCTCCCTTGTCACTGAATACCTTCCATGACTGTAAAACCTTGAGCGCACACCCTTCTGGACATTCTCTACTATCTCTTCATCTTCCATCTCTACCCTGTCAAGTCCGGTACCTGCACCGACACCCAGTTTGGACTGGTCCCAAACATAACCCCTGAAAGACACTTTACATTCACCCGTTGAAACCGGTTGAACAATATTGACAGACAGGCCCCAGGGATAAAAATTGAACATCATGTTTGGAAACACCCAGAAATAATATGCTGCCACATTTTTACCATACTCCGGTGATGAGGGAGGCAAGTCAAAACAGTCCTTTTCATCTTTAGAAAATGCAATCTGCACACTGGAATACGGGAAAAACAATTCAGTGGTATAGGATGCAAAATCAATGACAGCGTTCAAGCCAGTATGAACAAAAGGGATATGGAATCCCTCGAGGTAATTTTCGCAATACAATGCCCAATTGGCTTTTATATGAAACTCACGCGAAAAATCAGGTCGGAATACAAATTGATCGAGCGGCATCCAGCTGACCCTTTTCATCATGTCACCAAAAAACACTTCGGGAGCATACCTTTTATCCAGTGAAGTGAATAAGTTTTTCCCCCACTGGAAAAGTTCAAGTTCATTCAGGTCATCATCCTTTGAGGGAAAATTTTTCACTTCCTTAAATTCAGGCATGGACAGGAATTTGCCATCGAGGTGGAACTGCCTTCCGTGGTAACGGCACCTGAGGGTCGAAATATTACAGGGCTTCTCGGTTAAGATATTGCCGCGATGTGTACACACGTTTGATACCAGGTGCATATCACCAGACTTATCCCTTGTGAGGGCCAGGGGTTCATCGAGAAATTTCTCCAATAAGATAAATGGAAATACGTCCCCATTCTTATGGATGAGGTCTGTGCTGCCTACAAATTGCCATGAAAGCGCAAAGATCTTTTCTTTACAAAGCTCAAATATTTCGGGGTTGTTATAAAAATCGGTATGCAGTGTTTTGGCGACTGCAATATCGGGGTCAACATAAAATTCAGGCATAACACGCTTTGTTTAATGCCGCAATTTATTACACCGGGATGTATTAGGCAAACATTTTGCTACATTATGCCTTGCTTTGAGCAGCCTCGGGTCTCATCTGCGGGAAAAACAAGACTTCCTGTATGCTTGCCTGGTTGGTGATCAGCATGCAAAGCCTGTCAATACCAACTCCCAAACCTGCTGTTGGTGGCATACCATACTCAAGGGCTCTCAGAAAATCTTCATCCAGCGGCATCGCTTCATCATCTCCCCGGCCAGCCAGCGTTATCTGTTCCTCAAAACGCTCCCTTTGGTCGATCGGGTCGTTCAACTCACTATATGCATTGGCGATCTCCTTGCCATTGATGTATAATTCAAAACGCTCAACCAGGCCTTCCTTGCTGCGGTGTTTTTTTGTAAGCGGACTCATTTCAATAGGGTAATCCGTAATGAAAGTTGGCTGAATACAGTGCTTTTCACATTTCTCACTGAAAATCTCGTCCACCAGCTTACCTTTACCCATGCTATTCTCAACATGGATCCCGAGTGTTTTGCATGTTGCCCTTAACTGTTCCTCATCCATGGCGGAAACATCAAAACCTGTATGCTCCCTGATGGCATCAAACATGGTCAGGCGTTTGTACGGCCTTGCGAAATTGATGATGGTATCACCTACTTTCACATCCGTGCTACCGTTGACATCATTGGCTACATTCTCCAGCATGATCTCTGTATAATCCATCATCCAGTTATAGTCTTTATAAGCCACATAAATCTCTAGCCCTGTAAATTCAGGGTTATGTGTCCTGTCAATACCTTCGTTCCTGAAATTTTTAGAGAACTCATAAACCCCGTCAAACCCGCCTACTATCAAGCGTTTCAGGTATAATTCATTTGCAATTCTCAAAAAGAGGGGCATGTCCAGGGCATTGTGGTGCGTCATAAAAGGCCTTGCAGCAGCACCACCGTGTATGGCCTGCAAAACAGGTGTTTCCACTTCCAGGTAACCATTGTTGTTGAATGTATTCCGCAACGACTGAACTACCTTTGTCCTCTTGATAAATGTTTCCTTGACATGCGGATTGACAATGAGGTCAACATAACGCATGCGGAAACGCAATTCGGGATCGGTAAAAGCGTCAAATATCTCACCATCCTTTTCCTTTACCACCGGGAGCGGATTCAAGGCCTTGGATAATACTTTCAGTTCCTTCACCTTCAAGGTGGTTTCTCCTGTCCTGGTAACAAATATCTCGCCCTTGACACCTATAATATCGCCAATATCCAGGAGATGCAATACTACGTTATCGAAAAAGCTCTTGTCTTCATCCGGGCAGAGCATGTCACGACTGATATATAATTGCAGCCTGCCCTGATCATCCTTTATCTTCATAAAACAAACCTTGCCCTTAGGTTGCAAACTCATGATCCTGCCTGCCATAGTCACTTCCTGGAAATTGTTTTCCTCAGGATTGTAGTTTTTCAGTATGTCCGCAGAATAAGCGTTTACATCCCACATTTCCGCAGGATATGGGTCTATTCCGAGGTTTCTGAGTTTTTCAAGCTTATGCCTGCGTTGCAGTTGATATTCATTTAATTCTGACATGTGATCCGTTGTAAATTTTTAAGTTTGCAAAAATACTCCTAATTGCGTACTTTTTAACAAGGTTTAAGCAACTAAAATATTAATTTTTGTATCTTTGTAAGGAAAAGTCACTTATAAAGATTGTATTCTCATTGTTCATATCGATTAAAACCTCTCATTATCCTGTTGTTTTGTGCTTTTCCGGTTTTTTTGACCAAACTTTCAGGCCAGTCCCTGCTGATGGAAAACAAAGGCAGGATGCCTGCGTCTGTTACTTATACCAAACAGTTCAGCAACGGCATGACCTATTACAAAAACAATGGTTTTACCGTTTTGCTGAAAAATTCAGCTCAATATGACAGTTTCTGGCACCATTATCACCGCTACAAGTCCTTAAAACATGATTTTACTTTAAGTTATCACCGTTTCGACGTTGAATTTGTCAATGCCCAACCTTGTGATATATTACCGGAATACATCTCTCCAACCAGGTCCCATTTTTATAAGGGCAGGAATCCATCAGAATGGCATACCAACCTAAGGTCCTATCACCAGCTAACGTATAAAAACCTTTATCCGGGTATCGACTGGCAGATACAGAACCACGGCGAGGACATCAAGCATAATTTTATCATCAACAAGGGATATGATGTGAAATCCATACAAATGAGATATGATTTCGCCACTAATTTAAAAATAGACAATGGCACTCTTGTGATCTCCACCTCAGTAGGTGAAGTTATAGAACAAAAACCTTTTGCTTTTCAAGTGATCAATGGGGATACCATCAGGATTCAATGTGCCTACAGCCTTAAAAAAATAAAAAACAGTTTCCTGGTTTCGTTCAAGACCCAAAGCTATCATACAGGTTATCCGCTCATCATTGATCCCATACTTGTGTTTTCAACCTATAGTGGCAGCCAGGGAGATAATTTCGGCTTCACCTCTACTTATGATTCAAAATCTCATCTTTATGCCGGGGGCATTGTAGACGGCGGAACAGGGGCCAATGGCGGACCATTTCCCGTGACACCGGGTTCATTCCAGATGGTTTATTCAGGTGGTGTGGGCCAAGCTCCTGCCCTCCTTCCCTGCGATATCGGTATCAATAAATATGACAGCGCGGGAACTACCTTGCTTTACAGCACTTATCTCGGTGGCAGCAGGGATGAATATCCCCATAGCCTGGTAGTGGATAATCAGGATAATCTATTGGTGATGGGTACCTGTTATTCTCCTGATTTTCCTGTTGATACTGGCGGATACGACCCTACTTTTAACGGGAACACAGATATATTCGTGGTGAAATTTAAGGAAGACGGCAGCGACCTGATAGCGGGCACCTTTATGGGTGGCACTGACTTTGACGGTTTGAATACCATGACACTCAGGTACAATTATGCGGATGATTTCAGGGGGGATATTGTGTTGGATTCCAATAACAATGTTTATGTCGCATCCACCACCCAAAGCAGCAATTTTCCTTTAAAGGATTTTTTTCAGAATGTGAAGGCATCCGCACAGGACGGATGTGTCTTCAGCCTGGACTCCAATCTCAAAAACCTGAGGTTCAGCACCTATTTAGGTGGAAATGGCGATGATGCCATGTATTCCATCAGGTTATATGATACGTTTGTATATGTAGGTGGCGGAACCGGAAGCAATGCCATGGCCTTTGCCGTCAATGGCAATAAAAATACGTATTCCGGCGGACGCGA
>JANWHK010000076.1 GCA_025450395.1 Bacteroidia bacterium
ATAAACAAAAAAAGGGCAACTTTTCAGTCGCCCTTTTCCTAATGAATATTATATATTAAGCTTTTAAAGCTTTAGCCTCTTCTATCCAGGTATGCCATTGTTCAAGACTGGTCATGCTGTCTTTCTCTTCAAGCTCAGCAATCTTTTCGTCTGTCAGGGAGATCAAATCATCAAAGGTAATGACACCCAATGCATGTAATCTCTTTTCAAAAGCAGGTCCTATACCGCCTATCTTTTTCAGGTCGTCGCCTTTAGGGGTTTTTGTTTTGGCAGGAGCTTTCTCGGCAGGTGCTTCTGTTACTTCAGATACTTCAGCTTCATTTGAAACTTCCGCTACGTTTGAAACTTCCGCTACTTCCTCTTTTACTTTTTTCTCTGCTTTAGGTTTCTCCTCCTTGGCTTCCTTAGTACCGGCACTGTCAAACATGGCTTTCAGGTCGCTGAACGCATCCAGTTCACCAAGTGTTGATTTGTCGTTGGTCTTATTAAGGTTCTTAGGGGTTTTTGAAGTTTTGTCCCTGCTGCTGCTTTCCTCGGCGTGCTTGGCCTTCTCTTCAGCTTTCCAGGTGTTTGTATGTGATAAAACAATACTCTTGTTTTCCTTGTTGAACTCTATCACTTCAAAAGTCAATACCTCAGAATCCTTCACTTTACCGCCATTCTCTTTTACAAGGTGACGTTTAGGCGCGAATCCTTCAATACCGTATTGCAACTGTATGCTTGCACCTTTATCGTTCACTCCTACAACTGTTCCTTCATGTTTGCTGTTCACAAAGAAGATGGTTTCGAAAGTATCCCATGGATTTTCTTCCAGTTGTTTGTGGCCTAAGGATAACCTGCGGTTTTCTGAATCCACTTCCAATACCACTACATCAATCTTCTCATCTTTCTTAATGAATTCTGATGGGTGCTTGATCTTTTTGGTCCATGACAGGTCAGAAACGTGAACCAATCCGTCAACTCCTTCTTCCAGTTCTATGAATAAACCATAGCTGGTAAGGTTCTTAACGACTCCGGTATGTTTGCTTCCCACTTTATATTTTTCAACAATTGTAGACCATGGATCCGGTGTTAATTGTTTAATGCCCAGGGACATTTTATGCTCATCTTTTTCAAGTGCGGTAATCACTGCTTCCACTTCATCACCTGCCTTCAGGAAATCATGTGGACTTCTCAAATGGCTGCTCCAGCTCATTTCAGATACGTGAACAAGACCTTCAACTCCAGGCGTGATTTCAACGAATGCACCGTAATCGGTCACGGTTACAACCCTGCCTTTTACTTTAGCACCCACTACGAAAGTTTCGCCCAAAGCATCCCAGGGATGTTCAGACAATTGTTTCATGCCGAGTGATATACGTTTCTTGTCTTCGTCAAATTCCAGAACTACCACAGTAATCTTCTGTTCAAGCTGAAGTAATTCTTCAGGGTGATTGATCCTGCCCCATGACATATCTGTAATGTGCAGCAATCCATCAATACCACCCAGGTCGACAAATGCACCGAATGGCGCAATGTTCTTGACGATACCTTCAAGTACCTGTCCTTTTTCCAGTTTGGAAAGTATATCTGATTTCTGTGCTTCTATATCATCCTCGATCAGTGCCTTGTGCGAAATCACTACGTTCTTGAATACTTCGTTCACTTTTACAATCTTGAACTCCATATCCTTGCCAACGTACTGGTCGTAATCCTTGATAGGTTTCACATCGATCTGTGAACCCGGCAGGAACGCATCAATACCCATCACATCCACCACTAAACCACCTTTGGTCCTTGTTTTAACCAAGCCGGTCAAAATTGTACCTTCTTCCATCGCTTTCAGGATAAAATCCCATGCTTTTTCCTGTACAGCGCGCTTGCGGGAAATGATCAGTTGTCCATCCTGGTCTTCAACATTTTCAAGATAAACCTCCACTTTGTCACCTACCTTTAAATCCGGCAGATCCTTGAATTCATTCCTGGAAATGATGCCATCAGATTTGAAACCTACATTTACCACTACTTCTCTTTCACTAATTGACACGACATGTCCCGTGATCAATTCATTTTGTGTAAGGCTTTTCAGCGAATTGGAATAAAGATTCACCAATTCCTGGTGCTGCGCAGAATTGTAATTGCCAAATCCTGCATTGTCCATGCTCCAGTCAAATTCTTCCGCAGCCGGAGCATTTTCCTTAGGTTGGGTGCGGGTTTTTGGGGTTTCTGTGGCGGTATCAACTCCTGTTGTTACGTTGCCTTCTTGTAATTGTTCTTCTGTCAAATTTTATTTCCTCCTTTGTTGGGGGCGCAAATTTACGACAGAACATTTAATTTTCCTACTATTTTATCAAGAGGTATTTAAAATTTTTTAACAATAAAAAAAACGCTTAAAAAAAGGAAAATAAAGCCAACGATATGATTCCATTTAAGAGGCTCCTTCAGTATAAATACCGCAAATACGATGAATATAATGATAGTAATGACTTCCTGTATCATCTTGAGTTGGTAAGCACTCATGCCCTCTAACTTGCCTATTCTGTTTGCAGGAACCATAAAAGCGTATTCGATAAATGCGATTAACCAACTGATAATGATGACTTTCCATAATGGTACATTTTCGAACTTTAAATGGCCATACCATGCGATGGTCATGAATACATTGGAGATGATAAGCAGAATAACTGTTTTCATGACTTTATTTTTGTAATTCCAGGGATTTTTTGTCGGCAAAACCCGCATTGATATCGCTTTTTATCCTTGCTATCTCCAGCCTGGTCCTTATATCAGGTGTCTCCGGATTTGAAATTTCCTGTTCGTGCAGCTCCATTTTATAAAATAAGTTTTTGAAAAATTCTGTATAGCGCTCGTCGGTCGAGTCCCTGTAACTGTTGAAGGTCTTTTGGAAATTGGTGTAAGCGCTTAATAACCTGTCATTTCCCAAAGCGCTGAAGTCATACAGTTTTTTTGTCTTGACATCTTTTAATACCATCTTGAATATCTTCAATTGCGTTTCTTCATCCAGGGGGCTGTTGATCACGGGGAAATCTTCGTATGCCGGAATGGTATCATCCTTGAATGTATCCACAAAGGTGTTTGCAGCGGTTTTTGAAACCTCCGCCGGCGATGAAGCATTGTTACAGGCGGTCAACAGGAAGGTTATACAGTTTAGCAGGTATAGGATTCGCATGAAAGGGGCAAAAATATAAAATGTTGCTTATTCTTTTATAAAATTTGCCTTCACCAGCCGCCCGGCATCCACAACGACTACCTGGTAAAGCCCGGCAGGAAGATCAGAAACGTCCAGTTCCTGCCTTCCAGATACGGCGATAAACGAGTACACAATGCGGCCGTCCGAAGCGTATATATCAACCCGGGCCTTGTCCTCTGAAGGAGCGAGGCTGAAATGAATGATCCCTGTGCCTGGATTGGGGTATACCTGCAGGCTTTGCTCAGCCATCAAGGGCTGTAATCCCACCGCCTGCCGGTTCTGGCACAGGATGTTCCGGGTCAGTATAATGCCCCTGTCATAATATGATTGTATCGAGTCAGTATACCTTTTCAGTGTCGGCACGCTCCGGGCAGCTGGCCCGTTCACGCCCCTGTCAAATGCGGTGACGAAGGCAACGTCGAGGCATACCGATTCATTGGGGAGCAGTGTATAGGGACCTGCAGATCCAACGCCGCGTATGTCATCCGGGGACTTGCCTGCATTGAGGGCATTGTATTGGCCTTGTTCTCCAACATTTCCATAAAATGAGTAATTGGTCGGGACATTGGCATTATCCAGGACCTTTGAGCCGTTCAGGTTCAATCCCGACATTATCCTGTAAAATTCAAGTGCGGTAGAGGGATTGCCATGAACCGGATCCAGGCTATTGTCATATGAGTGAAAACTGTTCATTTCCTGGTTCAGGAAAACCAGTCCCTGTGCCGGCGGATTAAAGCCATACCCGCCTACAGATTCATCCTGGCTGTCGCCATTATATCCAAAAAACAGGTTGCGGGTGGTATCACAGCCTGCATAATCATCTGCATAATTCCCGATGTCAAAATCCACCCATAGCGCAATGAAGAATTTTTTATAGGTGTGCTTGGAGCGGTTTGTGATCGCATAGTTTACGAAAAGGGTATTGTTGAGGGCGGTATCAGTTGAGCCAAAACCGTAAAACATGACTTCCACATCCACTTCAAGGGGCAGGCCCAGGGTTTCCTCATGTGGGCCCTTATCGTTAAATACCATGTATAGCGCCTTCTGTCCGTTGATCAGCGGATAATCCCCGTTATACGGATCATAGTTGCCATCCTTGTTCTTGTCATAGAAAGGCGCCAGGGGTCTTGACGGAAGAAAGATGTTATTAACGGGCCAGGCTTTTATATTGTTCGAAACATTGGTGAAGCCGGACTGCTTTTGCTGCAATACCTCATCGTAGCCCAAGGGAAATATTGCGTCATAATACTGGGTGGAACCGGTGGAATCAATGTTGACAGGACCCGGATAATAATCAATTCCACGTTGCCTGTAGGTCATGGCAGCCATGTGCAGTTCATTGTTTTCATCATATGCCCCTATCCATATCGCTGCGGCGCCCATCGTGCCGCGACTGGGTGATAAATCAATGACCCTCGGGATCTCAAATCCCGATGTGTTTGAATAGGTGGAGAACATGTCCCCTCCATTCCATATGCGTGCCATATAGCCGGGCAGTGTAAGATCCGAGAATTGGCTTGGCTTGTACAACTGGGCATATGACTGCCCGCATGCCAGTATGAGGCTGATGAGGGCCAGGTATTTCTGAGTGTACATAATTAGTTTTTTTGACAAAGGTAAAATAATTAAGCACAAAAAAAAGTTGAGTTTATTAAAACTCAACTTTTCAAAGTATTTCGAAGTTAAATTACTTTTAACGTCTTATTTTTTAGGTTCTACTGCAGGAGCCATAGCTTCTGGAGATACTTTAGTTGAATCGGTTGCCATGGCAGCAGCTTTTGCAGCTTCTTCCTTAGCTTTCATCATGCCATTGCTGTACGCAGTACCGGTTTCAGCCCATTTAGCTTTGGTTTCAGCCAATGTAGCTTTAGTAGCTTCGTCCAGGTCAGCTTCAACAATACCGTTAACTACATTGTTGTAGTCAGCATCCCAAGTAGCCCAGGTAGCAGAGTCATAAGTAGTAGTCGCAGCAGCAAGACCAGATACTGAATCTACCCAAGTTTTCAAACCAGCAACTTTAGTAGTGGATTCGTTGGCAGCTTTGTTGCCACAGGCAGCAAAAAACGCTGCGATGAGTGTTACGATGATTAATTTTTTCATTCTATTATTTATTTTTAAAATTTGCGCAAATCTAAATTTTAATTTGAATATTGCAAAACATTTTTTTGAACTATTGTGAGCCGGGAGTATTTGCACACCAGTATAGAGTACCTGAAAGGGGTAGGCCCTCAAAAGGCCGAGATACTAAAATCCGAATTGAATATTTTTATATACAAGGACCTGATACAGCTCTATCCTTTCAAGTACATAGACAAGTCAAAAATCACCGGTATCAGGGATATTGAAGTCGATAGCCCGAATGTGCAACTCAGGGGCAGACTGACCGATATAAAGGCCATAGGCGCCAAACAGGCCAAAAGGTTATCCGCAATTTTAATTGACGAAACCGGTGCTCTTGAACTCATTTGGTTCAAGAATTACCAGTATATTTTCAAGAGCCTTAAGGAAGGTGGAATCTATACCGTGTATGGAAAGGTCACTGAATTTAATGGAAAATTGAATATTTCGCACCCGGAAATTAAATTATATGAACCTGCGGATGACAGCAAGGGGCTGGTTTTCGAGCCTGTTTACCCCCTGACGGAAAAGCTGAAATCGCGTTTCATGGATTCCCGGTATATCCTTTCATTGGTAAACCAGGTAATGAAAAGCCCCCAATTCGATGTGGAGGAGTATATTCCTGAATCAGTGACCAAACCACTCAAGCTCATCAACAGGAAAGCTGCAATATACCATATTCACTTGCCTTCAAGTGAAAAGGCCCAACAGGCTGCCGTTAGACGAATAAAGTTTGATGAAATGTTTACACTGGCCATGCGTTCCGAAAAAAGCAGGGTTGTGCGGCTGCTGGAAAAAAAAGGGATATTGATGGGCCAGCCGGGCAAACTCTTTAACCGATTTTTTCACGAACATTTGAAATTTGAGTTGACGGATGCCCAGAAACGCGTTATCAGGGAGATAAAAGAAGATGTAAAAAGCGGCAAGCAGATGAACAGGCTGTTGCAGGGAGATGTCGGTAGCGGCAAGACCATTGTTGCCCTGTTCTGCATGCTGATGAGTATCGACAATGGTTACCAGGCCTGTATGATGGCCCCGACAGAGATATTGGCCACCCAGCATTACCTGACATTAAAGGACCTCATGGAAGGACTTCCGGTCAACCTGGAATTGCTTACAGGCTCGACTTCGAAAAAAAAGAGGGTGGAGATACTGGAGGCGTTAAAGGAAGGCACCATCCATATCCTGATAGGCACCCATGCCCTGATAGAAGGGGATGTGGAGTTCAGGTCGCTCGGGCTTTCCGTGATAGATGAACAGCATCGGTTCGGCGTGGCTCAGAGGGCCAAGTTGTGGAACAAGACAGAACACAAGAAACCGCATGTGCTTGTAATGACTGCCACCCCAATACCACGTACCCTTGCCATGACCATACACGGTGAACTGGACGTATCGGTGATAGATGAATTGCCAAAGGACAGGAAACCGGTGAAAACCGTTCACAGGGTGGAGCGTTTAAGGGCCGAAGTCATGGAATTTTTGCGTCAGCAGGTAACGCTTGGACGACAGGTTTATATTGTTTATCCACTCATTGAGGAATCAAAAAAACTGGAATTAAATGACCTGATGAACGGTTATGATACGGTCACTGATTTTTTTCCGGTGCCAAAATACCAGATCAGCCTTCTGCATGGCAGATTAAAACCGGATATCAAGGATTTCGAGATGAAGAGGTTCAAGAATGGCATTACCAATATCATGATCTCAACCACCGTCATAGAAGTAGGGGTCAATGTGCCCAACGCTTCGGTCATGCTGATAGAGAATGCCAACCGATTCGGCTTGTCACAGTTGCACCAGTTAAGGGGCAGGGTGGGTAGGGGAGCCGAGCAAAGTTATTGCATCCTGATGACCAGGGATGAAATGAATTTTGCATCAAAAAAACGTATCAGGACCATGTGCAAGACCAATAACGGGTTTGAGATATCACAGGCCGACCTTGAATTGAGGGGCCCCGGCGATGTATTAGGCACACGGCAGAGCGGCTTGCCCGATTTTAAGTTGCTGGACCTGGTTACTGATGACGAGATCATTGACCTTGCAAAGCGTGCCGCGGCATTCATACTTAAAAATGATCCAAACCTCGCGCTTCCGGAAAACCAGGCCTTGTTAAATTACCTCAAACAACACCAGGAAGACCATTTCTGGGGAAACGTTTCTTAGAACATTCATAATTTATAATTCATAATTTAAAAACTTCCCCTTATCTTTGCGGCCCAATTTACGTTCATTAGTATATGTTATCTCGCAGGAATATCCGGATCAAAGTTCTTCAACAGTTATACGCCTTTCAACAACAAGACGCACCTTCTGTCCCTGCATTTCTCAAGATCCTGGATAAACAATTCAATGACCTCTACAAGTTTTATTATTTTTCTTTGCAGTTCCTCGTGGATTTTAACACCTTCCTGGAAAGTGAAAGAGAGATAGAAGTTGAAAAATATTTCCCGAACAAGACCCATATCCGCAACACGGAAGTACTAAACCGCATCGATTTTTTCAAATCCCTGTCGACAGACCAGAACTTTGAGGCCTTGTGCGGTAAATTGCCTTATGACTGGCGCAGGCATGGAGACCTTTTTAACCATATCTTCATCGACATGGTGCAGTATGATTTTTTTACTGATTTCATGGTTTTTGATGAACCAAACAATGACATGCAGCGCGATTTCCTGATCAACCTGTATGAATTCCTCTTCAATGAATTTGAATTGTTCGATCATGCCATGGAAACTGAATACCTGTATTGGGAGGATGATAGTGCAGATGTGTTAAAAGCTGTTGTACATGCCATTCAGACGTTTTATGATAAACAGAAACTGAAGATTGAGAGCATAGGCGAGAAACAACGTGAGGACATGGTGTTTGGAACACAATTGTTCGAAAACTGCATGGTCAACAAGGAATACCTTGATGAGCTGATAATGAAAAATACATCCAACTGGGATTCAGAACGGCTCACGCTTACGGATGTGGTCATGTTGAGAATGGCCTTGTCGGAGTTCCTTTATTTTGAAACCATTCCACCGAAGGTGAGCATCAACGAATACCTCGATATTGCCAAGTCATACAGCACGCCTAAAAGTCACCTGTTCCTGAACGGAGTGCTTGACAAGATAAGGATTACACTGCTGGAAACAGGGGAAATAAATAAATCAGGCAGGGGATTGAAAAATGAATAATAGGTTTTATTTTTGCATCCTAAATTCGAATCACGATTTAAAACAATGAGAAATATTATCATCTTATCAGTCATCGCAGTATTATGTTCCTGCAACCAGGCCTCGTCGTCCCAGGACTCCGGGTCTGACACCAATGCCACAACAACTGACAATGCCTCGGATGTTCCGGTGGAAATGATAGAGAATCCATCTACCGCTGCAGATCCAAAGGCGTTACCGGGAGAGATGCCGGAAATGACCTTTAAAACCAAGGATCACGATTTCGGTGATATTGTAGAGAACCAGGATGTTGAAACCACGTATGAATTTACAAATACAGGAAAAGCGGATTTGCTGATCAGTGATTGCAGGGCTTCCTGTGGCTGTACAGTGCCTGACTGGCCAAAAACACCTATTAAACCCGGACAAAAAGGGGTGATTAAGGTAAGGTTTAACAGTGCTGGAAAGGCAGGTGTCAACAACAAGATAGTGACAGTTGTATCCAATACAAAAGAAGGAAATACCGAACTGAAATTCAGGGCTAATGTTCAGGCGGCTAAACCACAAGAATAACAATGAATAACTTAAATATAATTTTACAGGCAGCTGGAGGATCAGGTGGTTCTTCACAGTTCCTGATCATGATGGGCTTAATGTTGGTAGTCATGTACTTTTTTATGATACGCCCACAGCAAAAAAAGGTGAAGTCACAAAAACTGTTTATCGAAGGATTGAAAAAAGGAGACTTGATAATCACCACAGGTGGTATTCATGGTAAGGTTGTCAATTTAGATGGCACTACCATCGTAATAGATTCAGAAGGTACAAGGTTGAAGATTGAAAAATCTGCAGTATCTTCAGAATTGAGTGCTCCACTGAACAAGGCTGCTGAAGCAACTAAGTAAATACTTATGCTCAAACTGGGTATAACCGGTGGTATAGGCAGTGGAAAATCTACTGTTTGTGGGATATTTGCGCGCATGGGAGTGCCGGTTTATAACGCGGATGAAAGGGCAAAATGGCTGGTGGATCACCACCCGTCCATGCAACAAGCCATCAGTGATGTCTTTGGTGAAAAGTCTTTTGAAAATGGTAAATACAATCGGGAGTATATCGCTTCCATCGTTTTTAAGGACAAAACCATGCTGGAGAAACTTAACAGTATCATTCATCCTGTAGTATTACAGGACTGGGAGGAGTTCTGCATTGAACACAAGTCTGATACCTATGTAATCAAGGAAGCGGCCATCATGCTGGAGGCAGGTGGCAGGGATACAATTGATAAAATTGTACTTGTACATTCACCTGCGGAATTGCGGATACAAAGGTTGATGGAACGGGATCAACTGGACCGGAAAGCCATTGAATTAAGAATGAACAGCCAGATGCCCGAAGAGGAAAAGATGAAACTCGCGGATTATATCATTTACAATGACAATGAACATTCACTCATCGAGCAGGTGCAGAATTTACATCAATTGATGGTAAGTAGTGCATGGATGTCGTGAGGAATTTACGACATACGACATACGATTTACGATGTGGGGAAAATGATAGGTAGAGTGAGCTCTGCCAAAATCCAAATTAAAAACATCTGCCCTTGTTGAGTCTCCTGACCAACAAGTCACGGATAATTATATCAAACAAACCGATTACTGATTACCGTTTACTGATTACTTGTTCCCAACTGGTTCAAATACATCCTCACCGTATTAGCCATTCCAAACTCCAATGCGTCACAAATCAAGGCATGTCCGATGCTGACTTCCAGCAAACCTGCAATATGTTCCTGAAAATATCTCAGGTTTTTTAAGTCAAGGTCATGGCCGGCATTTAAGACCAGGCCCGCTTCAACAGCTTCCCTTGCAGTTTCAATGTATGGCCTGATGGCATTTTCCCTATCCTTATCGAAACCGGATGCATAACTTTCAGTGTACAGTTCTATGCGGTCGGTACCCGTAAGTACTGCGGATGCTATCATTCTTGGGTCCGGATTCAGGAAAATGCTGGTCCTGATATTCTGGCTTTTCAACTCTGCAATAATATCTTTCAGGAATGGAAGTTGTTGCATCGTATCCCATCCATTGTTACTGGTCAGTACATCGGGGGCATCAGGTACAAGCGTCACCTGCTGCGGACGGATATCCAACACAAGATCCATAAACTCCCTGCTTGGATAACCCTCTATATTGAATTCAGTCTTGACTGTTTTCTTGAGGAGATACAGGTCTTCAAAACGGACATGCCGCTGGTCGGGACGCGGATGAACCGTGATGCCATCAGCACCATAACTTTCTATTTTTCTTGCATAATCTACGATGTCGGGATTATTGCCACCCCTGGCATTCCTAATGGTAGCCAGTTTGTTGATGTTGACGCTTAGTTTTGTTCGGTTCAGAGAGCCCATAAAAGTTGTATGCTGGTATCTGTTGTCTTGTTTGAATTGATCTTGTCCTGTCCGCTCCCTGAACTTTCTGTGTTTTCGTAGGAAGTGCGCGCAAATCTAAAACATAAATGAATATTTTTATTCATTTTATATTTAACCAAAAGATAAAACCTCGTTCCCCTGTTCTGGAATGCAGGAACAGAAAAGGAATACATCACATCGTTTTCAAATGCGTACACACGACTGTTATAATCCTCCACATCAAAAAACATCAGACGACTTAGCAGTTTTACATTTTTAAACACCTGTACCTGCAGGTCCTGCAACATCAGCATGCCATTCAAGGTCTTGCCGAATTGCCGCTGATACCATACATGTTCGATACGGCTTTTAAGGGTCATTGAGGTGTTGATTTTTATTTCGAGGTGGAATCTCAGCAATTGCCTCCTGTTTAGTTCAAGCCGGTTTATAATCTGTGTACCGGCCTCGTTTTTCTGTTTTTGTTCATTCCGGTACCTGACATACCAGCTGAAAAGCCTGCGTTTTGTAAACTGCAATTCAAGCATCATGTCGCTGCCGCGTGAGGGTGCATCTACCTGGTATCGCAACCAATTGAAATGGTATATATCCGCATAGGCATTGAGTTTGTAATTTTTAATTGGCGTGAATGAACAGGCCATATACAGGCCTTTTTCATTGTGGTTGTCCTGTGTTTCACCAAAGGCATTGGTAATGGAAGGAATATAATACATGCTATAGTTCCTGTATAATAAACTAATGTCAAAATTTTTATCAAGAGAAGCGATGACCCCGTTGATAAAAGAAAAACTCTTGAGGTCCTGGTTCATGGCTGCTTCGCCAAAGAAAAGCAGGTTTTTGTGAAAAAGCTTATAGTCTGTTCCATAGTTTTGTATCGCCGATACATGGTTGTTGTATAACTGGTATGACTTCTTTTCGTCCAATGATTGTTCACTCCCGTATTTTGTGTGTACCATGGTAAGTCCTATTTGTAATTTTCCTGATTTGAACTCTATGTTTGAGCCTGCAATGCGGCGTTTTAATATTCCTTTTTTTGACAATTCGGGGAGGTTCCTGTAATTCCCCGTATTCAAAAGACCGGTGAATCTACTTTCATTCATACTGTCTTCACTGGTCGTGGCGTCAATTTTTTTAAGTGAGTAAAACGCTGTAAGGTGTATACCTGCTGAGATTTTATAAATGAAACCTCCACCTCTGAGGAACTCATTTTCATTCATTGCCCTATTCGGTCTCAAACCATTCTGCCGACGCATGACGTCCAATACAAAGGCTGATTTCCCAAAAGTGAGACCACTGCCAAAACACAGACCCTGGCCGAAAGCTGCCTGGAAATCGCCGATCAATAATTGCCTGATTTTTCCCGTAGACAAGAATTGCAGGTAAGATGAAAAAAAGGAATTCCTCAGATTTTCGCCATCATCTTTTTCTGTATTAAAACCGAAAGACAAGTTCTTGCCCATTGAGGCTTTATAACGTACCACATGGCGGTATGGACTTCCGCGGAAGGCATTCCTGTCGGAGTCCGGCAACTTATAGCCTACTGACTTTTCCAGTCTTCTTTGGGACAAATATGCGACTTCATGATGGTAATTTTTCCTGAATGATTGATAGTTCAGGTCGGATAATTCCAGGTTTTCAAGTATATTGATATAGGGTTTGATTGTCAGAATAAAATCAGGCTCAAATCCCGCAATGACCTGGAGTTCATAAATAGAGGTGAGCTTGCCGTATAATTGCCGGTGCAGCAAGAGGGCCTGTATATGTTCAGGGGTCAGTTGTGATATTCTTGAAAGTTCTTCCTGTACTGCCATGTTCAGGTTTATTGGGTGCCTGACCAGGTATTCCAACTGCTCGGAGAGGTCGGTGTAATCCGAATTGCTTTCAGTATTTTCAACATATTTTTCGAGGGTTTCCTTGGCTATTTCAAGTTCACTGTCCTGCGCCGTGACTGCCATAGGACCCATCAATAAATACAGGCATATTATCAGGGCCCTATTTGCCGATCTCATATATAAATGACAGGTTATTGGAGCTGCCAGCGGCCTGCATAAGTGAAGAAGCATAAGCGATGGTATAGTGCTTATGTTTAAAACCAATACCAAAAGTACACTGTGGCTGCAGGCTTGAAAAGCCGATGCAAAAATGAAATTTTGGGTTGAGTTGGTACTGGCAGGCGAGTTTGATATTGGTCCTGAATGTACGGCTCTTCTCAGCCTCACAAACGACACTTATTTTCTTGTTGATTTTGTAAAGTAAACCCATGCGGAAAGTCCTTTGTAAATGTTCACCAGGGCAATCCTTGAATCTGGCCGCAAATGGATTGAAGACAAAAAAAGATGAACTCAATTTATTGGTGATATTGGCTACAAGTGAAAATTCAATGGTGATAACAGAGGCTCTGCCATAAGTGCGGATATTGTAATGATGGTAATTGGCGCCTATTCCAAAACCGGATTGTTTACTTGTAGCATGCGCAAAACTGAAGCCAATGGTCCGGTCACTCAGTATATTGTTGCCATCTGAAAGCAGCTTGAAGCCATATGCTATTTTTTTAAAAGGTAAAACTGCGCATATTGCTACCTGGTTGACATCCTTCAGGGCATAGCGATTGGTAAAGGAAAATCCTATGCCTGGTTTTTTCATCTCCGTCATCAGTGCACAATTATTTGCCGGACTGAATACATCTGCAAGCATCAATCCGGAGCCACCCATGGATAAAGCCCTTGCCCCGGCCGGCGGATAATAGCCGATACCGAACACTTGACTGATTGAGAGGCACACGCATATCAACACTTTTTTCTTCATGGAGGTTTGCGTACAATGTTAATATGCATTGCATTTCACAGCCGGGTCCGATTGATAGTTGGTACAGGTTGTTTAACAAATGGTATGGTTTAGTAAGCGCGAACTATAGTCAGGGATTAAATAATTTATAATTATGTTGCAAAATACCATAAACCATTTAATTTTGCCTCAATGATAAAAGCAAAGTTTGCAGTGATAGGCCTGGGCCGATTTGGTGGTAAAATCGCACGGCAGTTGGCCAGGCGTGG
The DNA here is from genome assembly GCA_025450395.1 of Bacteroidia bacterium. Classification (GTDB taxonomy): domain Bacteria; phylum Bacteroidota; class Bacteroidia; order NS11-12g; family UBA955; genus JABMMZ01. The sequence goes on from JANWHK010000076.1 coordinate 13,948, forward strand.
TGCTGAAGTGGTAGCGATAGATGACAATGAGGATAAGGTGGAATTGTTGAAGGAAGATGTAGCGATGGCGATTACAATGGATGCCACTGAAATGAATGCACTTAAAAGTTTTAAGATTGAGGAGATGGATGCGGTGGTGGTGGCCATAGGCGAGAATTTTGAAGCGCTGATGCTCACGGTCGTCAACCTGCTTGACCTCAAGATCAAGCGTATCATTGCCAGGGCTGGGTCGCCGCACCAGAAAATGATTCTTGAGAAACTTGGCGTTACCGAAATACTGTCCCCGGAGGAAGAGGTAGGTATCATCGTTGCGGAAAGGCTGGTCCATCCAAGTGTGAAAACCTTCCTGCAGTTACCCGATGGTTATGAGATTGCTGAAATTGAGGCACCAAAGGGCATTATCAACATGACCATTGACAAGATCGAATTCGATGTCAAGTACAATTTAACCCTGATCACCATCAAGCGCTTATATGAAGTGGATAAAAGGGGAACTGTGGAGTATGAGAGGCATTTGTTAGGTGTGGTGCAATCCAATACTGTTATCTATGTGAATGACGAGATTATTATCATGGGCAAGGAGATTGATATTGAACGTTTTATTGAGTTGAACAAATAACAGGAAATTCCCCTTCCCGCCCAATTTACTGATACCTATTACTTTTTTATTTCACGCATTTTGTCATATATTTGTCTCGTGGTACACCAATTGATTATTTGAAAGTGTTATAGTATGAATTTTAATAAAAAAATATTTGGGAGCCATATAGAGTCTGAAGATTCTGAAGGGGGGGACCTGTTCCCGCTTTTCTCGCAGCAGGAAGAAAAAGAAAGCAACCGTCAAATGGTGCCGGACAGTCTGCCAATATTACCGATTCGGAATACAGTCTTATTTCCCGGCGTTGTATTTCCAATCACGGTAGGCAGGGATAAGTCTATCAAGCTGATAAAAGATGCCAACAAGGGTGATAAGATCATTGGTGTATTTGCACAGATCAATCCTGAAACAGAGGAGCCAACCATCACCGATCTTAATTCCATTGGAACCATGGCACAGATCATCAAGATTCTGCGCATGCCCGATGGTAACACCACTGCCATTATACAGGGTAAACGCAAGATAAGACTGGGGGATGAGATATTTTCAGAACCATATTTGCGGGCCAATGTGAAGGCCATAGAGATGGAGGATGAAAAACCTGACAAGGAATTAAAAGCCCTCATCAGCAGTATCAAGGATACCGCTACAGAGAACATTGAACTGTCCCCGAATATTCCGTCTGAGGCTAACTTTGCCTTAAGGAATATAGACAGTGATAATTTCCTTGTGAGTTTTATTGCTTCCAACCTGAATATCTCGCTGGTCGAAAAACAGGATATACTGAATTCAAATACGCTGAAAGAGCGTGCCGGACTTGTGTTTGAACACCTTATACGTGAAAACCAGATGCTGAAGCTGAAGGACCAGATACAGAGCAAGGTGAAGGTGGATATTGATAAACAACAGAAGGAATATTTCCTGCAACAGCAGATCAGGGCCATACAGGAAGAACTGGGCCATGAAAGTCCTGACAGGGAAATACAAAGCCTTAGGGAAAGGGGAGCAACGAAAAAATGGTCGAAGGAAACAGGAGAAGCCTTTAACAAGGAGCTGGATAAGCTTTTGAGGATCAATCCTGCCAGCCCGGATTATTCGGTCAGCCTTAATTATGCGCAAACGCTTCTGGAATTGCCATGGAACGATTTTACAAAGGATAATCTCGATATTGTAAAAGCACAGAAAGTGCTTGATGCAGACCATTTCGGTCTTGAAAAGGTAAAACAGCGCATTCTTGAATACCTCGCGGTAATCAAATTAAAGGGAGACCTGAAAAGTCCGATTATATGTCTTTATGGCCCTCCCGGTGTAGGCAAGACTTCCCTTGGCAAAAGTATAGCCAGGGCGCTCGGCAGGAAATATGTGAGGGTTTCCCTCGGCGGACTGCACGATGAGTCGGAGATCAGGGGACACCGTAAAACCTATATAGGCGCTATGCCCGGAAGGATTATCCAGAACCTGAAAAAGGTAAAATCCGGCAACCCGGTATTTGTATTGGATGAAATAGATAAGGTAGGTAATGATTTCAGGGGCGACCCTTCGTCCGCCTTGCTGGAAGTGCTGGATCCCGAACAGAATACAACATTTCACGACAATTACCTGGAACTGGATTACGATCTGAGCAAGGTAATGTTCATTGCCACCGCCAATTCCCTTGACAGCATACAGCCAGCCCTGCTTGACAGGATGGAAGTCATCGAACTGAGCGGTTATACAGTGGAAGAAAAAATCCAGATAGCACAGAAATACCTGGTGCCTAAACAGCGCAGCATGCATGGTCTGAAGGCCAGCCAGTTCAAGTTAAAGGACAAGGTACTGGAAACTATTGTCGAAGAGTATACAAGGGAGAGCGGAGTCAGGAACCTGGAAAAGAAAATTGCTTCACTGGTAAGGCACAATGCCATGCTAACTGCAAAGGAAACCAATACTACTCCGTCACTCAGCAAGGAGGATGTGCAGAAGATACTCGGCGTGGACAAGATGGATAAGGAAATCTACCAGGATAACGATACTGCGGGCGTTGTAACGGGCCTTGCATGGAGTCCGGTAGGTGGAAGTATATTGTTTGTCGAAAGTACACTCACAAGGGGCAAGGGTAATTTAACCCTGACCGGTAAACTGGGTGATGTAATGAAGGAAAGCGCTACTACGGCCATGACCTTCCTGAAAGCGAATGCCGATTACCTGGAAATTGATTACAGGACCTTCAACAATTGGGATGCACATATTCACTTTCCTGCGGGAGCAATTCCAAAGGATGGCCCAAGTGCGGGAATCACGATCTTGACTTCACTGGCTTCACTTTATACACAGCGCAAGGTAAAACCTTACCTGGCCATGACCGGTGAAATCACCCTGAGGGGAAGGGTATTGCCTGTAGGTGGAATCAAGGAAAAAATACTCGCAGCCAAGAGGTCGGGTATCAAGGAGGTTATCATGTGCCATGAAAACAAGAAGGATGTTGAAGATATTCCACAGCAATATTTGAAAGGTGTAAGTTTTCATTACGTGAAACACATGTTGGAGGTGCTGGATTTCGCCTTAATGGACGAGAAAGTAGCCAAACCTCTCAATTTAAAAATAGAAGAAGTCAAATCTCTTATATGAAAAACATAATTAAATTGGGCATAGTAGCCTGCACGGCCTTGGTATTTGTAAACGGTTGCAAGGCTAAAAAGACGCCAACGCAGATTGCTGAAATAAAGCCTAAATCTGTATGTGACCTGATGACGGTAGGGTATGCTTCACATGTCAAATCCATTATTGACAAGGAATGTGCAAGTGGATGCCACAGTGCGAAGAACGCAGCGGGCGGGCTTGATTTGACAACGTATGAAAATGTAATGTATGAAGCCGGAAAGCCAAGGTTCCTGGGAGCCTTGAATCATGAAGCTCCTTTTTCACCCATGCCTAAAAAACACCCGAAATTGGCAGACAGTACCATTCAGGTTATTACCTGTTGGATTGAAAACGGAAGGGCGTTGTAATATTTATTCCAGGTAGATTTCCAATTCACCTACGGCCCCGTTGAGTTCCACCCAAGCCACCATATTAAGCCCAAGGTCAAGGAACATCACAGGCCTGTCTGCGCCTGTATTCTTGTCCATCAATGTTTTCAGGCTTATGATCCTGAATTTTTTGCCGGCATATTCACAGGGGAGGCTCTGGACATCATGTTCGCCATCGAGGAAGAAATATTCATAAAAATCGTCGCCGGTTTCCTTGTTATAGGTAGCGTTGGGATTCGGAATGAGCGTTTTCCGGAAATACTGTATATACCTGAATCCTTTTCCGGGACATATGCCGATGAATACTGAATCTCCTGCCTGTACCGTCCTGCTACTGTCGTTTGTTTCAGCCATGGTGCTGAGCGTTAAAGACATAAAAAAACATAAAAGGAATATTGTTCTCATGTAAAATGTGATACTACAATTTTACAGCCAAAATAAGAAAAATTTTTTGAATTTAAAAAAAAGATGTTATTTAGCGGAAAATTAAACTAACGCAATGGAAGACTTTAGGGATAAGAACAGTATTTTTTCTAAGAGGGTGAAAGCTGGCAAAAGGACTTACTTTTTTGATGTAAGAAGCACAAAATCAAATGATTACTTTCTGACCATTACTGAAAGCACAAAGAAGTTCGACGACGGGAATTATGTTAAATCTAAAATATTCCTGTACAAGGAAGATTTCAATAAATTCTCTGAAGCCCTGAATGAAACGATTAAACACGTTAAAAGTGAGCTACTTCCTGAATATAATTTTGATGAATTCTCCAGGAAGGATTATGACCCTGAAACGGCTGCTCCGGCGAATTAAGAATTACCGGGTTTTCGGTTAGTTTGCCAGCAATTTAATACTTCAACTTTCCTTTATTTCTTTTTGTAGAACTCACCAAGGTTCATCAACAGGCTGAATTGGTTACTGCTGAATCCCGGGAAGAAGGCTGCGCTGCCATAACTGATGTGGAACTTGCTGATACGGAATCCCAGACCCCAGCTAAACCCACTGGTGCCTTTTTTCTGTTCCTGTGTAAGCTCCTTTCGTCTCATGTGGTTATAACCAAACCGTAACACAAAATTCTTTGAGATATTAAGTTCACCTCCAAGTGTCAGATGCCTCAGTATATTGTCGCCCATGGTCATTTTCCTGATCCTGTCATTCCCGTTTTCATCCTTCTCGCCTGTATTTGCGATTGAATAACGCATGTCAGGTTTTTGCAGGTCGTGAAGCACCAGGTTATACCTGAAAGGAAGATGTTCAAGTTTCTTTGAAAAACTCACAGCCAATTCAAAAGGCAGGTTTTGTCTCGAGGTATTTCCATAAGGAATGGCCTGGAAACCGATATTGCGTGCAAAGGCAGTAATAGTCAACTGTTTTGCAGTGTCGTGGTATATGCCTGAAAGGTCTGCTGATATGCCGTTGCTGACAAATGATTCATAGATGGAATAAACATATTTGAGAGAGGCCCCATACCTGAACTTCTCTTTCCATTGCCGGCCCCATGAAAGCTGGAAACACTGATCCTTGACAGTAAACGTGCCGGTGCTGATACCGTTGGGGGAATATCCATCAAATTTACCATAATCCAGGTACATGATGCCCATGCTGAATGTACCGAGTTTTTTGTAATCCCTTCCATATGCAAAATAACCTGAGTTGATATCCGATACATAGTTGTTATAGGTTGCAAAGGCATGGTTGTGCATTTTAGGGTTTAAGGCTGCAGGATTATTCCAGGCCAGGCTTATATCATTGTCGACCACTGATATGAAATTGCTTCCCAGAGCCACCTGTCTTGACGATGCAGGCATGTTCAGGAAGGCGTAAACACCTTTGCCGCCGATCTGGGCATCCATGTGAAGGAAAGAAATTAAAAATAAGGATAATACAGGTATGGATTTCATGCTTTTTCGCAACAATTTTAGTTAGTTAATGCAAAATCGGTGGTTTTATTGTGATGTTTTAATTTAAAGATAATTTAATGACAGTTTAGTAGATGGTATCCCTGGAATTGCAGACACCGCCAACCATTCCAAGCCCATTGATGACATTTGTCTTTAATATGATAGGGTCATTGCTCAGGCCGTTGCCATCCTGGTTATAGGTATCTGTCTGCCTGAGGTAATTGAAATAATCTTCCGAAAAACACTTGATTGATATCTCGAATTTAGGCGTGCCCATAGCCAGCCCTTCAGGGACTGTAAACACCAAAACCTTGGTTTTTCCTGCAAAGGTCCTGTCACTGAAGAGATAACTTCCATCATTCAATTTCTCATTATTCAGGAACAGGATGTCATTGGATGTGAAATTGTACGGCGTCCAGGTCAGGATACCGGCATTATAATACTGGATCAGGAGGCGGTAGTAATTTTTTACGCCCGGTTCATCCGTCAAGCTGAGTGTAATCTGCCCGACCTTGAAACCATCATTATCAAGGCCAATGGAATCGATATATGAAGTAGTGGTGACAATGGCTTTTGGCATTGAAAACTCAGCAGTGGCTGGTGTATAAGCTCCTGCAGCCACATCCACTGTGTAACTCTTGCCTGCCTTTGGTTTATAGTTCAGGCGATAATATCCACCCTGGTATATGGCGGGGCCAATGAGGGAATCTCCTTCTTTTACAATGACACTGGCATTCTGCAGGAGATATCCGCTGGAATCATTGGCTATCATGATCGGGATGCTTCTGCTCACCTGGAAAGAAAACGTATTTTCAGTATTGGCTTCTCCATTTACTACAATCTTGCTGGAATAAGGGGCTTGCTTGAGCTTAATGGGTTTGGGTTTAAGGCAAGCAACAAATGATATTGCGATAACAGATATAAGAAAGATGCGATTTTTGAGTTTCATGCTGGTTTAAAATTTAATGTAATAAGTGATGCCGGGAATAAAGCCTAAAAAACCTCTTTGATAGGCTTGAGGCTGGTTGCTTGAATTGTCTACAACATAGACATAAGCGGGATTATTGCGCGCAAGCACATTGTAAATGGAGATCCTGTAACCGCTTTCAGCACCGGATGAACGATCGCGTACCTTGTTGAATCCAACATCTATCCTGAAGGTATTGGCAAGCCTGTAATTGTTCTTTTCAGGGTAATCATACACGACATGCCCGTTAATGTCAAGATATTTGCCAATAGGTACCGACTGGACATTGCCTGTTGAAAATACAACATTAAATGACAGTGTATGTTTTTCGCTTATTCTTGTCTGTGCTACAATGTTCACATAATGTCTTCTGTCAAACTGGAAATAATAGGTCTGGTCCCTGTTCACGCCGGGTGTATTCCTTTTGGCCCAGGATAAGGCATAACTGATCCAACCGGTGGTTTCTCCCCTGCGTTTGTGCAGGAAAGTTTCAATACCATAATTCCAGCCTTTCCCGTAAAGTACTTTTGACTCCCATTCATTGCTGGTCAGCAGGCCACCGTTGATATCCGCACCCTCCTTGATCTCCAGCAGGTTGGTGAACCATTTATAATAAGCTTCCACTGACAATTCAAGGTCTTCCTTATAGGGTTTGGATATGCCCAGGGTTACCTGTTGAGCTCTTTGTGGCCTTGCCAGGTCGGTGGCGGGCACCCACCTGTCAAAATTCAGCGCGATGATGTTGGAATTGATATTGTCAGCCAGCAGGTGCAGGGTCTGGTTCATCAGGGTATAACTGCCCTTTAATGCATATTCGTTATTTATTTTTGCATTGAAGGATACTCTTGGTTCCGGCAACAGGTAGGTATTCTTTTTGTAAAAATATGAAACAAAACGTCCGCCTAAAGTCATCTTGAAATCCTTGCTCAACCTGATCTCATCCTCAAGATAAACGGCTATCTCCTTAGTCACTACAGCTTTTTTAAGTCCGAAGAATGTGTCATTGGAAACAATACCGTTATTATTATATTTGGTAGATGTGGTCCCGGGCAGGAATCCCTTCATGGAAAAAGCGGCTCCGAAACGCAGTGTATGCCGTTTGCTGGCTATAAAATCGTAATCGAGCCTGGTATTGAAATCGCGGATAAAATTAATATACTTGAAATTGATGTTTGACGTATTGTTGACATTCACGCTGTCGAAAGAAGACTCAAACATCTGTCCTATGACACTTTTGTATTGGCTGTAACTCAGCGTGAGATTCGAAAAAAGACGGTTGCTGATCACCTTGTTCCATTTGAACGATCCGAGAAAATTGCCCCATTTGATCTCAAAATCCTCCTTGGTCTGGAGCAGGTTGTTGTTCTGTGTATCGTTTGTGCTTAAGAAGGTGTGCATCCTGTCCCTGCCGGAGTATATACTGAAGAAAAGTTTGTTTTTTTCATCGAGGCGATGGCATACTTTTACATTCAGGTCATAAAAAGTATAGGTGAATTTATTTGAATCTGTGCTGATAGGCCTCAGGAATAATAAGTCCCAGTGGGAACGCCTTCCTGAAATGGCGAATGTAGTCCTCCCGTCACGCGACAAGGGGCCGTTAAGTTCTAATGTGAAAGCCAGCAGACTGTTCAGGAAGATGCCGTGAATGCCCGTGGAATTACCTTCTTTCATCACCACATCGGTGATGGCGGATAACCTGCCGCCGTTCTTTGCGGAGTACCCGCTCTTGGTCAGGTTGATGCTGTTAATGGCTTCGGAATTGAATACAGAATAAAAACCAAAAACGTGATTCATGTTATAGAGTGGCACTCCGTCCAGCAAGACCAGGTTCTGGTCCTGTCCACCACCTCTCACATACATGCCGTTGGTGAGTTCTGTTCCCGGCATTACACCCGGTAAATGCTTGATAGCTCTTCCTACGTCAATTTCCCCGCCAAGAGAAGGCATACGGCTGATCTGAAATCCCGGAACTTCTACAAAACCGTTTTCTATCCTGTCTATGATCTTGAAGTTCCTTTCCAGGACATAACGAATAAGGTTATTCACCTCCTCTTTATTTCGTATTGTGACCTTTTTTGGCGCTTCTGAAGTGTCATTTTCTTCAGTATCATCTTCTTCTGTTTCTATAGGTGCATTCTGAAAAGGATCAGTTTGGGCCTGGTCTTCATACATCTGCCTCAGGCTGACATTCACATGCTTGTTTTTATTGATTGAGTTTGTATCAATCTTTGCGAGGTATCCCTCGTTCATGTAAAGAATATTTTTCGTTCCGTATGGAATGCTTAAGGCGTAATAGCCGTAGTTATTGGTAACGGAGCCGGAGCCGGTCTGGGGACAAAATACGTAGGCACCGATCAGTACTTCGCCTGTTTCACTGTCGGTGACGAATCCTGATATTGAAAAACTCTGGGAAGACAGTCGCAAAGCAAAAAACATAAATACACTTAAAGTAAGAACAAATTTCAGTCTGGCAAACATATATATGAAATAAAAAATTCAAATTTATAAAAAATTAATTCATTAATCAAGGATTAAATTCATGATTAAATCCTGCCTTTACGTGCAAAATACGCGTTAATCGCAGGTTTTGAATGAATCAAGTATGTGCCTCATTACCAAGTTCCTGTGTTGTAGAGGCACAGTTTTTGCAGATATTGAGGTATAACTTGTGGAAAATCCCAAAACCTTATACTTTATCTTTGAATTAATAATTTGAAAATAATCCGGTATATTTTCATATCGATTCTGTTCATTCATACCTTAGATTGTAAAGCTGCTTCACACAGTGATACTGCGATCAGGAACATCGACACTGTTGATGTTTTAAGGGGTCTTGATCTTAAACGGGTGCCTGCTTTGGATACTTTGCATAGAGTAGCTAAAAAGTACTTGGGTAAGTGGGCATACCTATTCCTTGCCATCAAGATAGAGGAAAGCGGTAACAACAATCATTACAGCTGGCTTTCCGTCAATCATTTCAATTTAGTAGGCATGCGGTTTCCAAGGGCCAGGAGGACTTATGCCACGGGTTCCACAAATACCAATTATGCCATCTACCGAAACTGGTTCGAATGTATGCTTGATTTCAAGATCTACCTTGAAATAGTCGAAAGGAAGTATATCGAGAAAAACAAGAAGACACCAAAGACCGACCTCGAGATGCTCAATTTCATGTATAATTCCTTCAACCATTTCGCGAAGTGGAAAAAGGATATGTTGATATTGATCAAGTACGTGAGGAAGAAGTATAAATAGCCAGTTGGTTCTCGTTTTATTAGAAACGTATTCGTATTTATACTAAATTTTGCTATTCTTTAATTAAATCTGAAAAACTAGCCGGAAAGACCGCAGCGGAATCAATTTTTACTTTTAATTATTAATTGTTAATTATCCATTGTCAATTATCAATTGTCCATTATTTTCGCGGCAATGTTTGTTTCCGGATTTACCATTGCCCGCAATGTGCTGAAGGCTGATTACCCGATCAGGGAAGCGGTTTATTCCATTCTGCCACTCTGTGATGAAATGGTCATAGCAGTGGGTAAGAGCGATGACAATACACTGGAGTATATACGGAGTTTCGATTCACCTAAAATAAGGGTCATTGAAACCACATGGGATGATACCCTGAGGGAAGGCGGAAAGGTGTTGGCGGTAGAGACCAACAAGGCCTTGGATGCGATAGACCCAAGGGCGGACTGGTGTTTTTATATTCAGGCCGATGAATGCCTGCATGAAATGTACATCGATGATATCCATTCATCCATGATGAAGTACAAGGACGATAAAAGTACAGAAGGATTTTTGTTTGATTATGTGCATTTTTATGGCAGTTATGATTATGTGGCAGATAGCCGGAACTGGTACAGGAAAGAGATCAGGATTATCAGGAATGACCCGCGGATAAGATCTTACAAGGATGCACAGGGTTTCAGGCTGGACAATCGGAAATTAAATGTCAGGCCGCCAGATGCCGCCATCTTTCATTACGGCTGGGTCAAGCACCCGAAACAGCAGTTGGAAAAACTGAAACAGGCGCGCAGGTTCTGGCATAGCGATGAGTTCCTGGAAAAGGAATATGCCGATGCAGAAGCATTTGATTTCAGTATCGTCGATTCACTTCAGAAATTTAAGGGCACACATCCCGCAGTGATGCAGGAACGCATCAGGTTGCAGAACTGGGTTTTTGAACATGATATTTCGATAAAAAACCTGAACTTTAAAAAACGCTTGTTGTATATTATAGAAAAACTGAGCGGATGGCGGGTAGGGGAGAACAGGAATTACAAAGTCATAAAATGACGTTACTGCAAAAGTACGGATTAGGGTTTTTAACCTGATTACCGGTTCCCACCGGCTGCCCACTGGCTGTCCACCAGTTCCCGCTTACTGCAAATGGATATCCAATGCATCCCGTAAAGCAATCCCCAGGAAATTAAAAGCCATCACCAATAACATGATTGCCAATCCCGGAACAATGGCGAGGTAAGCGCTGTCGAACATGATATACCCGAAATTCTCCTTGATCATCATACCCCAGCTCGGGGCTGGCGGTGCAATGCCAAGGCCGAGGAAACTCAGTCCTGATTCCAGCAGTATGGCAGAACCAAAAATGGAAACCGCAAGTACGATCAACGAGCTCTTCAGGTTGGGCAGGATATGCCTGAACATGATGCGGGAAGAGCTAAAACCCAGGACTTTTGCGGCCTGTATATATTCCTTTTCACGTATACTGAATACCTGACCCCTCACAACCCTGGCGACTTCCACCCAACTGCTTAGACCGATGGCGATAAAGATCTGCCAGAAACCCTTGCCAAGCGCGAAACTGATCGCCACCACCAATAACATGGTAGGCAGGCTCCATATCACATTGATGAACCATGAAATGACTGTATCGGTCCTGCCCCTGAAATATCCTGACATCAAACCCAGTGTTGTGCCTATCAATAATGAAATGAGTACGGCTACCAAACCAACGGAAAGTGATACCCTGGTACCCATGATGATGCGGCTCAGGACATCCCTGCCAAAACCATCAGTGCCCAGGAGAAAGGTTTTGTTGACTATATGGTATGTTTTCTTGTCACCGCTAAGGACAATCTTTTCAAGGATCACCTTTTTTTCCGGGTGATACAAGGTTAATATGGCAGTATCCTTATCAATTTTGCAGGATTGTATGGCGATACTTTTCAATGGTTCGTATTTTCCGTTCCACCATATACCGGCCATGTTTTGTTGTTTTCCGGAAGGAATCTCAAAAAAGGTCACACGGCTTAAAGGTTTTAAAAGTGCAACCGGTAAATTGATCTGGTTCGCATTTTTTGTTTTGTCGAGGGTGATGATATTGCCCAAAAAACTGATGATAACGGCTATGGCAATGATGACTGCACCAAACAGGCCAAGCTGGTGCCTGAATATTTTTCTCAAGATATGCTGTTGTGGTCCCGCCAATGTATTGCGGGCAAATTTAAGGATTTGAAACCAGAAGAATGAAATGAATTAAAAACATATATTTGCAGATGTTGCTTTAAGCGGCATATATATGAAAATGCGTTTCTTTTACCTTTTTTTTATGGTATTTATAGTTGCCTGTAGCAATATGGGGAATACACCTGCTGAAGGTTCACGCAATGATTACTTAGATCATCAACAGATCATCAGGGAGCGAATAGATGGTCCGGCCAATGTGCAATCCAACCCCGGCGGTGAAATATTGTTCACGCTTGATGACAATATCCCTGTGGAAATCAGCCTGGCTAAGAACGGATGGCACCAGATCCTGGTCTATGCAGAGGTCGATAGCACTGAATTTGACATGGATTCCATAAAGGCAGGTCGTGATATCATCATTGATGGAAAAAAATCAGGCAAGGTGCTGAAAACACATCGGGTAGGCATTTCCCGTTCGAAGCAAACATGGGCAATGTTGTATGGGTATATCCATAAAAATAGTATCAGGCGGGAAACAGTGATTGAAACCTGGCTATTGGAAAAACTGCGGAAATCAGGTCGCGGACTCAAGGATTGGCAGGATTTTATCTATTGGTTCGACCTTCAAACAGATTCCGTCCAGTTTGCTCCGTTCACAGGGTATTATAATTATGAAAATGGAGTGGATGATCCTTCGCCGGGTTTCAGGGTGATGTTGCTATTTGAAGGTGAAAAGCTACAAGGCGTACTGCATTCACGGAGCCTGCCCCTGGATGATATGTCAACCAGGTGGACAGACAGGGGACTTAAGGTTTCATTTTACAAGGATTACCCCGTGGACAAACAGGAAAAGTTCATGGAGGAACTTGAAAACTGGTTACTGACGGTGGATTAAACTTTTTTTTCCAGCCATCGCGCGAGGAAACAATCATAAACCCTGTAATAAAAACCCTGCTCATCTTTTTGTTTGTACACCATTTCCTTATTTAAAAGCGCTTCGAGGCTGCGTTGTACATTGGCAGGAGTGCCAAGCTGGTATTTCTGCATAAAGTATGTAGCGGAAGGTTGATAGACTTTGTCTTCGCCCGCTATGGCCTTTAACAGTTGCCATTGGTTGCCGGTCAAAAGGGTTCGGTACTGAAAAAAAATGGGTTCGTTTTCCTGCAGCAGTTCGGCGGCGACCTGCTGGGCAATCTGTAGTGTGATCTTTTTATAGGCGCTTGCGAACAGCTTATTGCAGAGCGCCTGTGTATAATAGGTATGCATGCGGGTCCATTCCAGGATAAAGGCAATGGCATCGGGTGCGATATTGCGTTTGCGTTCCAGGAATTTCAGGGAGATGAAGCTGCTGTATTTTTCTGCTTTTATGGGTCCGAGGTACAGGGATTGGGTACTCGAGAAAAAAGGCCTTTTGGTATTGCCGAACATATCCGACAAAAGGTGCTGGCTGCTGCCGCTGAAGATGAAATGCACGTGTTTTAATTGTTGGATATGGCTGCGCAGCAATGCCTCAATGTTTTTTTCAGGGTAAAACGTGATTTGCTGGAATTCATCAATGGCAATGATAATGGGCGTATTTTGTTTTTCAAGAAAATTGAACAGGCCGCCGAGGCTTTGTTCATATTGCTTGACCTGGGCAAAATCAAAACTCACTTCGGGTGCGCCGCTCAATGGATCGAAACTCAGCGTGGGCCGGAAGGATTTCAGCAGCAGCAGGAATTTTTTGCCTATGCTGTTTTTTTCCGGGTAGATTTTCAATATGGCTGTTGCCACCTGGTTTGTAAAATCCCTGAGGGATTGCGTGGCATAGATATCTATATAGATGCCTTGTGCCTTTTTTTTCCGGAGGGCAGTGAATACGTGTTGTATCAGTCCGGTTTTTCCCATGCGTCTTTCCGACAGCAGGGTTGTGTTCACGCCGTTCATGGCGTTGCTGACCAATAGCTTGGTTTCTGTCTCACGGTCGCAGAACGTTGAAGGACCATGGTAACCGCTCACCGGAAAAGGATTGAGTTTGTCATCTATACCCATCCCACAAATATACAACATTTTGCATTATACAAAATGTTGTATTGAAAAAATTAATTATACAAAATGTATTATGCAAAATGTTGTATTGGGATTTATCCCTTTGGCAACATCACATCCTGTGCCTGATCCAGGTCATCTGCCTTTTGGCATAATTGCGGGAATGTTGCTTGATCTTGTCCGTTACTTCCTCTTTTGAGGCCAGGCCTTCAAAATAAGGCCACCACTCGTTGTAACCAACAGACTGCAAGGCATTCAGGTGCCTGTGTGCCGACAGTCCGCGGACCTCCTCCTCCAGCCCGGCTTCTACCATCTGGTCTACCCGGCGGTTGATGCGTTCATACAGGATGTCCCGCTCACAATCCATCTTGATGATCTCGGTCTCGAACAGGTACTTGAAATCCGGCAAGCTTGGCTGAACCTGGAAAGGTGTTTTCCCGATCTCTATGGCCCTTATCAGCCTTTGCGGGTTTTGTAGGTCGATTGTATTATACTTATGGATATTGAGCTCCTTCAACTCCTGCTGTAAGGCCTCAATTCCCTGCTCTTCCAGCATAAGGCCCAGCTCAGCCCTTAATTCATCGTTACGGCCGGGCAGAGGGTCCAGTCCCTTCAAGAGTGCCTGTATATAAAGACCCGTGCCGCCACAAACAACCAGGTGCTCATGCTTTTCAAACAGTTTATTGACCAACTGCCTGCCTTCTTCAGCATAGCGGCCGGCATTATAGGGTGCGTGAATGCTGACATGTCCTATGAAATAATGTTGTACGGCAGCGAGCTGTTCCTCGCTTGGCCTTGCCACACCTATGTTCAGCTCTTTATAGACCTGCCGGGAATCCGCTGACAGTATCGGGCATGACAGTTCCTGTGCCAGCCGGATGGCCTCATCAGTTTTACCGACAGCAGTCGGCCCTGTAATGACGATTATTTTTTTTGGCATGAGACACCGCAAAGATACTATTTTCACCGATAAGGCATATGCCTATCACTCACCCAGGAGCTCTTCCCTGGCCGTTACCAACAGCTTTTTTTCTTCAGGGCTCAGTTTGGGATAACTCAGGTTCAGTGATTCCAGTGTTTCCACGAGTATTTCCCCTAAAATAGCCCTGCTGATCCACTGGTCATCAGCGGGTACCACGTACCAGGGCGCATGACTGGTGGAGGTTTCGCGAATCATGTCTTCATATGCTTCCTGGTATTTGCTCCACAATTTTCTTTCCTGCAGGTCGGCATAACTGAATTTCCACTGTTTTTTCGGGTTGTCAATGCGTTCTATAAAGCGATTTTTCTGCTCATCCTTGCTGAGGTTCAGGAATATCTTGATAATGATGGTCCCGTTCTTTACAAGATGTCTTTCCATTTCATTGATGGCCCTGTACCGGTTTTCCCAAAACTTCTTGTCTATAGCCTTTATACTATCAATTCCGGGGATATGCTGGCCGGGTATCAATTCCCTGTGCACCTTGGTGATCAGGACTTCTTCGTAATAGGAGCGGTTGAACACGCCGATCTTGCCTCGCTCAGGAAGGTTTTTGTAGGTTCTCCAGATAAAATCATGGTCGAGTTCCTCCTTGCTTGGCTGCTTGAAACTCACCACATGACATCCCTGGGGATTGACCCCGCTTAACACATGTTTGATGCAACTATCCTTGCCGGCACTATCAATGGCCTGCAGGATGACTAAAATCGAATACCTGTCCTGGGCAAAAAGTTTTTCCTGCAGTCCTGATATCTTGTCTTTATATCCGGTCAGCTCTTCCTTGATCTGGGTCTCTCCCTTTAACCCATTCCTGTAATCTGGCTTAAAATCCTTTAACCTGAAGTTTTTTGCGCTGGAAACGCAGATGTTTTTGTTGTTTAAAATGTTTTTCATAATGAGGGTTAAAAGGCATACCCAATGCGTATCATATATGGTGCACCATAAATATTGTTGTTAGGGGGATAAAGCAGGAGGTAATAGGCGGATATATATACACCTCCGCCTCCGGGCCTGTAACCTCCGCCTATCATGGCATAATGACCAATGGTATTGCTGTAGGTCAGTATTTGGTACTCTGCCTGTGCGAATAGTTCGGGTATGATGGTGTATCTTGTAAAAGCATTGCCTCCATATACGATGAACTGGTTATTCCCTGTAAACCTGTTATCCCTGTAATAAATGAAGTTTCCTCCAATCCCCTGGATAAGCTTGGGGGTGACCCTGTAACCGACCTGTGGCATCAACTGGATATTGGTGATGGTGCCGAATGTAAAACCTCCCCCGATATTGTAAACCAGCCTTTCCTTAAACTTTAATTTCGACAGGTCTTCTTTTTCAGGTTCTTCATTTTGTGGGAGCGCAATGGGCGCTGTGTATAAAAAAACACAAAAAATTAAAATGTTTTTAAAATTCATTGCCTTACTTTTTCAATATTAGTTTAATTTCGCGACATTAAAAAATAATTTAAATGTCAAAAGTTCATAATTTTTCAGCCGGACCCTCCATACTACCTAAGGAAGTTATCGATGCATGTGTGGAAGGAATCCAGAATTTTTCGGGTACCGGCCTTTCAGTTTTAGAAGTCTCTCACAGGGGTAAGGAATTTATAGCAGTTGTAGAAGAAGCACAGGCAACTTTGAAAGAGTTGATGGGTATACCTGAAGGATATGAAATCCTCTTTTTAGGCGGAGGCGCCAGCATGCAGTTCCTGATGGTCGCGTATAATTTACTGGAAACAAAGGGTGCTTACCTGAAAACAGGTGTATGGGCTTCCAATGCCATCAAGGAGGCGAAATATATCGGCAATGTGGAAGTGGTGGCAAGTTCAGAGGATAAGAATTTTTCTTACATCCCTAAAAATTATACAATTCCTTCTGATGCGGATTATTTTCATTGTGCAAGCAACAATACCATTTATGGCAGCCAGATGCAATCATTCCCTGATAGCCCGGTCACCATGGTGTGTGACATGAGTTCAGACATATTGAGCAAACGTGTGGATGTGTCAAAATTTGGCCTGATATATGCCGGCGCGCAGAAAAACATGGGTCCTGCCGGAGTTACCGTCGTGATTGTAAGAAAGGATATACTTGGTAAGGTAAGCCGCCAGATCCCCAGCATGATGAATTACAAGGTGCATATCGACAAGGAGACCATGTTCAATACCCCGCCTGTATTCCCGATTTTTGCCATGTTGCAGAACCTGAAATGGGTGAAAAAAGTGGGTGGTGTGGCTGAGATGCAAAAAAGGGCAGCTGCAAGGGCCAATCTTTTATATGACGAAATTGATAATAATCCACTGTTCCAGGGAACTGTTGAAACCGGGGATCGTTCACAGATGAACGCCTGTTTCCTGCTAAAGGACACTGCACTGGAGGAAAAATTCAATGCTGCATGGAAAGCCGCGGGTATTTCCGGGATTAAGGGTCACCGTTTAGTTGGCGGATACAGGGCCAGCATGTACAACGCACTGCCTATAGAAAGTGTAGAAGCGCTGGTGAATGTGATGCGGAATTTTAACAAATAATATAATAAATTTACACAATAATTTTAAATGAGAATATTAGCGAATGATGGTATAGACCAATCGGCAAAAACAGCCTTGGAAGCCAAGGGCTTTTCAATTGATACCAATAATATCCCCCAGGCTGATTTGCCTTCACGCATCAATGATTATGACGTATTGCTGGTGAGAAGCGCCACTAAAGTCACGAGGGAGATCCTGGATGCTGCACCCAACCTGAAACTGGTAGGCAGGGCCGGAGTGGGACTTGATAATATTGATACAGGTTACGCAAGGGAAAAAGGGGTTGCGGTTGTGAATACACCAGCGGCAAGTAGTACCAGTGTTGCAGAGTTGGTATTCGCCCACTTGTTCTCAGTCTGCAGGATGCTGCAATATACCAACAGGGAAATGCCTGAAAATGGTATTGCGGATTTTAATGCCTTGAAGAAAACGGCTTCGGCAGGTATTGAGTTAAAAGGTAAAACTTTGGGACTGATAGGTTTTGGCAGGATAGGCAGGGAAGCTGCACGTATGGCTTTTGGCCTTGGCATGAATGTGATCGCGTTTGACCCGATGATAACAGAAGCGGAAGTGGAGATCACCTTTCACAAGGACTCTGGATTGCCAACCATCAAAAAAATGATACAGACGATTTCCAAGGAAGAGGTATTGAAAAATGCTGATTTTGTAAGTCTGCACATTCCCGGCGGCCAGGGTTATGTCATTGCCGAGGCTGAACTGAACATGATGAAAAAAGGCTCCGGCCTTATCAATTGCGCCAGGGGAGGAGTAGTGAGTGAACATGACCTGGTGAATGCGTTGAACAGTGGTCATCTTGCTTATGCAGGCGTGGATGTATTCGAGAAAGAACCCCCGGTATTCGATGGCATATTGAAATTAAGGAATGTGTCCCTGACACCCCATATTGGTGCGAGTACAGCCGAGGCCCAAAAAAGGATCGGTGACGAAATGGCGGAGCAGATTATTGATTTTTTTAAATAAGACGACCTTTGCCTCAAGTATTTCCCTTTAGGGCTTTATTGCCCTCGCCAGGGCTGGAAATGGAAGTTTCCGCCAGTACCCATGTTGACAGCGTGGAAAAGCAACTGCATATTGTGCAGAGCAATCCGCGTACATACCTGCATGTGGTAAAGCCGCACCTGAAATTCAACGAACCGAAAAATCCTGAAAAACATTTTCCTTATTCCGGGCAGGTGATAGAGAAGTTCATCGCGGAAAAGATCATGGTTCAGGATAACAAGGATTCCTTGTATGTGTATTGCCAGGTCAACCTGGAGAGCAATGAACAGTACCTCGGCCTTATCTGTAATGTAGCGGCTAAAGACTATTATGGAGGAAAGATCAAGGTACATGAAAATACACTGACTGAAAAAGAAAACCAGTTGATCGACCATATCAAGGCCTGTGGTGCAATTGGTGAACCCGTATTGTTAACCCACTTTAAAGACAAGCGCATTGATGCCTTGCTGGAAGAAACTTTCAACAAGCAAAATCCGGATATTGATTTCACGGATGAGATCAACCGCCGGCACCTCATCTTCAAGGTGAGCAGTGCTTCGCGTATCAGTGTTTTCCAGAATGCCTACAGCCGTTTAAAGGATTTTTACATTGCCGACGGTCATCACAGAAGTGCGGCTTCTGCAGGTTATTATAAGCGGGAAGGCAATGAGAATGGCCATTATCTGGCTTTCCTGGTACCGGCCAACCATTTGCATATAGATAGTTTTTACAGGGCATTTAAATCCGATACATCATTTAATGAATATGCCTTTATTGAACAGTTGAAATCAGATTTTGATGTGGTGGCATCAAAAAAGGCGGTTGTGCCCAAAAAAGCCAAACAGTTCGGTTTATATACCTCTGAAGGCTGGTACCGCTTGAAATTCAAGAAGAAGTTAAAACAAGCCAATGCCGTGCAGGAACTGGATGTTTCCATACTCGAGGATTATGTGTTCGATTCCATATTGCATGTAAAGGATTCAAAGACCGACACGCAACTGGCCTATATCAAGGGTGGCGTACCCATTTCAGTGATAGAAACTGCTGTAAAGAAAGGTGTTCATGACCTTGTGTTTACGGTTTATCCATGTGATATCGAACAGGTGTTCAGGATAGCGGATGAAGGGCTTATCATGCCTCCCAAATCCACCTATATAGAACCTAAGCTAAGGACCGGCCTGACAGTGCAATTGGTTGGATAGCTCTATATACATCGTACATCGTATGTCGTACATCACATCGTAAATCGTATGTCGTATATCGTACATCATTCCCCCTCCTTCGCCTCCCGTCCTTCCATGGGTCCACGTTTGTGGATGATTAGCCCATTCAGGAAGTTTCGCAATATCTGGTCACCGCAGGCCTGGTAATTGGGATGGTCTTCACTGCGGAACAAGGCGCTTAGTTCATTGGTGCTGATATTGAAATTGACCAGTTTCAGTATTTCTATGATTTCATCATTTCTAAGATGCAGTGCCACGCGCAGTTTTTTAAGTATATCGTTGTTTGTCATGAGGGATTGATTTATTTTTGTGGATACAAAAGTACAAAAAAGGCTGAAACAAACAGATTAATATCAGGTGTGGTCTTAACGATGCACATACTGACTTTAAGTTTCGAGAAAAATATTTTTTTATAAAATGCAACAAACGCATGATTTTAACTGTCTATTGGTAAGTATGAAGTCATGTTTTGGGATGTGGTTAAATAATAATGCCTATTGAAGAAAAGCAGCGCAATAATAAGCATGAAGAAGCATTGATAAGGGCTTGCCAGCGTCACGAGCGCCTGGCCCAATCAGAATTTTTTCGCTTGTACTCCGGAAAATTCCTGGGTATTGCCTATCGTTTTGCCGGAGATTATGACACGGCCAACGATCTTTTACAGGAAGGTTTTATCAGGATTTTCAATCATATTTCAGATTATAAGTTCCAGGGTTCCTTTGAAGGATGGATGAGGCGGATCATTATCAATACCTCCATCAATTATATCAAGCAACATGGCAAAATCATATTTGAGGAGATGGACCCGGAGCGTGATACCTTGTTTTCGGAGCCGGCTCCTGCACTAGAACAAATGAACTGTGAAGAGATCATCGAAGAGATAAACCGCTTGCCGAATGGGTTCAGGACCATAATCAACCTGTATGCCATTGACGGTTATTCTTATTCAGAGATTGCGGAAATGCTGGACATAAAAGAAGTAACGGTAAGGACACAATATTTAAGGGCTAAGCAAAAACTGGCTTCGGCCCTTGAAAAAAAAAATATAATACACTATGCCTCAAAAATCATTTGAAGAGCAATTAAGAGATAAGACAAAAGGTTTTTCTCCTGAGCCAAAACAAGGCTTATGGCAGGGGATTGAATCGCAACTCCTTCCGGAGAAAAAAGAAAAGCGCCGCGGCCTTCTGGTGCCGCTTGTATGTGGTATACTTGGAATTGCATGTCTTGTTTATGTTTTCAGGGATAAGACAGGTCCATCAGGTGAAATGACCTCGAAAGAGGTTCTGACTTTGGATAAAAACAATACTGCACCACATGAGCCAGGAAAACTCCAATCATCACCAAATCCGGATAAAGAGGAGCAAATTGCATCAGTACCTTCCAAGGGAATTACTTCCCCTGAACATGATGTTTTGAAAATTCAGCGACAGGATGCAAAAAGTGAAGTTTCGCCAAAGTCAAAAACATTTATTGCCAGCAGGGATTTAAAAGTTAAAGCGAAAGCGCGTTCGGAGAAGACAGTATTGGATATCAGCGAAGATTTACCTGCTGTTGAGAATAAAACGGTCAATCCTACTCAAAGTCCTGAAGAAGTGCCCATTGCTGTGGAAGGCGCTCCTGTTGAAAATAAGGCAGCTGGAGAAAAAGAAACTTCAATTACTGTGGCCCCGGTATCAATCGATAGCCCGGTATCAATCGATAGCGGAGCGATTGCCGATCAAACGCAAAAACATGCAGACAGCGTTATGAAAATAGTGAAAACCAATACCATGAAGGAATATTTCGCACAACCGATTCATAAGGTGAAATATATTGAACTGACATTGATTCCTGCATTTTCAGGATCCCG
>JANWHK010000077.1 GCA_025450395.1 Bacteroidia bacterium
AGTGTTATTTCTCCGCTGAAGTCATTGACTTTGTAGTTCAGGATATAAGGCTGGGAAGATTCGCCTGAATTATCGGGAGTATGGTATGCCAGCGCTTCCAGTACAAATGCCTTGCTTTGCATATTGCCCCAGGCATATTTATCCTGCTGCTGAAAATATTCACAGATCGTTTTGGCAAACTCATATTCTGATATGACCTGATGCTTGTAAATGGCTGTTGCGAGTATCGCGAATGTTTCATTGATGGCCCCAATGACACTTGAATTTACAATGGTTCTTACCTGGTAATCACCAGCCGCCTTGTTATTCTTGATATTTTCAAAGGCAGTTTTTAACTGCTCGAGATGCCCACTATAAGCTTGATTATTTCCCTTGATGTAGATGGCACACAACAAAGCCATATTGTAAAGGTTCTTTGAAGTTTTCAGGTTTTTTTCTACCAGTGAAATGGATCTTTCAAGATTTCGTTCCCCGGTTTCGTGCAGTACGTA
Source organism: Bacteroidia bacterium (assembly GCA_025450395.1). Lineage (GTDB taxonomy): Bacteria > Bacteroidota > Bacteroidia > NS11-12g > UBA955 > JABMMZ01. The sequence goes on from JANWHK010000077.1 coordinate 492, forward strand.
AGTAATATAGGCATGGGCAACATCCTGTGACATATTGGCAAAACCGTATTTTCCAGGTGATTGTATGAATTGTCCATTATGATCCTGTTTGCCAAGCAACCAGTTCCTGTTCCTCCTGCACATTTTTTCATCTACATTGACATTGCACCCAGACAGTTTATTAAATTGCAACAAACCCATGGCTGTGAGGGCTTCATTTCCGGGTCCCGTACCGTACCAGCTGAATCCGCCGGTGGGGGTTTCATAATTAACGAGTTGTCTGTAGCCGGATTCAAGATGTTTCCTATGCTCGAGACCTGTCTCGTTTTCATATCCTCCTTTTTTGAGGAGTAACCTGTAAGCCAGTATATTAGGGTAATTCGTCGATGATACCTGCTCAAAACAACCATGCGGTTCATGTATCATTGAGACCAGGTAGGTTTCAAGAGTTTTATCTAAGGGTGCATAAGATTGCAGCTTGAGGGCCTGACTTATATTGCCCTTCCTGATAAGCATGGTCTTGGTAAATGAGTGGCGCACTTGATATGATTCAGTGTTTTTATAGCCATTTTCTATAATACGGACATGCCTGTATATTTCCTGGTGTTCTGTCGGGTTGACTGTCAGGAGATAATAGAGTTCACTAAAAGCATTGTTAAATGTAATATTTTCGATATAAAGATAACTTGAATGTGCTGCTATTTCAGGAATTTCTCCATTGAATTCAGGATGATTTATATTCTTCAGGCTTACTTTTACAGGATTTTCAGAATCATTCACGATCTTTATTTCAATTACGGACTGGTCATTATTCAACATCACGGCAGGGGATTTCATTACCATATAAACAGGTTTAATAATATTGATAACTGAATCGAAATAACCACACTGCAACTGCCCGGTCCCCTGGATATTGACATGCCATGCCTGCGCATTGTCCGGTGTCTTTACGTTAAGCGTTCCTTTTCCCTCTGAGTCGGTGCTGAAGTGGCTGTAATAGTAATAGCAACTGATGGTCTGTGGATCATTAACAGCAGACTCGTAATCGAAAGCAGAAATATAGGATTGAACAGCCTGGTTAGTGTGGTAAAAAAAGAACATTGCCTTTTGTGAAGCGTAATAATGGCTCGATGAGTAATATCTATTTCCCAGGCCGCTGCCTTGCATATCATTGACTTGCGGAATATCATAAGTTACAGGCATGTTCTGGAGAGCAACCCTGCTGATTTTTTCATTCGTCTGTATATCGGGGCTGTTGTTCATGATCCTTACCCCGTCAACATAATAGGCGGTACCATCCACCCTGGAACCCCGTCCGCTGAGTCCAGTCCTTGTGACTGTAACTCCAGAAGAAAGGCCTGCCAGACCTGCAATGTTTCTCATGCCTGACCTGGATGCCGGATTATATGAGGAATATGTAGAAGTTAAACCACAGCTTTGTAACTTAAAACTAACTGTTGTAGTTGTTGTTATGCCACAGAAAAAAGTACTCACACCATCCACAAATACCGCCGTTCCATCTTTTCCTGGACCGCGTCCCTGCAGTCCAGTCACTTTTGGCTCCTCAACAAACTGTATGGAAGGAGTAACCCTGTTTTTCAAAACGATGATTCTTTCGTCAGAGCGTGTGCCTGAGATAAAAACCGAATCCCGCAGCAATACAATACTTGCATCTTTTTTATCGACGTATATTATTTCCTTTGAATTGCCGAACCTGACATAACATGTAGCAGGAAAGGTCAAAGTATCAACTGGTACCAGAACTGTTCCATCATTTCTGGGATGGGTGCTGTATTTCCCCTTGCCTGAATAAAAAGTTAACTTTTTGATTGTAGAAATCTCTTCATTTCTATTGGCGGAAGATTTCATAAGCCTGAAACTATAGCAAAACAGTTCTTTTTGTTGGTTGTCATCCAGGAGTATTTGTTTCCAGAAACTGTTTTTCATTGAGCATCCGGTGAGGAAAAGGTCCAGTAAACTGTCGTTTTTACTTTCGAATAGTTTGCCAATATCCTTTACAGGGTAATTCAATTCATTTTCAAACATCAGGTTTTCAACAATTTTAGCCTGTTTATCCTTTAAAGTCACAAAGTTATTTTCATCGCTGATTGACAGTGTGAATATGCCTCTTACTGGTTTGCCTTCATGGTCAGATACAGTGATATTCAACTCCTTTTCACGACTGGCATTGAGCCTGTATTTATCAAGCTTGAAATGCAGTGTTTTGTCAGGGTGAATATACACAAGTTTTTCTGCCAGAATATTGTATACACTGTCCATCAGGAGGGTTTGTAAAACACCTTGCTGGAATTTTGAAATATCCAGATCAAAATAATTCCATCCGCGCATAATCCTGAGCTTACGTTTTGCAACTTTTATGCCCCTTACATGGGATAATAAAAGTACTTCTTTTGAAATGCCGGAATATACCGAGAACATAATATTGGAAGAAGTTTTATGCCATGTGCCAAGGGTCATTCCACCCGGATGCTCTACTGACAATTTTAAATATCCTGACTTATGGTTCGCCGACTTGATAACTACATTTGAGGTTTCCCCGCCTTTTGGCAGTTTATAACGGCAAAGGCCAAAAGCATTAGTTTTCACCAGGACACTATCGCTTGTTTCCCTTTGAATGACCCAGAAACTATGGTTGGCCAGCTCGCCGTTTTCATTTGAACAAATCATGACCAGGGGATTATCAATCTCAGGGTTATAGGCTCCGTTTTCAAAAAATGCATTAAACGAAATAATCCCTGTGTTTAAATTGATCCTTTCCGTACAGGTGAATTTTTGGCCCTGGAAAACAACCTGGGCAGAAAACATCAGGTCATTTATGACGTATTCATTATTCAACCTGACCCTTAGTTCTGCCATACCTTTGTTGTCGGTCATCACATCATAGACATTGGCTGTATTCGAGTTGTATTGCTCAGATACCTGTAACCGGGTATATCGCACGGCTTCCCCGTTTTGTTGCCTAACGTTGAATTTGATCCCTATCGAATCCCCGGCTTGATATTGTTCCTTATCCGGGCTGATGGTGAAAAGGAAACTGTTCTTGATGACCGACTGTACAATGATGGTGCGACGTGTCTTGAATACCTGTCCGTTCAATGAGGCCGTTGCGAGAAGTGTATAGGCACCCCCGGTGCTAAAAAGGGTTGCCGGCAACATAGAGGAGATCAGGCCCTGGTCGGAATAGAAAGTGCGTGAATAAACAGATTGTTCCCTGCTGTTGAGTACAACAAGTTCCATTGACTGCTTAAATTGGATGGGGTCTAGTGTTGCCGGATGCAGGATAAATACTGAAAAAAAAACCTTATCGTTTGCCTGGTAAAAAAAACTGCTGGTGCTTATATGTAACTTCAGATAACCGGTCATAAGCGGTGAGGAATTTTGGGAAGGAGTCGCTTGCCTGCAATGGGCAAAAGGAAATGCAACCCGAAACAAGATAATAAAGGTAAAAACAAAACGTAACATGGTTTAACATAATTTATATATAGTTTGACTGTATATAAAAGGTAAATGCTGCAATAAATACAAAAGATATAGCTTGTTTATCCGGCATTTTTTTATTATATACCTCCTAGTTCACTAAATTTTGAGAAAAAAGTCAACATTTTTTTTACATGCTATAATTATTGCATACTTTTGCACCACTTTTTTAAAATAAGATAATTATGATCATAGGAGTCCCAAAAGAGATTAAAAACAATGAAAACCGCGTAGCAGTGACACCGGCAGGTGTGGCAGAATTTGTAAGGCACGGACATATTGTATATGTACAGTCAACGGCCGGAGAAGGAAGCGGGTTTTCAAACGAGGAGTACAAGGAAGCCGGCGCTGCAATGATGCCTACTATTGAAGAGGTGTACGCCATTGCTGAAATGATCGTAAAAGTGAAGGAACCTATTGAAAGTGAATACAAGCTGATCAAGAAAGGCCAGTTGTTGTTCACCTATTTCCACTTTGCAAGTTATGAGCCGCTTACCAATGCCATGATCAAAAGTGGTGCGGTTTGCCTGGCATATGAAACAGTTGAAAAAGCTGACCGTTCCCTTCCTTTGTTGGTTCCAATGAGTGAAGTGGCGGGCAGGATGAGTATACAGCAAGGTGCAAAATATCTTGAAAAACCAGCCGGTGGAAGAGGTATATTACTCGGTGGTGTACCGGGTGTAAAACCTGCTGAAGTATTGGTGCTCGGTGGTGGCATCGTTGGTACCCAGGCGGCTAAAATGGCTGCAGGTATGGGTGCCCAGGTCACCATCATGGATATTTCCATTCCGCGTTTGCGGCAGCTGGATGATATCATGGCTGCGAATGTGCAGACCATGTTCAGCAATTCTTACAATATCAAGGCGGCTATTAAAACCGCTGACCTGGTGATTGGTGGTGTATTGATCCCGGGAGCAAAGGCTCCACACCTGATCACAAGGGATATGCTGAAGCTGATGAAAAAAGGCTCTGTACTGGTGGACGTTGCTGTTGACCAGGGTGGATGTTTTGAAACGACTAAAGCTACTACGCACGCTGATCCTACGTACGTCATTGATGATGTGATACATTATTGTGTCGCCAATATGCCTGGCGCAGTACCTTATACTTCTACGCTGGCATTGACCAACGCAACATTACCATATGCCCTTCAACTGGCGGACAAGGGATGGAAGGATGCCTGCAACAATAACCATGAATTGTTACTGGGATTGAATGTTGTGGATGGTAAAGTGGTCTATAAAGGTGTTTCAGATGCCTTTAACCTGCCGTATACTTCGGTGGAGGATGTGCTTTAATATCACACGGTTCTACGATGGACAGATGGCCACATGATACCCGAAGCGGTATCATTCGCCATGACGTGGACATTTACTTTATTAAGGTATAATCTGGGCTTTAGCCCAGTAGGAAAATCACGATTTTTGTAAAAAGATTGTCATAATTCACTCTATTTCACCCACTATCCTGAATTTTGAAAACACTGACTCGGTGTGCGGCGCCTCAGGCAGTTCGTCGGTCAGGTCCTGCCCCGCCCAATGCTGGTAATGCTTTCCATCACGCCATAAACGGCTGTCGCTGACATCGTAGATAATGCCCCGAAAAGCTACCCATATTTCAGGTTTGTCCTGCCCGTTTCGCAAAGCCAATTGGCGCAAAGTGTATTTTTGATGCATAATCCCTTAAAAAAAATAGAGTTATCTTTGAAGTCGACAAATATATTAAGTTTTGAGGTTAAGATTGTTTTTAGTTTTCATCATCATCTATATCATGGCCGTGTTTGGTTGGTGGTTGTATTCCTTCATCCATTATGCAAAGAAGGAATACAAGCTGGAATATAACAACCTGAGATTAAACGCCCAGGTGATACAGAACAAGATCACGGAATTAATTGACTTCAGGCACAAAGACAAATCCATTTCACCATACCGGACTTACCTGCAATACCAGAAAGACGTCATCAGCCTCCACAACGACCTGAACAGAAGTTTCGGCATCAAGACAAATATTTCGGTGGTAGATACCACCGGCACACTGTTCCACATGATAGCCATTAATATACACGAATCGGAATTCAAGGTCATAGAACGGAACTTTGTTAAAAAGCAGAGGGCGTTTTATTCGGAAGTCATTTTTTTTACCATACTGGTGATATCAGGTGTGGTATGGGTTTTCAGGCGACTTGAATCGCTACTGAACCTGAATAAGATGCAGAATAATTTCCTTTTGTCCATCACGCACGAATTCAAGACACCGCTTACCGCCATCAAGTTGAGTGCCCAGACATTGTTACAAAGGAAGATGGATGAAAAAACGCAACAGCACCTGATACAGCAAACCGTTAACAACTCCGACAGGCTGAACGAACTTCTTGACAATGTCTTATTGGCTACACGCATTGACGGCAACAGTTACCAGTTCAGCATGGGCCATGTGGATGTCACGGAGGTGATACAGAGAACAGCTGACCTCTTGCTTGTGGAACCTTATTTTACCGGGAAATTCATATTTACCGAAGAACCAAGGACAATAGTCGGCGATGAAGTGTCCTTGCGCCTTGTATTCAGCAACCTGTTCCAGAATGCCATCAAGTACGCCGGCAATGAGTCGGAGATTACCGTGACCTACTCGCAGGTCAACGGGCAGTTCGTGATATCGATATCGGATAATGGCAAGGGAATGAATCCGAAGGAACACAAAACCATTTTCAAGAAATTTTACAGGATAGGAGACGAGAATACAAGGGAATCCAAGGGGACCGGCCTGGGATTATTCCTGGTCAAGCAAATCCTGTCCTCACACCGGGCCAATATCACTGCAGAAAGCAATAAACCTAACGGCACTACATTTAATATTATCTTTAAAAACTAAGTAAAAACTAAACATTATGAGCAAAAGAATCCTATTGGTAGAAGATGAATCCAGCCTCCATGACCTGCTGAAACTCAACCTGGAAATGGACGGAAACAAGGTGGTCGGGGTCAAGGACGGCACAAGTGCCGTGCAGAAGTTCAAGGATGAACAGTTTGACCTGGTGATACTGGATATCATGATCCCCGGCATAGACGGGCTGAATGTCTGTGAAAATATCAGGCTGAAAAACCAGGAAGTGCCAATCCTTTTCCTGTCGGCCAAGAACAGGGTGGAGGACCGTATCGCGGGACTTAAGAAAGGGGCGGACGATTACCTTACAAAACCCTTTAACCTCGAGGAATTGCAGTTGCGCGTCAATAACCTGCTGAACAGGAAAGGCGTGACGGTTGCCAATGCGAATTACGGGCTGAGGGAATTCTCATTCGGTGGCAATCACATCAATTTTGAGAAACACGAAGCCGACGGCATCAACGGGAATTACAGTCTCACCAAAAAAGAAGTGCTGCTGCTGAAATTGCTGATAGAACACAAAAATGAAGTGGTGAGCAGGGAGAAGATTTTACAGACTGTCTGGGGATACTCGGTTTACCCTTCCACCAGGACCATTGATAACTTTATTTTATCATTCAGGAAGTATTTTGAAATAGACCCCAAAAACCCCAAGTATTTTAACGCTATCAGGGGTGTGGGATATATATTTGAAAGCAAGGAATGACGCGGAGTCTGTCATATTTATGTCATAATATAAACATAATGTAAAATCGTATGGAAGAAAACCTGATATTTTGTACCTTTGCCAACTTAATCAATTCAATATTATAACATGAAAAAAATACTTACCCTGACTTTAATTTTAACAGCTTTCGGATTTTCTGCCAATGCCCAGTGTCCTGTCAATGACAGCACATCGATGGGTGGGGGGCTGACACCCAATGATGTTTTCTACAGTTTTACAAATCATACTGTCGCCACAGTGCTTAACAACAACTGGCACATGGCGTTTTCAGTGACGGGCACTGACTTTCCTAATGGTAATTATGCCAACGGTGTGGCCATAAGGGTCAACAGCGGCGGCATTCCAGGCACTGTTTTGAAAAAGCTCAACGGCGCCAATGCAGCGAATTGGAGGGCCATCGATACCACCGGGCTATACGCTTTGCCACAATTACTCGACTCTGACAGCACATGGAACCTGAGTGCATTTACATCGGGATATAAATCATCGGATATTCTTAATTTTATCTGGGGCAATTATAGCATGACATCTCATAATGTAACAGGCAACAATGTATTTGTCCTGTACAATAAAACTGCCGGATGGTACAAAAAAGTATTTATCAAGTCACTTGATTACGATACCATATGGAATGTTGTCATTTCCAATGTAGACAATTCAGATTCCAGCTATTTGACAATCAACAAAAAGTCATATACTAACAAGCTGTTCGTTTATTATGATGTATTAAATAAGTTAGTGATTGACAGGGAGCCTGTTAAATCGAGCTGGGACCTATTGTGGACCAAATATGTGACTTATGCTGTTACACCGCAAGGTAGCGGCTTATCTCCTGTTACCGGTGTCCTGAGCAATCCTGCTGTTAAAGTAGAACAGAATATCGGAAAAAGATGCAGCGACGTTTGGCTGACTAACAGGACATCTGCAGTTGATCCAAGCATTTCTGCCATGGGTCACGACTGGAAGATGCTGAATATGTCATTTACTTATGACATGAGAGACAGCAATGTGTATTTTGTACATGCCCAGAACGGTAAAATCTATGAAATGACTTTCTTGTCTTACCAAGGTGGATCTGCCGGCAAATCCAGGTTCAATATGTATGAGGCCACAACAGGTATCAGCGACATTGATGCAAAATATGCTTTCAACGTTTACCCGAACCCGAATAACGGACTTCTTTCAGTTGAATCGGATATGGTTATCAGTGGCATTACTTTTGTGGATATGCAGGGAAAGACAGTCTATACAAACAATGGTGCCGGTACGATAGATATCAGTGGTCTTGCTAACGGCATATATGTCATAACGGTACAAACAAGCGAAGGTGTATATCACCGTCGGATTATCAAGGAATAACTTTGAACACGATCAGGAAATATCTTTTTATCGCAATGGCAATATCCTTTCAGGGTATTGCCTTTTCGCAAACTGATGATACTTCCGTCATGAATTCCGTTATTGTCACCGGTGTTACAGAACCGACACCTGCCAGCCAGACCGTGCACAACGTCAAGGTGATTACTGCCAAAACCATAGAAAGACAGGGAGCGGTCAACCTGAAGGACGTGCTTTCCAAGGAACTCAACATAAGGATAGGCAATGACAATATACTCGGAAGCTCACTGAGCCTGCAGGGAATCAGCGGGCAGAATGTCAAGATACTTCTTGATGGCGTGCCGCTAACAGGCAGGGAAAATGGTAATATAGACCTGGGTCAGATCAACCTGACAAATATTGAACGTATAGAGATCATTGAGGGACCCCTTTCGGTCATTTATGGCACGGATGCGCTTGGAGGCGTGATTAACCTGATCTCGAAAAAGATCACGATGGATAAACCGGCCATGGGTTTTGCGAAGGCGTATTATGAAACCACCAAACAATATAATTTTGGGGCTGGCGGTATCGTCAAACTGAAGGACATTGATTTTGGAGCCAGCCTGAACAGGAATTTTTTCGCGGGTTATTCACCGGATCCGGATTCAAGGGTGATGTACTGGAAACCCAAACAACAGGTGTTTGGCAGTTTCAGCATTTCAAAACAGACCGATACAGGCAAACTCAAACTGAGATTCAAGACAGATATATTCAATGAAAAGATAGAGAACAGGGGCAACCCGGTAATCAACCACCTGGAAGCTTATGCCTATGACGAGTATTATTACACCAACAGGATTATCAACTCCCTGAACCTGGATTACAAGATCAACAAGACATCCTACTGGAATATACTGACATCCTTCAGCTATTATACACGTGATAAACTGACCTACAGGAAAGACCTGACCAAAAGAGAAGATATGGCGATAGTTCCGAATCCGGCCCTGAACAGCACAAATTCCTTCCTGACCGTCATGAGCAGGGGAAGTTATGCCAATATGCTGAATGATAAACATTTACTTAAAAACTATTTCAATTACCAGGTAGGTTATGATATCAATATCAACAGTGCCTTCGGTACCAAGATAGAGGCGGACAAGGGAAGGATGAATGATTATGCCCTGTTCGCCTGTGCCGAGATCAGTGTGCCCGGCAAGAAGAGCAATGCTTCAAAAGACAAGCCCCTCAAAATCCTGAGTATTAAACCCGGATTCAGGGCTACCTACAACACCAAATATTCAGCTCCTTTTATTCCTTCTATACAAGTGTTGTACGCAGGCATAAAGAACCTGACCTTCAGGTATGCCTATGGCAGGGGATTCAGGGCTCCGGCATTGAAGGAACTGTACCTGTATTTTGTCGATTACAACCACAATATCAAGGGTAATCCCGATTTGAAATCGGAATTGTCAAATAACCATAATATCGCCATCAAGTACAAGATGAAGTTCAACAAGAACCTGGTCTTTTATATTGATAACAGTTATTATTTCAATCATATTTACAACCAGATAGCGCTGGTGTCCGTCAATCCCAATGCACTGGAGTACACATACGCCAATATTGACAATTTCAAGTCAAGGGGCGTCAACCTGAATATTGAAGGATATTACAAGGCTGTCAGGTTGAGTGTTGGTGCTTCTTATACCGGCATTTACAACAATGCATTCGAGCAGGTGGGTAAGAGCCAGTATTTTTATACACCTGAATTCAGGACCCAACTTTCATATGCCATGAAAAACAAGGAAATACCGCCAACTACTTTTTCCATCTTCCACAAATACAATGGCAGTATTTACGGATATGCACTCGATCAGACAAGGAACCTTGTGAATACCTATACAGAGGGATACCATTTACTCGACTTTACCATCAACCAGCCATTGATGAACAGGAAATTGAACCTGACCATCGGCTGCAAGAATATACTTGGCGTGAGCAATATCAACTCGACGAATGTTACCAATTCATTCCACAGTGGTGGCTCTAACAGCGTACCGATATCCATTGGCCGTTCATTTTTTACACAAATAAATATCAATATATAATTTTGAAACAAGGTTTTATCATATCGCTCCTGCTGCTTCTAGGCCTGAGTTCCTGTTTTAAGAAAGAGGATGCCATCGTTTTACCAATTGGCGATTCAGAGATTGCGACTATATCACTGGGCGCAAATTATGAAAAGGAAGTATTTTTTGACCTTGGAACCAATACGTTCCAGGAAAGGCAATGGGCGGATTGGGATATCTGTTTTGATGCCTCTAAAGATGGTTACGGCGTATTTATCAATACAGGCAAGGAAATGGTGGTCAGGAAAATCGATATTGTTAATTTAACTGAATTTAAGGCAGTTGACACCAATTATTTTAAGTCAAAACCTGAATTGATAGATCCCCCGGAAGGCAGGGCTGATCTGGCTGCTATGGGCGACTGGCGTGGCTACAAAACCACAGGATCACAGGTCCTGGATGGCATTTATGTCATCGAGTTCAAGAATAATACCGGGAATGACAGATACAAGCGGATCCAGATACAGGCGGAGGATGATACTTCTTTTTATGTAAGAATAACGGACCTGTATAAAGACAATAAACCTGTGACATGGGGAGAAACCCTGCAGATACCGAAAGATCCAAATCAGAATTTCACCTATTATTCTTTTGCAAATGGTGGAAGGGTAGTAGAGAATGCTGAACCGGATAAAACTACCTGGGATTTTGCCTTTACAAGGTACAAGCATATTTTTTACAATGTACTCCCTAACAACCAGCCATTCCCATATACGGTGTCAGGCGTTCTGAGCAACACCAACAATGTAGAGGTAGCGCGCGATTCAGCCATGACCGCTTTTGATGACATCGATGCAAGCACTGTCAGCAAATACCAATTTACAAAAAACAGGAACGGGATAGGGTATGACTGGAAAACCCATGCCCAGGGACCGGTTGGAGCCTATAGCATCACACCTAAGGTCACCTATATCATCAGGGATACCGATGGATATTTTTACAAACTCAGGTTCCTGGATTATAATAATGACTTAGGTATTCCCGGGTATCCCAAATTTGAATTCATACGTATCAAGTAGGTCTGCTGACGCCTGGCCGGCTTGAAATCTAACATTGTTGATCTTTTGAAACAAGCAGCCATTATATTGTTATTAATTTTCAGCCTGAGTTCCTGTTTTAAGAAAGAGGAGCCTATCGTTTTGCCGAATGGAGATTCTGAGCTCGCCTCGTTTTATCTTGGTCCGGGCTATGAAAAGGACGTGTTTTTTGATCTCAGCACCAATACTTACCAGGAAAGGAAACGGGCGGATTGGGATATCCGTTTTGAGGCTTCCAAGGATGGATATGGGGTTTACATTAATACGGCTAAGAATATGGTGGTCAGGAGAATCGGATTGAAGCATTTAAATGAACCAGCCGCGGTGGATACAAATGATTTTAAAAATTATGCTGAACTTCTGGAACCTCCAGAAGGAATAGCTTCTAAATCTGCCATGGGTGACTGGCAATCATATAATGAGATAATACGTAATGATACAGGGTATGGTATATATGTACTTGAATTAAGATATAATACAGGATATGCCAGGTTTAAACGGATTCAAATCCTGGATGTAGATGACGATTCCTATTCCGTCGTCATAACCGATTTGGTTGATAAAAATGGCGATACGATCATTTCAGGTCAAAAGAGAAAAATACCAAAAGATCCAAACCAGAACTTTACTTATTATTCATTGGCCGATACCGGCAGAATATTGGAAAATACTGAACCGGACAAACATACCTGGGACTTTGTCTTTACAAGATACAAACAGTGGATGTATGGCGGATTTTATGGACCCATTACAGGAGTCCTGAGCAATAGCAACAAAGTGGAAGTGGCCAGGGATTCCGCTATGAACTCTTTTGATGCTATTGACAAGAATTCTATCAATAAATACAATTTCATTACCAACATGAATGGTATTGGGTATGACTGGAAAACGTGGACAAGTCCCGGTGGCGGTGGTGGAACCTATATTATCGCGCCCAAACTAACCTTCATTATCAAGGATACTGACGGAAATTATTACAAACTCAGGTTCCTGGATTATTATAGCAATCTTGGAGTTGTCGGAAATCCCAAATTTGAATTCATCAAGATTCAATAGCGTTTTGTCAGCTCAATTTGACTTGTTTAATTGTCATTTTACGCTTTGGTCGAACAAAACCACCCCCTAAGGCGAAAATTTTTCATCAATTATGCAAGAAAATAAGCATCTTTGTAGCTTATTCTCATGGTATTACATTCAGCGCAGGAAATTTTAACGGCAATACAGGAAAAAAAGGATGCTAAGATAGTGATCACCACGCATCACAAGCCCGATGCAGACGCGATGGGTTCCAGCCTTGGCTTATGGCTTTTTCTTAAAACCTTAGGCCTCAACGCTACATTTATTTCCCCTACAGATTTTGCATCCTTCCTTCACTGGATGAAAGGCAGCAAGGAAGCAGTTGTTTTTGAAGGAAATGAAACCCGCAGCAAAACCATCACGGAAGAAGCGGATTTTATTTTTTGTCTCGACTTCAACCATCTTTCCAGGATCAATGAATATGGTGACGTGGTCAGCAAGAGCAAGGCCGTGAAAATATTGATAGACCATCACCAGTTCCCGCAGGGATTTGAAAATTTCACCTATTGGGACGACAAGGCCAGCAGTACGTGCGAACTGGTATACCGATTCATCGCCGACCTGGGTCTTAAAGCCAATATAGACAAGGATATCGCCGCGTGTTTATACACAGGCATAGTCACAGATACAGGCTCCTTCAGGTACAGCAACTGCAGCAGCCGCACACATGTCATCGCTGCGGAACTGATGGATTTTGGCATCGACCATGTCGCCATACACGACCTGGTGTTTGACAGTTATACCGAGAACAGGGTGCGTTTTATCGGGTATGCCATCAGTCAAAAAATGGAGGTTTTGAGGGAATATTCCACAGCCCTTATCACCATCAATAAACATGAACTGAAGGAATACGACGTGATTACTGGGGATACAGAAGGTCTTGTAAATTATGGATTAAGCATAGAAGGTATTAAATTTGCCGTGTTGATCATCGACCGTTCAAAAATTGTAAAGATGAGTTTCAGGAGCAAGGGCAATTTTGCGGCAAATAATTTTGCCATGAATCATTTCAACGGTGGCGGGCATTTTCATGCGGCCGGTGGAAGCAGTCTGGTGTCGTTTGAAGATACCATTGCCGAATTCAAGGAAGTTTTAAAACAATACAAGGAGGAATTAAATGCGTAACATAAGTTTATTTTTTTTATCAGGGATACTCATTTTAATGGGGGGCTGCACCAATTTTTCAAAAACCGAAAGTGGCCTGAGGTATAAATTCCTGAAACAAAGCCCCATCAAGGATTTGCCGGATATAGGTGAATACGTGCAGTGTTATTACAGTATCAATAATTCGGAGGATTCCACCATTCTTTCCATATTCGGGAAGACACCCGACCGTATACTCCTGTCTCAGCCAACACATAAGGGCGGTGACATCATGGAAGCATTGAGCATCATGTCCGAAGGTGACAGTGCGCAATTCCTGATCAGTGCGGATTCCTTTTATCTCATCACAAGACAGGAAATGGCCTTGCCGGATTATGTAAAGCGGGGAACTGACCTGAAGTTTACAATTAAAATGGACAGGCGCCTGACCAAGTACCAGGTGGACAGCCTCATCAATGTAGAAAAGATCGCCAGGTGGAATGAAGAGATCAATAACATCATCACCTATACACGCAAAAACGGCCTGACCATGCAACTGGATTCAGCGACCGGCCTGAGAATGCAGTTTCACCAGAAAATGCCGGACAGTGTCAGGATGGTTAGGGAAGGTGGTGTCGTGAAGTTTCATTTTATAGGTAAATTGATGGATGGCACTGAGTTTTATAATTCCTATACCATGGGACAACCGCAGACTGTGAAGGTTTCAAGAGAACAATTCCAGCCGATTGGCATGTACGAGATGTTGATGAAGATGAGGGAAGGTGAAAAGGCCACCTTTATTCTCCCTTATGACCTGGCTTTCGGGGCCAAGGGCGTGGAGGGAATGATACCGCCGTTTTCAACACTCATCTATGAATTGAACGTATTAAAAGTAGAATAGATAAAATGAGACTGAGAACCTTATTTCTGGCACTAAGCATCATCACCTTCACAGGGATACTGACAGCGCAGAAAACTCCCGTGGCCAAAAAAAAACCTGCTGTCAAAAAGACTGTTCAAAATACAAATGATACCATCACGACTCCATCAGGTTTGAGATATGTAATCACCAGGAAGAACCCGACCGGGAAAAAGGTAACCAAGGGTGACAAAGTGAAAGCACATTATACAGGCACATTGACCAATGGCAAAAAATTCGATAGTTCAAAAGACGGGAACCGGCCCTTCGGATTTATCATCGGCAACCATGAAGTGATAGAAGGATGGGATGAAGGTTTCAGGTATATGCGCGAGGGAGAATCCGCTACACTGATCATACCTCCAACCCTGGGTTATGGTGATCAGGATATGGGTAATATTCCTCCCAATTCCATACTGGTATTTGAAGTGGAGCTCTTGAAAGTGTTCTCACCAATCGCATACACACCTTACAGTGGCAAGGGAAAAGATACCATCACCCTGAAAACAGGCCTGAAATATATAGTGATAGCAAAAGGAAATCCAAACAGAAAGGCTGCTGCCGGTGATACCGCCTCAGTTTATTATGCCGGATACCTGATGGATGGCAGTAAATTTGACGGTAATTTCGGGAGATTTGAACCCTATGTATTGCCTGTGACCGGTGCAAGTGTCATAGCAGGCTGGCAACAAATGTTGCCTTTAATGAACAAGGAGATGAAGGTGAGGGTCATCATACCGGCCTACCTGGCATATGGTGCCAAGGGATATCCGGGTATTATCCCACCGCATGCAGTGTTGATTTTTGATATGTATTTAGCTGATTTACAATAGTGGAAAGAAAAAAAATATTAATTACGGGGGGAGCCGGTTTTATTGGCTCTCATGTTGTCAGGAGATTTGTGAATAATTATCCCGACTACCAGGTTTTCAACCTGGATAAACTGACTTATGCAGGGAACCTTGAAAATCTCAAGGATATAGAGAAGAAGGAAAACTATACATTTATAAAGGGAGATATAACGGATGCTGATTTTATAACGCACCTGTTCCAGGAAATTAAATTTGACGGCATCATACACCTCGCCGCGGAATCACATGTTGACAGGTCCATCTCCAATCCGTTGGAATTTGTAGTCACCAATGTACTGGGAACAGTTAACCTGCTGAATGCTGCCCGGCTGATATGGAACGGACAATATACTGACAGGCTATTTTACCATGTCAGCACAGATGAAGTATATGGCGAATTGGGAGACCATGGAAAGTTTACGGAGACTACGCCCTACAGCCCGAACTCACCCTATTCCGCTTCTAAAGCTTCAAGCGATCATTTTGTAAGAGCGTATCATCATACCTACGGTTTGCCTGTCAAGATATCCAATTGCAGCAACAACTATGGTTCACACCATTTCCCGGAAAAACTGATTCCCCTGATGATCAATAATATCATGAACAATAATCCCTTGCCGGTTTACGGTAAAGGCGAAAATGTGAGGGACTGGTTATTTGTGGAGGACCATGCCAGGGCGATTGATATGATATTTCACATGGGCAGAATGGGAGAGACTTATAATATTGGCGGAAACAATGAATGGAAAAATATTGAACTGGTCATATTTTTATGCAGGCTGATGGACCGTAAACTCAGTCGCCAGGAGGGAGAGTCTGAAAAGCTGATCACCTTTGTAACGGATCGCGCGGGTCACGATTTCAGGTATGCCATCGATTCAGGGAAATTGATGTCGGAGCTGCAGTGGCAGCCTTCAGTGACCTTTGAACAGGGACTTGAAAAGACCGTGGACTGGTACCTGTCGAACCAGGACTGGCTGAACAACGTGACGAGCGGAGCCTACCAGAAATATTACCAGAGCATGTACATCAACAGATAGAAACAAGAACAATGAAAGGAATCATATTGGCGGGAGGAAGCGGCACACGGTTACATCCATTGACACTGGCAGTGAGTAAACAGATGATGCCGGTATACGACAAACCCATGATATATTATCCGCTGTCCACTTTGATGATGGCAGGGATAAGGGAGATATTAATCATTTCGACCCCGCATGACCTGCCACAGTTTAAAAAGCTGCTGGGAGATGGCAGAAGCCTGGGTTGTGAGTTTACATATGCTGAACAGGAGGTCCCGAATGGCCTTGCCCAGGCCTTCGTAATCGGAGAAGAATTTATAGGCAAGGAAAAAGTAGCGTTGATACTCGGTGATAATATATTCTTCGGGTCTTCATTGCAGAGCCTGTTACAGGAAAACAACAATCCGGATGGCGGCGTCATTTATGCCTACCATGTGAGTGACCCGGAGCGATATGGAGTAGTGGAATTTGATGATGACAACCATGCCATCAGCATTGAAGAAAAACCGGCCAACCCTAAATCAAACTACGCAGTACCGGGCTTGTATTTTTATGACAACCTGGTAGTGGAAATTGCCAAAAATCTTGAACCCTCGCCAAGGGGTGAATATGAGATCACCGACATCAATAAGGAATACCTCAGAAGGGGTAAGTTAAAGGTAGGAATATTGCAGAGAGGTACGGCCTGGCTCGATACCGGGACATTTAACAGCCTGATGCAGGCGGGCCAGTTTGTGCAGGTGATAGAGGAAAGACAGGGATTAAAGATAGGCAGTATTGAGGAAGTGGCGTGGCGCATGAAATTCATCAATGATGCACAGCTGGAGAAAATCGCTCATCCATTGACCAAGAGCGGGTATGGAAATTATTTATTGGGATTGATAAAAAAATAAACAAAAAATTTAAAAACACAATGAGTAAAAAAACAAATGTATACCTGGTTTGCCTGATCGGCCTGATTTTCACCGGATGTAAATCATATACTTCCAATATCATCCTGAAGGCTGAAGAAGAAGAGATCAACTGGCAAGCCACTTATAACAAAGCCATGATTGAATCGCCTATCAAGGTAGGAGACAAGATACAGTTTTCCATCTTTACGAATCTGGGTGAGGCAATTATTGACCCCTCAGGGAACCTGGTCAAGACCGCTTCTTTTGGAGATGCCAATGCTAATTCTGTTGAAAAACCTACTTATGAAGTCCTGGAAACAGGCATTTGTTTTTTTCCTGTGATAGGAAAAATGTCTGTAGTGGGACTTAAGGTCTCGGAACTGGACAGTATTTTATCCATCAAATATGAATCGTATTACAACGACGTGTATGTAATATCCAAGGTGATCAACAAGAAGATCATTATGCTGGTAGGTGGTACAGGAAGGATAGTTGCTTATACTTCAAACATGAACCTGCTGGAAGCCCTCGCTATATATGGCGGACTGGATAACAATTCAAAGGGATATAATATCAAGATCATTCGCGGGGATCTCAAGAATCCGGAATTTACCATTGTCAATTTGCGGACCATGAGTGACATGAAAAAATCGATAGTGAACCTGAAGCCTGATGACATCATCTATGTAGAGCCGGTGAGAAGACCGGTGGCTGAAGGTGTGAGGGATAATTTATATGTCGTGAACATCATACAGGTGTTTTTAACGCTTACCGTATTAATCAATAGCTTAGCCAAATAATTATGTCAGATTTTGATTCAGAAAATTTAAAAATTGATAATAAGGTCAGCACGGAAGAAGGCTTTGAGCTTGAAAAACTGGTACTGATACTTAAAAAATACTGGATATGGATCCCTATTTCGATCATTGTATCTATCATCTGCGGATATTATTATTTAAAATATTCAAAACCGGTATACAGCGCGAGTTCACTTATCAAGCTGGAAATACAAAAGGAAGCTTCCAATATAGGCCTTGCCACCATCTCCACCATACAAAGCGATAACCTGGTCGGTGAGATCGAATTGATCAAGTCACCGCTCGTCGCGAATGATGTATTGAACATCCTGGACCTGAATATTTCCTATTTTGCAGTCGGGAATATCCTTACCACAGAAATCTATAAGACTTCTCCATTTAAGGTGGTTGTATTGTCAGAGGCCCGGCATACATTGTATGACAAGGATTTTATGGTGGTTTTTATCGATAACTACCAGTTTAAGCTCTTCGAAAAGGGAGCAAAGGAAAATGAGGCGCGTACCTATAAGGTTGCGGATATTATCACTTTAGGCGATTTTAAGTTTGCCATACAGTGGAATTCGGATGCCGGCAATAAAAATGAACAGACGGAATATTATTTCAGGGTGAACAGCAAGGGCTCGCTCATATCCTTCCTTTTGAGCAACCTGACAGTGGAGGCATCAAGCACGGAGGCAAGGACCATTTCCATTTCCTTTACAGATTTCAACCGGAAGAAATGTATTGATATTGTCAATTCCTATGATACAATTTACCTGAAACAGTCCATCGAGAAAAAACAGAAATCACAGGAACAAACCTTGATGTTCATTGAAACGCAGATTGACAAGACAGCGTTAAAACTTGAGGAATACGAAGGGCAATTGGAAAACTTTGCATCCAAGACGGGCTCATTATCCCCCAATGCCGAATTTTCAGCGATAGCCCAACAATTGGCAGAACTTGAAAAAACGCGGACAGAAATATCAAGATCGTCAAAATCATACGATGATATACTTGCCTTTATCCAGAATGATGCAAGCAAGAATAATATTGTTCCCCTGGTTTTCGGTGTCGATAATATACAGGTAGCGGATAAGATCAACCTGCTGAATGACCAATACAAAAAGAAGGAAATACTTAAAATATCAAATAAAGAAAAAACCATTCCTTTCAGGACCATCGAGCTTGAAATTTCCAATCTCAAATCCCAATTGCTGAGTTATATTACTGAAAACAAGAAATTCATTGCTGAGCAAATGGCCATCATTGATAAAAAGATCGGTGAGCTGAACGCTAATTTTTCAACCCTTCCCACCAAGGAAACGGAGTTTAACAGGCTGAAGAGGTTTAACGACCTGTACGAGAAATTTTACCTGAGCCTTATCGAAAAGCAGATCGAATACCAGATATCAAAGGCAGGTACAGTTCCGGAGTTTACCATACTGTCAGAAGCCAGCGCCTCCCTGACACCGATATCACCGAATGTACAGAAAGTATGGATATTGTTCCTGCTGGTAGGCATCATTCCGGTCATAGCCTTCCTTTTGATCAAATACCTTTTGATGAATGTGATCTACAGCCAGAAACAGATCGAGAATAAATTGCTGGCACCTATCCTGGGTTCCATACCGACTTATAAAAAGAAAATGGCTGCATCCATTCTGGTGGTCGATAAAAATCCGAAATCTTCCATCAGTGAGTCCTTGCGTTCCATCAGGACCAATTCTGATTTCATGCTGCCGAAAAAATCAAAGCAGATCATAGGTGTCACATCCACTATCAGTGGAGAAGGAAAAACATTTTTTGCGATTAATTATGCCGCCATCCTGGCCCTTACCGGTAAAAAGGTTGTGATTCTTGACCTGGATATGAGAAAACCAAAGATACACGTTGGTTTTAATGTCGACAACAGTATCGGCATGAGTTCTATTCTCTCAGGAATGTCCAAATGGAGGGATGCAATCAAGAAATCACCTTTGTCTAACCTGGATATTATCCCTGCAGGTCCGATACCGCCCAATCCCAATGAACTATTGTTAAAGAAGGATTTTGACGACCTCATCGACAGTCTGTTCCTTGAATATGACTACATCATGGCGGATAATCCGCCTATCGGACTGGTGACGGACGCAAATAATGTATTCAAGAAATGTGACCTGTCCATTTATGTTGTAAGGTCAGGCTATACAAAACAACATGTCATATCCAGCATCAATAATCTTTACAGAAGTAAGAACTATACCAACCTGTCGGTGATCATCAATGATGTGAACAGTCATAATACCTATGGCAACAAATATGGCTATGGCTATGGTTACGGTTACGGGTATTATGAAGATGAAAAGGACCATAAGAAATGGTACAACAAGTGGTTTAAAAAATAGATTTAAATGGGCTTGTTCAATAGTTTGTTCCCTAAAAAAAAGACCTCCGGCAACCCGTTGAAATGGGACATGCACAACCATATCCTTTTTGGTATTGACGATGGTTCCAAAACCATTGAATACTCATTGGAAATGGCCAGGCAGTTTGTTGACAACGGGTATCATAAACTGGTAGCAACACCACACATCATGGCCGATTATTATCCGAATAACAGGACCATCATACAGGAAAAGGCCGATGCATTGAACAAAGCATTGAAAGAGCACAGGATAAACCTGGAAATCCAGTTTGCGGCCGAATATTATATGGATGAAATGTTCCTTGAAAAGGTCGATAACAATGAAGAATTGCTGACCTTTCACGGCAAGCATCTCCTGATAGAAACCTCCTTCATGAACAGGCCCATGTTTTTCAACAAGCTCGTATTTGAGTTGAAGACCAAAGGTTATACACCTGTGTTTGCACATCCTGAACGTTATGTCTACCTGCACCAGAACTATGCTGAAGTTGAACAGCTGATGCAACAGGGACTCAAGCTGCAGATCAACCTGTTATCGCTTATCGGGTATTATTCTCCACAGGTAAAGAAACTTGCGCAATGGATGGTGAAGAACGGTTATTACCATTTCCTGGGAACGGATGCCCATACCGTAGAGCAATTGAAATTATTGCCCGAGGTGTATAGGAACAAGGTGTTTGATTCGATTGATTTTGATAAAGTGGAGAATGCGAAGTAAATGTACGATGTACGACATACGACATACGATGTGGGGAACAGGGGAATAGTAAAAGCGTACAGGAAACAAACGGAGTATTTCTAAAGAACACGGTCATGGCGAGTTCTGCTGCTTTGAGCAGAATGTGGCCATCTTTCAATCGTAGAAACGAATCCAGTGGTTCTAAATCACACTGCAGAATTGCCTTCCTTCCCACTCGCAGTCATCAAAAACATCAAAAGCACCAGCGGAATGAAAGGCATATAAAACCGGCTGCTTCCTATCGGTCCTGTAAAAAACAGGATATAAAGCGGGAAAAACAAGATGATGAGTTTAATACCCAGGCCTATGGTTTTCGAAAAAGCGAACCTGGCCATGACATAGACCTTGAAAAGGTTAAAAAGCATTAAACAGCCCAATAAAATTCCAAGCGGATTTAAAAAGGATCGTACAATGTTTTTGAATGCGCCTTCCTTATTCGTTTCATAAACCAGGTTCTGCGTATGCGGTAAATTGAAGAACTGCGTAAAATCAAATCTTCCCGGATCCATCAGGCAAAACATGGCACCTCGCACATGCAGCCAGGTATATAAAGCGAGGTGATCTCCAATTTGAGCGCTGGCGGCTTTACGGATATAGTTTTGCTGAGCCGCATAATCACCCTGCGTTTGTGCATCAAGTTTAATCTGGTCGACTATTGAATCCGCCTTCTGTGTGCCATATTTATTCAGTAATACAGAATACGCATTATAATGCAGCAGGTTGAAATTGCTGATAGATGAATAATGAAAATACCCGGTTCGCTCTTGATTGATCTTGCACATGGAAAAATAAAAACACAGGGGCAATAAAGTCAACGCCAGGTGCTTGAATTGAATGGCCCTGAATGACCTTGCCACGTAATACAAAGGGAAACAAAAAATGGTAAATATCAAAACAGGTTTCAGCGACATGCCCGCGATCAGGAGAAGTCCGATGTAAATAATATGCCTGGTGTTGAGCGGATACATCAGCAGGATATGGACTATGGCGACCATGCACAATTGCAGCCAGATCTCACTCATCACAAGGTTGGTGTAAATCACCTGTGAGACACTCAGCAACAAAAACAGTACAGCATGGGTGTAGTTGATACGGCTCACATATTTACCGGCCGTTTTCAAGACAAGCCATATGCATAATAAGCTCACGAGATTCTGCAACAGGTAAAGTATAATGAAGAACAATTCGCCTGAACCGAAGCTGAGGAATTTTATGACAACGAGTATTGCAGGATATAAAAAAGGTCGCCTGGTGAGCCAGTTAACATTGAAGGTATCGTTGATGTCCCGTGCATAAAGCGTTTGGTGTTGCATGAGGTTGTCCGCGGCAAACAGGTATTCCCTGCTGTCCTGCAGCATGCTGTTTTGAAAAAACAATTGTTTGCAGAAAAACAAGGCATGGAATGAAATGAGCAATATCCAGAAACGCTTCCTGTTCATGGTTTCAAACCTACATTATTTTTTTTAATTTCTGGCGGTTGGCGAAGAACACCAAACCGCAACGCAATAAAGGAGAAATTCCCCTCCTGGGAGGGGCCAGGGGTGGGTTTAAATCCCAACGAACGATTCCCTGATCGCCTTTACCAGCTTTTTGCTGACCGAAGTTTTTTCCGCATATTGTTCCCAGTTCGCTACCACATCCTTTATCTCAGCGATGATGAGTTCTGCTTTCCTGATATGCATTTGCGAAGCGACCTCCATAAGATCCTCTTTCATGATGCCTTCCCTTTTACCGTTGATGCTCAACGCGTGCTGGCTGACCCAGGTGCTTTCCGGCCTGAAAGCATGGCATACATCATAGGCAGGTGTAATTTTCCATTCACCTTTTTTGTCCATCATGAACGCGAAATTTTTTGTATGGTCATCGCAGTTGCGGGCCAATACGTTAAAGACCATGCGGCGGTACAGCTGTTCTGCCTGTGGATATGGCAAATGCAGCATGCGCATCACCTGGAAGACCAGTTCGTATGAATAGGAATTGATATCCCTGAAATCATAATGGGCCAGGCCGCAAAGGGTCTGCACATGTACCTTTTCACTGCTGCCTATGCGGTCGAAGCGCCTGGTCATAAAATGGGCCCTGCCGTTTTCTTCCAGCAGCTCGCATTCCATCATTTCAATGCCAGAGGCTTTTGCCATCAGGGAATAAGCCATTTCCACCCGGCCGTAACCGGAGGTACTTCCAAACTGTGCATCATCTGCCCCGTCCAGCTTGATCAGCCAATGCTGGAATCCTTTGGGTGCGTCTGCCTGTCC
>JANWHK010000078.1 GCA_025450395.1 Bacteroidia bacterium
ATTGAAGGAGAATCCATCAAAAGCCATTGTTTTCCGGAATTGAATATACCGGTTGATGAAGTGTTTTTAAATGTAAAATAACAGGCAATCTTATCATGAGGAAACTATTGTTTTTTGTATGTCTTTCATTGACTTCAATGCAGGCACAAAACAACTATACCCAATATGTCAATCCATTTATCGGTACCGGTGGTCACGGACATACATTTCCCGGTGCCACTTTGCCCTTTGCGATGGTGCAGTTGAGTCCTGATACGCGGATAGATGGAAGCTGGGACGGGTGCAGCGGTTATCATCATAGTGATTCGATTATTTATGGCTTTTCGCATACACATCTCAGCGGAACAGGTTGCAGTGATTATGGGGATATAGCGTTTATGCCTTCTGCAGAACGGGGAGGCACTTATTTTTTAAAGGATACAGTTTACAATCATCGCGCAGCTGGTTTTTCTCACAAGGATGAAATAGCACTGGCAGGATTTTACCAGGTGAAGCTTGATAATGGAATTAAGGTAGAATTAACATCGACTACCCGGGTAGGTTTTCAAAGATATACATTTGATGTTATCAATGGTGGGTGGATTACGTTGGACCTTGGCCACAGGGATCAATTGCTTGAAGGGAAAATTACCCAAAACAACCCGACCTCATTTTCGGGTTACCGCCGGTCAAAAGCCTGGGCGGAAGACCAGTTGGTATATTTTTATTTTGAGGTCAATAAAGTGCCGATGGAAACCAGGATGGTAAAAAATGCAAAGGGAGATATTGAATTGCACATGCGGTTTGCTCCCAAAATGCCGGGACAGGTATTGATAAAGACCTCCCTTTCCAGCGTCGATGAAAATGGAGCAATGGCTAATATGCAAACTGAACTGCCACACTGGGATTTTGAGAAGGTGAAAAATGATGCAAATGCAGCCTGGAACAAGGAATTAAACAGGATCAAGGTGTATGGCGGAACGAAGGAAGAAAAGATCAATTTCTACACAGCCTTATACCATTGCATGATACACCCGAATGTTATGAACGATGTGGATGGAAGGTATAGGGGCAGGGATAAGCAGGTGCACAAGGCAGAAGGTTTTGATTATTACACGGTGTTCTCGTTATGGGATACACACAGGGCTTTGCATCCCTTGTTAAACATTATTGACAAAAAACGCTCCCATGATTTTATCATGACCTTCAAGGCACAATACGAGCAAAGCGGCAGGCTGCCGATGTGGGAACTATGGGGCAATGAAACCAATTGCATGATAGGGTTTCACAGTGTGAGTGTGATATTGGATGCTTATGTAAATGGTGTGATTTCACTGGAAGAGTTAAGAGCCATTTACCCTGCGGTAAAAGCGGAAGCCATGAGCAACAGGTTTGGGCTGGACAAGTTCAGGGAGAAGGGATACCTTGAAGTGGAGGATGAAAGCGAGAGTGTCAGCAAGACATTGGAGTATAGTTATGATATGTGGTGTGTGAGTCAGATGGCAAAATATCTTGATACTACAAAGTATAGAGTTGCTAAACATATTGATACCACAAAATATCGCTATATAAAAGACGAGAAATATTTTGGAAAATTATCATCCGGGTCAAGAAGTATGCGTGATGTTTCCTCAGGTTTTATAAGGCCACGAAAGAATGGTGGTTGGTTTGAACCTTTTGATCCGCGCCAGGTCAATAATCATTTTACAGAGGCCAATGCATGGCAATACAGTTTTTATAGTTCCGGAAGAGATAGTAAATTATTGGACAGTTTATTTAAGGCGGATTCAAGGACAACAGGAAGAGAACAGTCTGATATTACAGGTTTAATTGGACAGTATGCTCATGGAAATGAACCCAGCCATAGTTTTATTTATTATTTAGAGGAGCAGGGAAGGAAATTCTATTTGAAAAAAGTAATGAAGGACTTTTACCTGAATAGGCCTGACGGTTTATGCGGTAATGAGGACTGTGGGCAAATGAGTGCCTGGTATGTATTTAGTGCTCTAGGGTTTTATCCTGTATTGCCCGGTCATGTGCAATATAAAAGAGGAATAAGTTTGTTTGACAGCTTTTTCTTTGATAATAAAAAAGAAGTTTCAAGTCGTATCGTTGATAGAATAACCTTTAAATTTTATGGGGATGATTATCTTCCGATTTATTATTCAGCCCCGGTTATTCAAGCCAATAAAATGGTTTTTAACGATTCTCTATTGATTCAAATTTATTCCAATAATGAAAAATTAGATGGGTATGATTATGTAGTCTACTATTCTGTAAATGGTGGAGAGTTGAAAAAATATACTGAACCGTTTTACATTTATAATAATTCCAGGATATCAGCACGGATTGAGTTGCTAGAGAAAAAAAAGAATAGGTTAGTTGATAGGGAAGGTTATATTACCGATATCTCCACCGCCCATTTCTACAAACGTCCCAACAATTACAGCATCAAGCTCAACAGCACTTATAACAAACAATACACTGCAGACGGAGACGAAGGCCTGATTGATGGCCTCATCGGCGATGTCGACTGGCGCAAGGGACGCTGGCAAGGCTACCAGGGACAGGATTTTGAAGCGGTGATTGATTTGCAAAAAGAAATAAATGTCAATTCCATCAATGCTGGTTTTTTGCAGGATACAAGGTCATGGATCTTATTTCCTTCTCAAGTGGTATTTTATGGGTCAATTGATGGGGTGAATTTTGAAGAAATAAGATCGGTAAAAAATGAAATCGCCGATACCAGTATGACCACCCAAAGACTAGAGTTTGGGATCAATAATATACAGAAAAAATACCGTTATATCAAGGTAAAAGCGCTTAACTATGGCAAATTGCCGGCATGGCATCCGGGCAGGGGAGAAGATGCATTCATTTTTATTGATGAGATATCCATCAATTAAACAATCCTCTATATCACTTGAGGTTTAGTATTATTCTGGCAAGGGAAATATTTACCTTGGATAATGATATTTCCATACTTTTTTAGTATTATTGTTTATTGTTAAAAAAGCCCTAATTAAACTTGTTTATGAAAACTACTACACTTTTATTTTTTATTTGTTTTTGCTATTTCCCTTTACATTCCCTTCCTATGCAGGGGAACTACACCATCGACATTAACAACACAGGCGGAGGAACCCACTTCCAGACCTGGACGGATTTCAAGAATGCCATTGTGGTAAATGGAGTTTCAGGCCCAGTAACTGTTGATGTGTTAACTGACATGACTTTGACAGGGCAGATCAACCTGAGTTTTCAAACCATTAATGGCGTATCTTCAATCAACCAGGTTATCATTAAAGGTCACGGGAAATACCTCTCAATGGATGTGACGGATGCTGTCATCATTTTGAATGGAGCTTCATGGTTCACATTCGACAGTGTAGTGATACGGAATACTTCTTCAAGCGCTGATCTTCTCGGTTTCAGGTTGACCAACAATGCAAGCCATAATACCATTAGCAACTGCATCATAGAATTCAGTAATTGTGTGAGTAAAGTCAGATATAGCGGGGCCTATATAGCCATATCTGATTCTTTATCAGCTCTTATGTCTGCAACCACCCAAAAATGTAACTATAATACGATTTCGCGCACCCTGATGCGCACCACCAATCCAGGAAGTCCGGGGCCAGGTTTCGGTATCGTTGTCAATGGAGATAAAAACAGGTACAATTACGAGGCGCAAAATACCACCATACGTGAAAACATCATTCAGAACTTCAGCTGTTGCGGGATTTTTATGTCCTATACCAATGGCAACCATGTCATACAGAATGATATCTCAAGAACGAATGCCGATACGAACAATTGCGATTCCGTATTGAATGGGATCTATTCCTTTAAGTCTTATTCTACACAAAGGTCTTCAAGGATAGATAGCAATTTCCTGCACCATTTGCCCTATGGTTCTGCCACTGCTATTGAAGGTCCCCAGAATTTAAACGGGATTTTTACAAGGGAAAACAAGGGGTCTTCTGTATATCCTTTTTCTGTCAGCTATAACAGGCTTGAAAAACTGAACTCTTCACGCAACCTGTTTATGACACATAATATAGATAATACGAATTTTGACCAGATAGGCAATGATGCATATGATAGCGACGTGCCAGTTTCCACTTCTCCCCTTGTCAATT
Organism: Bacteroidia bacterium; assembly: GCA_025450395.1. Lineage (GTDB taxonomy): Bacteria > Bacteroidota > Bacteroidia > NS11-12g > UBA955 > JABMMZ01. The sequence goes on from JANWHK010000078.1 coordinate 4,122, forward strand.
TTTACGGTTTCTACAATTCCGGAACTTCAGGCTCATACAGGCTTAACGGCAATACCATACAAAAATGTGATGGAGGATACAGTTGGTACGGCATCTCAAGTGAGTTATCCAAAATACCTTCAGGCTTAACTGAAATCAATGAAAACCGGATATTTGACAACCAACATGCATATTATTATCGGTATAACATATATTCATCAAATTCATCAGCATCGGACAGCAACCAAAGGATTGAAATCAAGAGGAACCTTATAAGGAAAAATGTTTCGGATTTTATGTACCATTACAACATCTATGCTGTGTCAGGAAATTGCGAAATACATGATAACATTATTGATTCCAATGTTTCAAATTTTCCGGGATATTATGGTCTGTCATTGTATGGTATTTATGCAGGAAATTATGGCAATTATAGCATCAGGGGCAACAGGATAACAGGCAACAGGTCACTATCCAAAGCCTATGCGCAATTTCACGGTATATCTGTTTATAAAGCTTTTGACACGGAAATATATAGTAACTTGATTACAGGAAATATCGGAACTGCTCAAACAGGTGGAATCAGTGTTTCAAATCCCCAGATAGGTGTGTATAAAGCAATTGTTATGCAAAATACCGTAGTAATCGACGGCAAGTTGAGTGGATATGCTTCACATACCGCTTACCCTTTTGCCCTCTCAACTTATAACAGCCTTTATTTTAGGGGGAATATCGCGGATGTTCAAAATACATCCCTAATGAATGTCGAATTAAATACAAAGGGAAATCTGTACTGTGATCATAATACCTTTTACACTTTTAACAATGTCATTCAGCAGTCCTGGCAAACTAAATTAGGAAATACGACTTCTGATACTGCCTTTTTAAATCTTAATCCGGGAATACAGAATTTCCGTCCGGCTTATGGACATTATTTTGATTCGGTCTGGGCAAGCAAATTAAAATGGAATCAGGACAATGTGCCGAGTTCCAAGAATAACTTGACGGATGTATATGGTGTTGTTCGCAGTAGCTCTTTTTCCGACCGTGGGGCAGTTGAATATAGTGGTGTTACATCCGTTTCACATACCGAAAAGCGAAGCTTATCAAGGTTGTATCCTAACCCTCCTTTGGGGGCTCAAGAAGTTTACTTGCTAAATAGCAACCATAGTCTATTTTATCGTATATTTAATATTTCTGGCCAGGAATTGATGAGCGGGACACTTGAGAGTGGTATAAACCCAATCAATATAGGTTTACTTGATACCGGAACATATTTGATATTTTTAGACAATGAGGAGCTTCCCCTCAGATTGTTACTGATAAATTGAATTTGGGCTGAAGCACAATTTGTTGCTTTATTCTACCACACCCTAAAGGCCGTGGCAATCTTTTGTTTGACAAATGACATTACAGTAATCATAAAAAAGGACCTGAGTTTTCAGGTCCTTTAATTCGTAATATGAAGTATTCCAGTTTTTAGAAATTGAAATGCAATCCAACCTGCAGTCCTATGCTGCTGAAAGGAATGTGAAATTTCAATTCTTTGGTTGGTGTATTTTCGTCATGATATTCACCCTCGGTATAAGAGTCGACAAATTCTGTTTCCTTGTCCTCGGTTTTCATGCCAGGCAGCTGGTCTTCACCATTAGACGTGCTTTTTGTCACGCTGTATTTTTTGGGTGCCCAGCTTTGGGTGATCATGTTGACTTCTGTAAAGAACCCAACACTTTCTGACAGTTTAAAGACCAATCCGAGTGCCGCAGTGAACCCAAGGGACATATTCCCTTTGTATTCACCCGCTGTCTGGCTCTCAGTATAGTCGCTGTATAGGCCTGAAAAGTCGTTAAATGTGTAGACAGAAGAACTGCTGGTCTTAAGTTTGTTGGTCAGGCCAATCACGGCACCGGCTTTCATATACGCCTTGGTTTTTCCTTCACCTACGGTGAAACGGAGTGTAGGCATGCACCTGAACACAGAGCCTTGGATAATCATTTCAGATTTGTAATTGCTGTTTGCGCTGCTGCTGTTATTGGTTGATTTATAAATTGATTTTATTTTGGAGCCTGACAGGTAGGAAAGGCCTAATTCGCCACTGATGGATTCAGTGAATTGATACCCCAGGGCTCCGGTAAACTGCATGCCTTTTCCGAAAGAACCATTTCCTTTTTTTCTTTCTTCGGTTTTGGTGGAATTGCCGTTGTTGTTGTCGGATGTGTAATCAGATGCGGAGAAAAGGTTTGGCGCGGCGCTGAAGCCATAACCTGTACCCAGTGTGGCATAAATCTTTTGTGCCTGGGATGCGTTGCAATAAATTGCAAATAATGCAGCCGACACAAGTTTCAGTGATGTAAAATGGTTTTTCATTTTTTTGGTGTTTTAATTTGGTTCCTACTCTTTTAAGGCTTTTCGGTTACGCCTTCGCAAATTCACCCTTTGCAAAAAGGTTTGCAGAAAAGATTCCGCTGGAAAACAGGGTCAAAACTAAAGCGAGGTTTTTCGGGATAAAAACGGAAACGAGCAGTTCCGGAACCCCTTTAAGCGAAAATCCGTAAGCGCAATCCGGATTGGGTTTGACTTTTTATTTATTTTACTGAAAATTGCAGATAAAGGGCCGGGAATTATCTTTATTTTCAAAAACAAAATATTGAAATTACGGAATCATGCAGAATGTTTTCGGGTCTTTTATTGCCCATTTTGATTTGATTCTTTCAGGAAATCAAAATTTATCGGCTCTTCACTTGGTTTATCGAAAAGGATTCCATTCATATTTAAAAAGAGCTAGTTTCGCAGTGACTGCATGTGATTAAACCATTTCAAGCCCCACACGTCTAAACCTCATGTTAACAATTATCTTTATAACATTCGCTTTTTGTTTTGTCCTGGAAAGATTGCTCCCGGGATGGAAACTGCCTGAAGTGCCTACATGGACTATCAGGGTGCTTGCTATTAATTTTGTACAGCTTTTTATTGTCATCGTGGCGGGTTATACCTGGGAAAAATGGTTTTCAGGAAACAGCCTGTTTGAGCTGTCCAAATATGTCAACAATATTTGGGGTGGCGTGATCGCTTATTTTATTGCGACTTTCATCTTTTACTGGTGGCACCGCTGGAGGCACAAGGTCGATTTTTTATGGACCCATTTTCACCAGATACACCACAGCGCACAACG